>NZ_JBCPDP010000002.1:0-345926 GCF_040915385.1 Coprococcus sp. RTP21204st1_G4_RTP21204_210225 | reverse complement strand
CTTACTCTTTCTGAACATGAAAATACCCCCATATAGGACTTTTATATTTCATTGTCCTATATGAGGGTAGCATATCATTTTCTGCCTATACCGCCCCAAACTGCAGATACCACACTGCCATCTTATCTCCCAGAAAAATTGCAGTTGCAAGTCCAAACGCAAGAAATGGTCCAAACGCAAACTGATCTGTTTTATTCAGCCTCTTTCGTACCAGCATCAGTGTCACATAAGCACCTCCTGTTATAATCCCAATACACATTGCACATATCATTGACGCGCCACCAATAAGCAATCCGCTTACCGACATCAGCTTGATATCTCCGCCTCCGAAAGCCCCTGGAATTGCAAGTGCCAGCACCAGCATCGGCACTGATATGATTCCCATACCGGTCAGTCTTGTAGCAATTCCCATCTCCGGATAAAGCATAAAGTCCAAAACCGCAAGTATCAAGATCATAATATGAAATCGATCATAAATCATCTGTATATGCCAGTCAACCAAGGCAATCACAAACAGTATTCCCAAATATATAAAAAAAACTGCGCCTCTTAGAGAAATCACACCCATTTTCCCGCAACCATATACAATCGCACAACCGGTCATGGATACTCCACCTGTTAATTCCACTAAGAAATATCTTGCAATCCTCTTGCTCTTTGCACATATTGCGCTTTTCCCGTATGTTAATTTATCAATGACAATATGTAAGAAGCTGAAGATGCCAGCTCCGAAAAAGAACCTTATTATCCATAATATGATTTCTAAAACCACAAACATCCTCTCATAATTAAATGATTTGTTATAAATTATATCAGTTCTTTCGCAAAAAAGATACTGTTTTTAATGCTTTATTTAATTTTTCTGTCACAAAATTGATCATGACAATATTTTGAAACCTGCCGGAGACCTTTTAATAACAGGAAATGCAATTTCCTGTTATAGAAAAAACGGAAACAAAAAATGGATCAATCTCTTTTGTGAGAATTTGATCCATTTTTACCGCATCTAAATCAGTTGTCCCAGCACCGGAAGCCTTTTCAGATAAATTCTTCCGGAAAATGCAATATGCGGCAGTTCATAAAACATACAATGCTTCGGACAGATTGGCTGATACAATGGATCCGCTACAATGATTTCTGCATCTTTCAATGCTTCTTCCATCTCTTCTTCCCCACAGATCCATCTGTCCTGTCTGCAAAGCAGACCTTCTGTTTTTTCCAGCGGGCAGAGAACTTCCACCGGACAGCCATATTTCTGTTCGATCCCTGCTGCCAGAGATTCCATGGTCACCGGTTCTCCGATCAGAGTCACTTTCTTTTGTCTGCCTGCCGCTTCAGGCTTCTTTATTTCTTCTCCCGATGCCGGATTTCTGTTTCCCTTCTGCTCCATGATTTCTTCAATTTCACCCTGCATCCGATCCTTTCGATATGGTATCTGCTCTTTTTCTTCCAGTGCTTTCGCAATCCGCTCTGTATAAGAACCAATCGGCGTTCCAACCACATACGGGGTTCCGAACTTTTCTTCCAGTACTTTCGCCGCACGAAGCCCGACCGAAGATACCACCAGATTCACCTCTGCTTCTCCTGCCTGCAAAAATGCATCCAGTTCATCTCCCATTGCCCAGATAGACAGCACCTTCCATCCACAGGCTTTCAGGTTCTCTTTCAGCACCTCTACATGAGATACCGGTCCAAAGTCCAGTGGTGTCACACCAAGCAGATTGACGGTGCGTGCCTGAATCCGTCCTGTCTTTTCCCCGGTAAATCTTTTCGCGATCTCCTCTAATGCAATTCCTGCCCCATACACATAATCATGCATTCCGTTCGTAGGTACTGCAAATGCAGGAATCCCGGTTTCTTCTTCCAGTACCTGTGCCAGTGCCGGAAAATCGGTTCCATTCATATACGGAATTGGGGATCCTGCAAGGGCAATAAATTTCGGATGCAGCTCCCTTGCTGCCTCTTTGATATCATCCAGAAATTTTTCATCATTTCCCATGATCGCATCAATTTCTGTCAGACCGGAAATATAGATCAGACTGTCCTGATCGTACCAGCGGATCTCATCGTGAGTGTTGTAGGTCGAATTGCATCCGGACGGGTCGTGCATAACTGTCATGCCGCCAAGCTCATAAAGTGCAGAACACACACCGGATACATCCGATGTATAAATTGGTATGATTCGATAAGATTGTCTCATATACAGCTTTCACACCCCCATCCTTTTCGCACAACCAGATCTTCCGTGTCTTTTTCTTCGGTAAATGCTTCGGCCATAAGCTCTGCCGTCCTGCGGATCCCGTCAAATCCGTAAAGGCCGCCGCCCTGTACCATATTGACAAAATACGGACTTCCTGTAAACCATGCCGCCTTCTGTCCGATCGCCAGTATTTTTTCATCCGATGTTCTCGGAAGCACACGCATTTTCACCTGGATCGTTGCAATCAACTGCAGATCCGGTGCATGCTCCTTCAGCCACTCAAATTCTGCTTTTTCTTCCGGACTGATGGAATCCAGATAGATCCGTATTACCCGGAAGCCATGAGTAAGCAGAAGCTTTGCAAGTCCCAGTGGACGTGGATGGTACAGATAATCAATGGCAACCGCAGTGTCTCCGATCACCTCATGCGCCTTTTCCAGTGCCTTTTCACAGGCATCAATTTCCCCTTCTACTGAAATCGTTTCCTCCAGCTTTCCATAGCCCATTGTCTGGCAAAAATTTTCCAGCTGTGCTGTGATCTCTTCATAATCAAAGCTGCCCGGCAGATACAGGTATGGTCGTTTCAGACGCTCTGAAAGCGCTTCCGCACCATACTTAGATGGTGGATAAGAAGATATAAAAAGTTTCCCTTCGGAAAGTGCCAGATAGTCTTCCCAGCTTTTACATCCCGGCAGTTCCCGGAAGATTCCCTGATGTGCCCGGACGATTCGTTTCAGATCTGCATTTTTTTCCAGTACGAAATCACTGCCGAGAAAACTCACAGCTTTTTCATCTGCTTTTCGCTTTGGAAGTGGCTCATAAATCGCTTTTCTCAGCTTCTGATCCGGTGTCGGTCCATGCTTCTGCATGATCGGATCCATATAACAGCGGATAAATGTAATCTTTGGGAACCTCTCTTCCAGTTCCTGATACACCCGTTCCAGATCGCATCCCAGAAAATGATGCAGACAGACGGTAAATAAAAGAACTGCTTTCGGTTTTTCTTCCAACTTATTCAGCACATCCGTCACGCCTTCGATGGTGATGTCCTCCAGATTTCCATTTAACAGATTCTCTTCTTTTACGATCACAAAGGAAAACCGGTCAGCCGCATTCATTTCCGCCGCTGTCAGCACCACACCTCGCATGCAGTTATCTGCACAGACATAGATCTGTCTTGCCTCCGGCATCAGCATTCCGGTATGTACGATGTTCCAGTTGCCGTGAACCGGCGAGTTAAATTCAAGCCCCGGTGCAAATGGAACCGGAAATGTGGCATCCTTGATGGCTACTGCCGCGCCTTTTTCATCCACCGGATGTCCTACCCGTTTTAACATGGTCTCTCCTCTCCGCACACTGCAAGGATCTGATCTGCCAGCTTCCGGTATTCCTCTGCCATCTGAGAATCCGGTGCGTATTCCAGCAGAACCTTACCGGCTTCTTCTGCTTCCATCACAAGTTCGCTCCGGTCAAGCTGTCCAATGATCTGCGTGTGAAAATCCCCTGCAAGCTCCCGCACCTTTTCTTCCTCTCTCGGAACCTCTCTTTTATTTAAAATAATACCGCCAAGGGAAGCATATCCCCGGTTCCTGAAATTCTCTACTGCCATTGCAATATTGGCCCCGGCATGGATCGCCATATTTTCACCGGATGTGATGATGAATACCTGATCCGCATAGCCTTTTCGCATTGGCATGGAAAAGCCACCGCAGACTACATCACCAAGTACATCATATAACACGATATCCGGCTGGTAGGTCTCATAAGCACCGGTTTCTTCCAGCTTCTCAAGGGCGGTGATAATCCCGCGTCCTGCACATCCAAGTCCCGGTGTCGGTCCACCTGCTTCTACACAGACCACACCTGCATAGCCAACCGTAACCATATCTTCCAGTTTTAGATTCTGTTTCTTCTGTTGGAACATTTCCAGTACGGTTGGAATCTCCTTTCCGTGTCGGAGCTGGATGGTCGAATCCGCCTTCGGATCACAGCCGATCTGCATGACCTTGTATCCTTTTTCGGCAAGTGCCACCGCAAGATTGGATACAGTTGTGGATTTTCCGATCCCGCCTTTTCCGTACACTGCTATCTTTTTCATTCCGCTTTTTCCTCCGCTTTCGTAATGACGTTCGAGTACGCCGTTTTTGTGGATACCCCATTCAGACGCCCGATCTTCCCTGACAAAGCACTGATCATATCTTGCGGTGCATCAATGGCGATGCTGATGATATTAATTCCCTTCTCCCGGTACGGAATTCCCATTCTTCCAATGATATACTCTCCTGCTTCATGCAGGTAATGGTTCAGTTCCTCAATCGCGGCAGGATTCTCCACAATAATTGAAATGACTGCTACTCTGGTGTCCATGAAAAGTCTCCTTTCTTTTTGAAATGTCACCGATTCCGCATTTCAGATTGTTTAGCAGATACGTGGCAGCAATTCTCCGCCCGGCTGTGGAAGAAGTGCCTGCGTTCCGATTTCTGTAGTCATGACTACTTTCCCCGGCTGCTCTGCAGTTACTTCTCCGATAATTGCCGCATTCTGTGAATACGGACATTTGTGCAGTACTTCTACAATCTTTTCTGCCTCTGCTTTTGGTGCCATAATGACCATTCTTCCTTCACATGCAAGGTAAAGTGGCTCCAGTCCAAGCATTCCGCAGACTCCCTTCACTTCCGGTGCAACCGGAACTTTTTCAGCATTCAGACGGATTCCAACATTACTTTGTCCCGCAATCTCATAAAGTACTGTTCCAACTCCACCTCTTGTCGCATCACGGATGACATGCAGATCATGTGTTGCATTTATCACTTCTTCTACAGTATGCCATAGTGGTGCACAGTCACTGGTCACATCCGCTTCGATTCCGAAGTCTTCTCTTGCAAGAAGGATCGTACAACCATGGCGTCCCACATCTCCGGTCACAATGATCGCGTCTCCCGGCTGTGCCAGTTCTCCTCCGACTTTTACGCCGTCCTCGATCTGTCCCATTCCGGTTGTTGTGATAAATACACCGTCTACCTGTCCCTTTCCTGCTACCTTGGTATCTCCGGATACAATACGGACACCGGCTTCTTTTGCCGTTTTCTCCATTGCTGCTGCAATCTCTTCCAGTTTTTCCATCGGAAATCCTTCTTCAATTACAAATGCACAAGTCAGATAAAGTGGTTTTGCTCCCATACATGCAAGGTCATTAACTGTTCCGCAGATGGAAAGCTTTCCGATATTTCCTCCTGGGAAGAATGCCGGAGATACAATAAATCCATCCGTAGATACTGCCATCTTTCCGACTGGTGGTGTAAGAACTGCCGCATCATCCGCAGTCAGGTCCGGATTGGCAAAATGTGCTGCAAATACTTTATCGATCAACTCTGAAGTCTGCTTTCCGCCGGCTCCGTGTGCCATAGTTACTGTCTGGTTGTCCATTTTATTTTCCATTTTTAACTTCCTTCTCTCCTAATCGTTTCCGTATATATGATACCGGATTGTTCCGGTGTTCCGTTCCTTCGTTTCCCTGATACCGGATTGTTCTGATCTTTATCCCCTGGTATCATACATATAGTAAGCCGAGCATGCGCCTTCGCCGGATACCATGCAGGCTCCTACCGGGTGCTGCGGTGTACATACCTTGCCAAACACCTTGCAGTCGGACGGTTTGCATTTTCCCTGCAGTACATCTCCGCAGCGGCATGCCGGATTTGCTTTTCCTTCGATCTTTGGCATATTGTATTTCTTTCTGGCATCGTATGCTTCCCATTCTTCTCTCAGCTGCATACCGGATCCCGGAATGATTCCAAGACCTCTCCACTCGCTGTCGCATCCTTCCATCAGTTCATTCACCAGCCTCTGTGCCTCACGGCTTCCTTCTCTGGTGACAACTCTCGGATAGCAGTTTACGAAGAACGGCTTTCCTTCCTGGAAGCGTACCAGTGCGACTGCAAGTGCTGTGAGCAGTTCTTTTGCCGTAAATCCTGCTACCACACCGCTGACTCCTTCTTTTACCAGTTCCTCACAAAGTTCAGTCCCCGTGATTGCATTGACGTGTCCCGGATATAAAAATACATCCGCACTGCCTTTGAGTGCCTCGTAGGCTCCCGGCATCGTCTTATTGGCAACCAGAAGAGAATAATTGGAAATTCCATCTTCCTTTGCCTGTTTAACCGAAAGGCATCCTGCAGGTGTCGTTGTCTCAAACCCAACGGATAAAAATGTCACCTGTTCTTCCGGATGATCTTTCGCATATTTTTCCGCATCTGCCGGTGAATAAACGATATGGATCTTTGCTCCTTTTTCTCTTGCTCCGGCAAGGCTCATCTGACTTCCCGGTACGCGGACCAGATCACCAAATGTACAGATCGTCACCTGCTTCTCCAACGCCAGATAAATTGCTTCATCAATGAAGCTGACCGGTGTTACGCAGACCGGGCATCCCGGTCCTGAGATCAGTTCTACCTGCTTTGGTAAAAGTTTTCGGATCCCCAGACGGAAAATTTCATGGGTATGGGTTCCGCATACTTCCATGATCCGCACTGCCGGTCCGTCATAATTTTCTATGATCTCTCTGGCTGTTCGTTTCTTTTGTTCTTCCATTACAGCAGTTCCTCCATAAGCTGATCGGTCTCGCTTTCATCTTCATCGGTGATCTTTGCGATCGCAACTCCGGCGTGGACCATGACGTAATCACCTGGTTCCAGATTCTCCAGGAGCTTGGATGAAACCTCTCTTTTTGCACCGTCTGCGTCAACGACGGCGGTTCCGTTACTGATTTTTACAACTTTTGCTGATAATCCAACACACATGTGGGTAATTCCTCCTTTTTTGGGGAAGGGACGCAGGGAGAGAAAACAATTGGGACCGGCTGCGGTTTCGGAGTCCGGTGTTCTCTAGGAAGGCTTCGTGTTGCTAAGAGCATTTACAGAAATCCATAACTCGCTTCGCTCAAACAGATGGATTTCTGTAAATAACGCAACACTGCAGTTTCCAAGAGAACGCTCGGGCTCCTGCAAATGCAGCCGGTCCCAATTGTTTTCTCTCCCTGCTGGCGCTTCCTAAAATTTAACGTGTTGACAAAGGGGGAATTGACAAGGCAGTGCCTTGTTGTCAATTCCTGATTTGTTTGTTCCTGGTGGTCCTTTTCCTCTTTTATTGTAATTTGTAATAGTTTTTAGATTAACTCTGTTTAAAATATTTTTATGTCTGGTTTTATTTTATCTCATGCTTTTGTAAATATGCCATTGCGTAGGCTGCCTGACCAAGTGACAATCCTCCGTCATTTGGTGGAATGAGGTGATGGTGCAGGGTGATGAGACCTTGCTTAACCAGACCTTCTTCTACCAGCCGTAGTAGTAAGCGGTTCTGGAAAACTCCGCCGCTTAGGGCAACTTTCCGGATTCCGGTCTGATGACTTGCTGTAAGGGCTGCGGATATGATCTGTCTTGCAAGTACCTGGTGGAACTCGTATGCAAGTTGTCCGGTATCTTCCCCGGCAAGACGTTTTTTTGCGAGGTTTTTGGCTAATTCGCCGGTATTTAGAATCAGGCGGTCTTCTGCCGTTTCTGTAAATGGCTTAAGCATGATGGGTTCGTATGGATGCTGCATTGTTTTTTCGTAAGCTTCTGCTGCAAACTCTAATGCCGTAGATGCTTCTCCCTCGAAAGTGGATTTTTTCCGGATTCCGAGGATAGCACTGACTCCATCAAAGAGACGGCCGGCACTGGTAGATCGAACAGCATTCAGGTGTCGTCCGGTCATTGTCACCAGTACTTTTGCCTCCGGTTCGGTGCAAAGCTCCAGTTTCTTCATCCATTCGACCGTTTTTTCTTTATCCTGCAATTCTTCATAGAGAAGAGAACCGGCAATTCGCCAGCCTTCTTTTGCAGAAAGATCTCCACCTACCTGCCAGAATGGCTTAATGCTGCCAAGTCTTTCAAATCCATTGTAATCACAACGAAGAATTTCTCCACCCCAGATGGTCCCATCCGTTCCATAGCCGGTTCCGTCAAAGGAAACGCCGATCACCGGATCTTCGCAGTCATTTTCTGCCATACAGGACAGAATATGTGCAAAATGGTGCTGTATCTTCAGAACCGGAAGTCCAAGTTCTTCCGCAACAACTGTCGCATTGTATTTCGGATGCAGATCGCATGCCACAACCTTTGGTTCTACCTCCAGAAGTGTTTCCATTCTGCCGATCGTTTCTTTTAAAGCTTCCACGGTGCGCAGATCTTCCAGATCTCCCACATAAGGGGATGGGTAAAATCTGCCGTCCACACCGATACAGAATGTATTTTTCAGTTCTCCTCCAGTGGCAAGTACCTGCCCTTTCCACGACATCTGAACCATGGTCGGAAGTGGCGCATAGCCTCTGGATCTGCGGATCATATATGGCTCATTTTTATAAAAATCCATCACCGAATCATCGGCACGGATCCGGATTTTCCGGTTGTGGGAAAGCATACAGTCGCACAGACGGGAAAGTTCCTGAATCGCTTCTTTGTCCTCCCTGCAGATCGGTGCACCGGATGTATTTCCACTGGTCATAACCAAAAAAGACGGCATCCGGATTCCATCATCATAGGTAAAGAGCAGAAGCTGTACCGGTGCATACGGCAACATTACTCCAACCTTTGGATTACCAGGTGCAATACTTTCGCAAAGTGTTTCTTCACCATCTTCTTTTTTGTCCAAAAGCAGGATTGGTTTTTGATGTCCGGTCAGAATTTTTTCCTGTTCTTCACTGACCAGGCATTCTCTTTTCACAGATTCCAGATCTTTTGCCATAACTGCAAATGGTTTCGCCGGACGTTTTTTCAGTTCTCTGAGGCGCTTCACCGCCTCTTCATTAGTCGCATCGCAGCACAGGTGGAAACCTCCAATCCCCTTAATCGCCACAATTCCGCCTTCTGCAATGGTTCGTCTGGTGTAAATGATTGCGTCTCTTCCGCGTTCTTCTCTGCCGATCAGGTAGACCTCCGGACCACACTCGTTACAACAGACTGGCTGTGCATCGTATCTCCGGGTTGCCGGATCATAATATTCTTTTGCGCAATCCGGACACATCGGAAATTCTTTCATGCTGGTGCGCTCCCGGTCATACGGAAGGGCATCCAGGATCGTAAGTCTTGGTCCACAGCAGGTACAGTTGATAAATGGATGCAGATATCTACGGTTCTTCGGATCAAACATTTCTTCCTTGCATTCATCACAAATTGCAATATCCGGTGAGACAAAAATCTCACCTTTCGTCTTTTCACTTTCAATGATCGCAAACTCCGTAAAGTCTTCTGCTTCTTCTACCGGCTCAATATTCATTTTCAAAATTGCTGCCCGCTTCGGCGGCTTATTCTCAATATCCGAGATAAATCCATCCACTGCCTCTTCCGGTCCCTGCGCAAAGATTTCCACATACGGACCTTTATTGGACACGCTGCCCCGGATCTGATGTGTAGCCGCATGCCTGCTTACAGTCGGACGAAATCCTACGCCTTGCACGATCCCATAGACGCGGATCTGTTTTGTCACTTCATTTTTCATCTATTCACACAGTCTCCCTGACACTGCAAAATGTCTTGTATTTACGAAGATTCCCTGAAAATCCGGAACCATTTTTTCCATACATGCATCTGCGAAAATGATATCAAATCCACCATTTTTCACAAGATCGATATAATCATCTTCCTCACGCAACGACACATCCTGCGGACAGGCAAGCTCTTTTTTCCTCATAAACCAGGTTGCTGTCTGCACCTCTGCCGAATTCTCTCTTTTAAGAATTTCCTGCCGGATTGCTTCCGCCATCACCTGCTGGTGTACCACAAGGATCTTCTTTCCCTGATAGTCCAGATTCGGAACCAACTCACCTGCTGCCGGATAACCGATCTCATACGGCGTACCAAAGGTCTTTTCCAAATATTTGGCTACTTCCAGTGCTGCCGCAGATACAACAATATTTTTGCCAACTTCCGATGCCCTTTCTACTGCCTCAAGCCCATCGCCCATTCCATAACAAATGGCTTCTTTTCCTTCTTTTTTCAGTTCCTCTCTTACTTTATCTGCTGCTTTCAGATCGCTTACATCTTGTGGCGTCATTCCAAGGATACCGACTTTTTCTTTGCATACCTCATATTTTTCCTTTGCAAATGCAGTAAATAATGCAAGATACGCTTTTTCTTCCCCTTTATCGTAAAGCTCCATTCCGTCGGTATCAATGGCAAGAATCGGAAGGTCGGTCTTTTTTTCACACATTCTTTTCAGTGCCTGGTAATCCGTTCCGATCACAGCCGGAACCGGAGTGCCGACAATCGCTGCAAAATTCGCATCAATCTTATCAGCTGCATCGACCAGCTTTGCGACCAGACGGTCGTCTCTTCCAAGGATTGCATCCATATCACGAAGTCCTGCGCTGAATACTGCACTTTTCCGTTCAAACCATCTCGGCTCATCAAAACCGCAGACATTTCCTGTGCATCCTCCCGCGTCGCAGATGACGATGATTCCGCCAAGTTCATATAACACAGACACTGCGCCCGACTGATCCGGTGCAAATGGTGTCAGATATTTTCTAAGTCCTCTCATACTACACCTCCAAAAGGGTTTCAAACAACCGTGTCACACCTGCATAACCATAAGGCTGTCTGTCCTGATTCCAGATCACATTCGGCTGATCCGGATGATAGTATCCCGCATCCTTTCCAATGGTCATATTCACGCCGCTCTTTTCCGGATCGTAGTACAGCATGGTCGGTTCCATATTGGAAAATACCTTCGTCTCCGGGCTGAGCTGGGATAACTGGTTCAGGTAAATAAAGTTCTCTGCTGTCAGTGTTCCATAGATTTCCGGCACCTTAAATCCATATTTGATCATCGCAAGTGCCATTTCAAATGGATCTCCGTTCATGCATTCCCCGATCGCAAAGCTTGCATCCGGCCGTTTCTCTTTGAATTTCGCCACGGTTTCTTCCGCTTTTTCACGATAAACTTCATCAGAAAATGTCACCCCAAGCACTTTCCCAAATGCCTGATATTGGCTGGCGATCTTGTCTGTCTGGTAGAGTCTCCTGAGTTCAATAAACGGAATCTGCAGACGGTTATGAAAATCCTCTGCTGCAAATCTGGCTTCCGGGTGAAGTACCAGATTAAAATTTGCCTCAGACATGGTCTGATATTCCTCATAGTCCTTGCATCTGGAGATTTCATGGATGGTCTTAACCCCTGCGCTGTGCAAAAGATCATACAGCTCACACTCATCGATCAGCGGCGAGAAAAATCCAAGCAGGTTCACCACATTTCCTTTTTTCTTCTTTGGCTCCAGAAGGGAATATAAAGACTGACGTACATGCACCATCGGCGGCTTTCTTCCTTCTCTTGTCAGCGCGTACATGTAGCATGGCCGAACCGGAAGTCCGGCTCTTTCTTCCGCTTTTCTGCACACACGCTCCATGTCCGTCCCAAGAAGAGCATCTACACAGGTAATACAGATCATCACAACAGACGGTCTCTTTTCACAGCAATTGCAGATTTCTTCTACTGCCTTCGGAATCTTTTTCAAATGACGTCCCGTTACAATATCGGTCTCGTCCATCATCAGATAGAAAAAACGGTTATCATATTCCCTCATGGAACTGATAAGCGAAGTATTTCGTCCACAGCAGCCCGGTGCCACGATCAGCATGATCGAATCCGGCACAGCAAGTCCCGCTCTTTTTACTCCGAATCCTTCTGCTCCCGGTGAGTTAAATGCAAGCGTTGCCGGTGAGCTGTAGATCAGGTGTGTATTCGACCGGAGCTGTACCGGAATCGCATCTCTTCCCAGTTTATTTAATTCTTTTACGGTACAATAATATGCTTCTTTTGCCATACCTTCTATTCCTCACTCTTCAGTAATAACTCTGCCAGATCAAAAAATCTCTTACTGATCGCGGAATCTTTGTCCCCTTCGATCACCGTCATTCCCTGATCCTCATAGCGGATGATCTCATCACTTCTCGGGATTTCCCCGACGATCGGGATCCCGCTTTTTTCGGAAAATGCCTGTACTTTTTCCGTCTCATTTTCCACATTCCTGTGGTTCAGTACAATACCGAAAACTCTGGCATAGCTTCTGTCCTCAAAATTCCTCACCGCACTTGAAATATTATTTGCTGCATAAAGTGCCATCTTTTCTCCGGAAGTTACGATCAGAACCTTTTCGGCGTACCCTTCCCGGATCGGTGCTGCAAATCCACCGCATACCACATCACCAAGAACGTCATAAAGTACAACATCCGGCTTATATGTTTCAAATAACTGCAAATCTTCTAACAGCTGGAATGTGGCAATAATCCCGCGCCCCGCGCATCCAAGTCCCGGTGTCGGTCCACCTGTTTCAATGCAGAGCACACCACCATAGCCTTCTTTTGCAATATCTGAAAGCTCCTCCGGTTCTTCATCCTCTTCTCTCATATAATTCATCACCGGTCTGAGCGGCTCGCCGCCAAGCAGATTGATCGTAGAATCTGCCTTCGGATCACATCCAATCTGGATTACTTTCTTTCCCATCGCCGCAAATGCTGCCGCCAGGTTGGACGTAATCGTAGACTTTCCAATACCGCCCTTTCCATAAATTGCAACCTTTAACATAATCCTTTTTCCTTTCTATAACCAAGCAGGCAATTTATCGTATACACAAAAAACCCGCCTCCCAAAACGGTAGACGAGTCCCACTATACATCTTCGTATATCACCAACTGTTTCCCGCTCGGATCTACCTTGCCGTCAAAGTCTCTTGTATAAAATTATCTCCATTCAGCATTCAGATAGGAATCTTCCACTCCGTCTGCATCATTATTTTTAATTATATCTCCACGCCTATAGGTCAGTCAATTCTAACTATGTTTTATCATGGTATTTTTCTATATTTTTTCAGGACTTTTCTATGAATAACTGGTCAAATTCCCCATAAAATCTTGTAACAAACTTTATTGCAGCGTATACTACACCTATAAAACAAAATTTTGAGGAGCCCATATGATAAAAAAATTTTCACTACACTGTATAGAAAAAGTTTTATTCTTCATCGGCATTTTTCTGCTTACCAGCGAAATCCTGAAACAATTACTCCTGACCTTCGTCATGAATAATGGGCACTACAACCTGTGGTACTTTCCATTCCAGCTCTGCAGCCTCCCGATGTATCTGCTGGTTCTCTACCCATTTTTTCACACAGAACCTGCCAGAAATACCATCCTCGGCTTCCTTTCCACCTATAATCTTCTCGGTGGAATTGCCGTTTTTTTCGATACCAGTGGAATGCATTATCCGCTTCTGATCCTGACAGTTCACTCCTATCTCTGGCATATTTTACTAATTGTCACAGGAATCCTGTCCGGTATACTTCTGGTACAGAAATCTGTACCAATGACTCCTCTTTCCTGTTCAAAAAATATTAAAAGACAGCCGACTGACGCTTCTTCACGCCGTCTGCTGCCTTCTTTTCCCCGTATCACTTTGCTTTATATTCTGTTTGTCCTCATTGCCGAATATCTGAACCACATTCTGGATCCCTTTGGTGAAATTAATCTTTTCTACATTAATCTAGATTACCGGATGGAACAGATTTTCTTTGTGAAAATTGGTGAACTCTACGGAAATAATTCTGCAATTCTGGTCTATATCCTTGCGACTATATCAGGGGCTGGGATTTTGTATGGAGCCTGGAATCTCATGATCCGTTTTTATTCTTCTCATTGACATTGCTTTTGGAAAATTTCTGCTTCCTTGCTCACATACTCTGCTCCCACCTTCAAACTAAAACGCCCGGATCTTATCCTCTTCATCATCCGTCGTATCTTCAATCTTCCGTATCACAAGCTCATACGAATAATCATCGCTAACCTTCACCTTCACAGTCTCTCCTGCTTTATGCCCGAAGATTGCCTTTCCGATCGGAGATTCGGTACTGATATAATTATGAATTGAATTCCCACGAATCGAAGTAACCAGCTTATAGGTTTCTTCCTCGTCATCCTCCGGAAAATATACGGTCACACGGTTATTGATTCCGGCAACACCTTCTTCGGAAGTATCGGATACAATCTCCGCATTTTTCAGCATTCTTTCCAGATACCGAATCCGGCTTTCATTCTGGTTCTTATATTTTTTTGCTGCATGGTATTCAAAGTTCTCACTTAAGTCTCCCTGCGCACGCGCTTCCTTGACCGCTTCAATGGCTTCCTTACGGATCACATGCTTGCGATGCTGGATTTCCTCTTCAATTTTCTTTACATCACTTTCTGTAAGCTGCTCACGCATTTTTCCATCCTTCTTTCTGTAAAATAATTTCCATCAAAATATGCATCCACTGATGCACCTAACACAAAGCACCTCAATTGTAGCCAATCGAAGTGCTTCGTAAAATTTTCCAATATCCCTAAAAGAAGATTCTCCGGATATCATTATACATCACAAATACCATCAGGCAAAGAAAAAGTGCCATTCCTGCCAGATGTACATACCCTTCTTTTTCCGGAGGCACCCGCTTTCCGCGGATCACTTCCACGATCAGAAATACCAGACGACCTCCATCCAGTGCCGGAAGCGGAAGTAAATTCATCACTCCAAGGTTCGCTGAAAGCAGGATCGTCATCTGCAGAAGATTCAGGAAAATCAACAATGCTCCACCAGATTTGCTTTCCTTATACGTGGTATCCACCGCGCTCACAATGCCCACCGGTCCAGATAACTGATCCACTCCGATCCGTCCTGTCACAAGCTGTTTCAAACTGTCAATCGTCAGATTGATCCAGTATTTAACATTATACGCACTGTATGCGGCAGTCTCAAATACATTGGTCTTAACATAATTGCTGCTCGTAATTCCAATCAGATAATATCCACTGTCATTCTTCTCCGGGGTAACAGAAACCGTATTTTTTTCGCCATTTCTTTTGTATACAATCTTCATCGTCTGTCCCTGATGAAACTGATTGTAAGTAGAAATATCCTTGAAAATGTGGATGCTCTTATCATTGATCTTTACAATCTCATCCCCTGCCTGAAGCCCTGCCTCAGCTGCAGGCGTTCCTGCATTTACCGTTCCTATGACCGGTTTGTCTACACCGACAAAGCAGATAATAATGAATGCACCAATAAAGGCAAGAATAAAGTTAAATACCGGACCTGCGGCAATGACCGAGATCCTGCGCCACGGCGATTTGCTGTTGAAGCTTCCCTCTGACAGATCCTCTTTCTCATCTTCCCCCATCACACACGCACCGCCGATCGGCAGTATTTTCAGACAGTAGTCTGTATTTCCGATCTTTTTGTGTGCCAGTGTCGGCCCCATTCCGATCCAGAATTCATACACATTGATTCCATTAATCCTCGCCAGAAGAAAATGTCCCAGTTCATGGAAAAATACGATGAATCCAAAAAGTAAAATCGCCAGTACGATTCCCATTTGCTACCTCCTGCTTCTGATTCTGTCATACGTTTCCTGCTCTGTGTCCAGAATCTGTTCCACAGTCGGATTCGCAATTGTCTTATGTGCTTTCATGCAGTCTTCGATAATCTCTGTAATTTCCAGATATTTAATCTCCCGGTTCAGAAACTGGCTGACTGCAAGTTCATTTGCTGCGTTAAATACCGTTGGAAGTGTTCCACCGCATCGCCCTGCCTCGTAAGCAAGTGCAAGCCCGTAGAAGGTATCCATATCCGGCTTTTCAAAATCAAGGTGTCCGATACTCCAGAAATCCACACGTTCTCCCGGAAGAAATCTTCTTTCCGGATAATAAAGTGCATACTGGATCGGCAGCTTCATATCCGGAGTACCAAGCTGTGCGATCACGGCTCCGTCCACATACTCTACCATAGAATGGATCACACTCTGCGGCTGTACAACCACCTGCACATCATCAATATCCACATTAAAAAGCCATCTGGCTTCCATCACTTCCAGTCCTTTATTGACCATGGTCGAAGAATCGATCGTAATCTTACGTCCCATCGCCCAGTTCGGATGCTTTAAAGCATCTTCCACACGGATATTCAGAAGATCCTCCTGCTTCTTTCCACGGAACGGGCCACCGGATGCCGTAAGCAGGATCTTCTTCAATTCATTCTTTCCATGGCTTCCCTGCAGAGACTGGAAAATGGCACTGTGTTCACTGTCCACCGGAAGGATCTTCACACCACATTCCTTTGCAAGCGGCATAATGATATGCCCTGCCGTAACCAGTGTCTCTTTATTTGCAAGGGCAATATCCTTTCCGGCTTTGATCGCTGCAATTGTCGGACGGATACCGATCATACCCACGATCGCCGTTACAAGGATCTCACTTTCCTCCATCGTGGCAATCCCCAGAAGTCCATCCATTCCGGAAACAACCTTTACATCCAGATCCTGGATCCGGCTTTTCAGTTCCTTTGCCTTCTCTTCTGTCCACATTGCCACAAGTTTTGGCTGGAATTCCCGGATCTGTTTTTCCAGAAGATCCACATTTGTCCCTGCCGCAAGCCCTGTCACTTCGATATCTTTGTTCTCACGGATCACCTCAAGTGTCTGGGTTCCGATCGAACCTGTTGAACCTAATATTGCTATTTTTTTCATTTGAAACCTCCTGTCAGATTACATCAGTGCAACTGCCAGATAATAAATCACCGGAGCCGTGAAGATCACACTGTCGAAACGGTCCAGGATTCCACCGTGTCCCGGAATCAGTTTTCCGTAATCCTTGATCTCATGATTTCTCTTGATCGCAGATGCTGCAAGATCCCCGATCATGGAAATGATTCCACCAACAAAACAGATCAGCGCATATTCGCCGACTCCTGCCGAAGCACCACCCCATTTATTGATTGCAAGAGCGTAAAGCGCGCCGAGAAGTGCTGCGCCTGCAAGTCCACCGATTCCGCCCTCTATGGATTTCTTCGGGCTGAGCTTCGGTGCCATCTTATGCTTTCCGATCAGTACACCCACACAGTACGCACAGGTATCACATCCCCAGGAACATAAAAATACAAGTCCCACGAGGAAAAGTCCGTCTTTCAACAGACGTGTCTGATAAATATAGGATAACATAATCGCCACATAAAATACGCCAAAGTACGCAGTCATTACCTGTTCAGACACATATTTCGGAAAGGCAAATACATAAACTGCCATTACAAGGATCAGCAAAATGATTGCAAACATCATCAGATCTTCTTTTTTCTGTGCACGGATCAGAAAATAATATGCAACTACACCTATATAACCTACGATTCCGAGTGGTGCTTTCTCAATCTTTACAACCTTGTAAAGCTCGGAAACTCCGATCAGACTGATGATCAGAAGTGTTGCAAACAATACATCCCCACCAAGGAAGATCGTTGCAAATGCAATGATAACCAGTACAATTCCGCTGAGTAATCTTGTCTTAAACATTTTCTTCGTCCTCCTTGATTCCGCCGTATCTTCTGTCTCTGCTATTATATTGCTCAATTGCTTTTTCTAATTCTTCTTTTGAAAAATCCGGCCACGGAACATCTGTAAAATAAAATTCTGCATAAGCAAGCTGCCATAACAAATAATTGGAAAGTCTGAGTTCTCCGCTGGTACGGATCAGAAGATCCGGATCCGGAATCCCATGTGTATCCAGATATCCTTCAAACAGTTCTTCTGTAATCTCTTCCGGTGCAAATCTGCCATCTGCACAGTCTTTTGTCATTTTTCGCATGGCACGGATCATCTCATCTCTGCTTCCATAATTGATCGCAATCTGGAAATTCAGTCCGTCATTATTTTTTGATGCCTCTTCCAGTTCCTTAATTCTGGTACGGATATCTTCATCCAGACCTGTCTTATCTCCGATCACACGGACACGCATCCGGTTCTTTTCCGCCGTCTTCAGACAGGTTTTCATATAGTTACGAAGAAGCTTCATCAGTGCATCCACTTCACTCTTCGGTCGACTCCAGTTCTCTGTGGAAAACGCATAGACCGTCAGATATTTGACACCCATCTTATAAGCAGCCTCACAGATCTTTTCCACATTCTTGCTGCCCTGCGCATGCCCGTAGTTTCTCGGCATTCCCTTTGCTTTCGCCCATCGTCCGTTACCGTCAAGGATAATGGCTATATGCTGCGGTACATTCATCTTTTAACCCTCTCTTGATTGATACTAAATTTACTGATATAAAAAAGGAAAAGAGGCGCCAAACATCTCGCCGCCCCTTATCTTTCCTTCTTATACTGTCATAACTTCTTTTGACTTTGCATCGACTGCTGCATCAACTTCCTTGATGTATTTGTCAGTCAGCTTCTGGATCTGATCTTCAAGATCCTGAATTTCATCCTCTGAAACGTCTGTGCCTTTCAGCTTCTTGAATGCATCATTTCCATCACGGCGGATGTTACGGACTGCAACCTTGGATGCTTCTCCTTTTTTCTTAACATCTTTCACCAGTTCTTTTCTTCGTTCCTCTGTCAGTTCCGGGAATACCAGACGGATAACAGTACCATCGTTTGTTGGATTGATTCCGATATCAGACATCAGGATTGCTTTCTCAATATCTTTGATGATCTTCTTTTCCCATGGCTGAATCTGGATCATACGTGCTTCCGGAACAGAAATGTTCGCTACCTGCTGGATTGGTGTCGGTGTTCCATAATATTCTACCGTTAATTTGTTCAGAATATTCGGGTTTGCACGTCCTGCACGGATAGAAGCAAGCTCTGTATCCAGTGCATGGATGGTTTTCTGCATCTTTTCATCGTATATTTTTAATTTTTCGTTCATATGTTATCCTCCCTTAATGGGTGCTGCTTATACAGTCACCTTTGTTCCGTTGAAATTACCGCTCATTGTCTCTACGATACTGTTCTCTTCGTTCAGTCCGAATACCAGCATCGGCATCTTATTCTCAAGGCACATGATCGATGCGGTCAGATCTACTGCCATAAGCTTCTTATCGATGATTTCCTGAATAGAAATCTCATCATACTTCTTCGCTTCCGGATTCACCTTCGGATCGCTGTCATAGATTCCGTCAATTGCTTTTGCAAGAAGCATTGCATCTGCTTCAATCTCAATTGCACGGAGAACAGCTCCTGTATCTGTTGAAAAATACGGATGTCCTGTGCCACCTGCGAAAAAGATTACTTTTCCTTCGTTCAGTGTTTCCACTGCTGCATCTTTTGAAAACAGGGAAGTGAATGCTCCACAGACAAATGGAGTGAAAACCTCTGTCTTCATGCCTACATGTCTGAAAATATCGGATACATAGATGCAGTTCATCACCGTTGCAAGCATTCCAATCTGGTCAGCTTTGGTACGGTCGATTGTCTCACTGGTTCTTCCTCTCCAGAAATTACCGCCTCCGGTTACGATTGCAACCTGGATTCCCTGATCTACGATCTGCTTTACCTGCTTTGCAACGCCAATGCATGTTGCCTCATCAAAACCTGTCTTTTTGTCTCCTGCAAGTGCTTCTCCGCTTAATTTTAAAAGAACTCTTTTCATCTGTCTTTGCTCCTGTCTCTTGGTTTTTAAGATACTTTCGCATACCTGGGTTTAGTATAGCATACCTAGGTTTAAAATGGAAGTTCTAAGTTTATTACATTGAGGGTGGGCAGCGCAAAAATTTTATGGATTGAGGGATTGACGCAGAATGTACAAATGATTTTATTTCACTTCCGTTGTGCAAACCATTCCGAGAAGCCTCTGAAAGCGAAAATCATTTTCAGCAATGGCTTCAATGATTTTTGAGTCTTCTCTCCATTGCACAACAATTGGAATTGAAACAAGATCATTTGTACATTCTGCTGGTTTTCCCCGATTTATATGTTTTGGCATTTGTTCAATGTAATGAACGGAAAGCGGTAGCTTTGGCACACTGAGCGGTTTTGCTTTGACACCACAATGTTGTATGCTTTCCGCAATTTCAACAATTGAAGAGCTATGCTTCTTTATTTCCTGGCAGTTGAGCGAGGATGATGGCGCTGAACATCAGAATGCATCCTGCTATTTCTCGGATACTTAGTTTCTGACCTAATATCACCCAGCCTCCGAGGACAGAGAATACGGACTCCAGACTGAGGATCAGGGATGCCACGGTTGGATCGGCATCTTTTTGTGCCACGATCTGGAGGGTATAGGCTACACCACTTGAGAGAACTCCGGCATAAAGTACCGGTACTGCTGCTGCGAAAATATCTGACAGCCGTGGTGTTTCAAATAAAAACATTGGAATTGCCGACAAAACTCCGGTTATAAAGAACTGGGTGCAGGCGATCCGCACACCGTCTGCTTTTGGTGAAAAATAATCGATCACCAGAATGTGGATGGTAAATACAACCGCACATAGCAGTACCAGAATGTCTCCTTTTGCAAGTACCAGCTTATCGGTAATACACAGCAAATACAAGCCTGCGACAGAAATTGCCACGCTTATCCAGATTCTCACTCCGGCTTTCTTTTTCAGAAAAATTCCAAAGATCGGCACAAGCACGATATAAAGTGCTGTAATAAATCCGGCTTTTCCTACCGTTGTGTACTGTATTCCGATCTGCTGCAGGTTACTTGCCACACAAAGTGCCAGTCCACAACAGATTCCACCCAGGATGACATTCTTTTTTTCTTCTTTCCTATCTGCTTTTTTCTGTCTTTCTGCTCCGTCATTTTTCGCACGCCATTTGTCCAGAAAACAGATACATGGAATCAGAAAAATCCCACCGATCAAAGAGCGTACACAGGTAAATGTAAAGGGCCCGATATAATCCATCCCCACGCTCTGTGCTACAAAAGCTGTTCCCCAGATAAATGCGGTCAAAAAGAGCATCAGTGTATTCTTTCCTGTCATTTTCTTCATCGAGCCGTCTCCTATTTGCCAAGTTCGTGAAGATATAATTTTGCTTCTGTTTCAATGAAGATCGTTCCGGCTCCGTTTACACTGAAGAATTCGATCAGAAGAACGTGACGAATTCTTCCGTCCAGAATATGTACACGGTTGACACCATTTTTTGATGCCTGAAGACCATAGCCGATGATCTCGTCAAATTCTTTCGGGAAATTACGTTCTTTGCGCAGTTTTTCTACTTCCGGGACGGTAATCTTATAATAAATATCTTTTCTCTCTTCGTCTTTGTAGATTCCAGGATATTTTGACAGATAAACCAGCTTGTCCGCCTGCATCTTCTCTGCAATCTCAAGTGCAGTCTCTCTTGGATCAATATATTCGCTTTCGTTGTCGATATCATTTGGCACGATGACCGGAATATAATCATTGTCCAGCATCAGACCAATCGTCTCTGTATCCACGCCGCAGATACCGATTGCCTTAACTCCACAGAGTTCAAGAAGCTTGGCAATCCGCTTATTTTCACGGAATTTGTCCAGTCCCATACGGGTATCATGTACCACGATCGGACGCATACCAACGCTCTTTAAAAGAACGATATCCTGCATCAGTCTCTGCTCTTCCACTCCGCTGAGCCACTCGGCACATCCGTACTCGATAACTACTGTCTTCTGATTAAAGTCTCTGATATATGGTAACGCATCTATCAGGATTGAAGCTTTATGCTCCACAAGTTCTAATTCTTTATCCATGATTACACCTCATTTTTTGTCTTATCTAGAACAGTATAGCATAGAATGCTCTCTATTTGAAGAACCCATTTTTCACAAAAAACAGGAAGTGGCAAATGTTCTGTAAAATCACCCTTTTTCGCTGCTACCACCATTTTTTTCACATCCATTATACCCGGAAGAACCGGTTCCTTGCATCAGCAAAGTACCGGTTCCTCTGTTTCCTCTGTCTCATTTATTTGATTCGTGATATAGGCTTCCATTCCGCTCTCCGGAATTCCAAGTGCTATGGAAAGCTCCGAATACAGGTTGCCTTCTGCCATCCTCAGATAGCGCTCGTCAGTCGCCGTGATCTTCTTTCCCTGCTTCAGGCGGGACATCTTCCGCTGATAAAGGGTCTTAATGATCCGCACCCATTCTGCACATTTGCAGCTTTTCATGCATTCCTTGTACTTTTCCTCTCTCTGCTTCTCGCTTCCAATCCAGAGTCCTTCGATCTGTGGAATCTCACGGATCAATTCTTCTGCTTCTTCTTTGGAAATGACTCTTCGCATGACAATTTTTTCATTGTCTACCGGTGTAAATACTTTTCCACGCTTTTCACGTACCGGTCTCAGAATATAATACAGTTTGTCCTTCGGCACTCCATCCATTTTCAGCGTCGTAATTTCAGTCACTTCACAAATTCCTGTCCGGCCATAAACAATCAAATCTCCTACTTCGTACATTTTCTTCCTTCTTTCTTAAACTTGCCGAATCTCTACTTCTTTATTTTATCAGAAAATTAGTTTAAATTCTAATGTTTTTCAGATTTTTGTGAATCTTAGTCAAAGCTAACGCCTGTGGTTTTATGCAATTTTACTAGAAAATAGGGGGATTTTGTCGCAAGATGCGTCCCAAAAAGAATCCTGCCCCATTCCATTACACAATCATCGGAATGGGACAGGATTCTTTTTGGGACTTAGACACTCGACTAAAATTTACTCTTTTTCCACAGTACGAGAAATTGACAAAACCGGGGGAGGGGCGCTTGACCGTTGTTCCAGGTGGAAGGTGTTTCTTGAAGATACGCTTTATTCATATGGGCACTCTTTCAATAAACATTCAACCGCCATCCGGTATTCCCGGATGGTCTGGCTTTTGCGGATTTGCGTCAGATATTCTTCGCTGTTTTTAAAGTTTTTGCCAAGATACCACCAGAGTTCTTTCATTTTGACTACTGCGTTTTTTTCTTCTGGAGATTTTTCGATATAGGCATCAAGAAGATGATCGCAGAATGTAGCAATCTTCTTGGTGTCAAATGTAGATTTCCCTTTTATAACTGCCGGAAGAAATGGGTTCATCAGAATTCCTCTTCCGAGCATGATGCATTCTGCTTCGGGAAATTTCTCCTGGAAAATTTTGTAGTCTTCCGCACAAAAAATGTCTCCATTATAGACCAGAGGATTTTTGCTGTTCCGGCAGGCGTAGGCAAAAGTGGTCCAGTCGGGGTTGTTTTTGTAGTAATCCTGCTGGACTCTTGGATGAAGGATCAGTTCTTCCAGAGGATATTGGTTATAGATATCCAGAAGCTCTTCGAACTCTTCCTGATCATATTTACCGCTTCTTGTTTTGATAGAGATTTTCATATCGAGTTGATCGAAAACTTCGGCAAGGAAATGATTCAGTTCATCGGGATAAAACAAAAAACCGGATCCCCTTTTCCGGTTGACGACTGTTTTGGATGGGCAGCCAAGGTTCAGATTGACTTCTTCATATCCGAATTCTTTCAACTGCCGGGCCAGGCGGATGAAATCCTCGGCGCGGTTGGTCAGGATCTGCGGAACGGTATACATGCCCTCATTATTCTCCGGAAGGATCTCATTCCATTCCTGTCTGCTGAATTTGCCTTTCGGGTTTGGATTTAAAAATGGTGTAAAATATTTATCCATTGGTTCAAAAAAGGTGTGATATGCCTTGCGGTATACCTCACCTGTAATGCCCTCCATTGGCGCCAGATAGATTTTCATGACCTTTCTACCTCCGTCACATAAAGTGTTTCTTTGTCTACCCGGAAATGAATTTCCATTCCCGCGTAAGACATGCCGTAAATCCGGACTGGATCCTTTTGATAAGAAGGTCTCGGATCCTGCTCCAGGATCTGAATCAGTGCTGCTCTTTTTTCAGCCGGAATCTGTTCCAAATACATTTCCGGGAAATTCACATCCAATTTATAATCTTTCTTTTCTTCCGCGAAACCGCCTTTTGCCTCCGGGTGGCTATCCACGTATGGAAGGTAGGGCTTGATATCGTAGATTGGCGTCATATCCAGAAGATCCGCACCTTCCACGATCAGCACCGGGCCTTCTTTTTCCCGGAATTCCACCCCAATAAGCTTTACGGAAGAAAGTCCGATCGGATTCGGGCGAAATGGAGAACGGGTGGCAAAAACTCCCACCCGTCTGTTACCACCAAGCCGCGGTGGACGTACCGTCGGGCTCCAGGTATCCCGGATAGATTCCGAAAATTCCCAGATCAGCCACAGATAATCATACGCCTCGATTTCCCGCAGTGCATCCGCATTCTGATATTCCGGCAGAAAATGGATTTCTGCCCGGGTATCCGCAAGATTACTCTGTCGCGGAATCCCGAATTTCTCCACAAAATCAGATCTTATATACGCGATCTGCTTTATTTGCATTGTTCTTTTTCTCCATCAACAAACATCATCACAAAAGCAACTGCCAGAATTGCAGAAGCGATCAGAAGTGCCTTTTCAGCAAACATTTCCACACAGGCATTTCCGATAACTGCACCGATCACAAAGAAGAAGATGATTCCATAGTACAAAAGTCCTTTCTTGATATACTCTTTATCCTTCGTGTTCGCATAACTGCACATATGCTGGGTCGCACTTCGTAAGTTTCCGATGCACATGGTGGTTGCAATTCCGTTTCCATGGATTTTGCGGAAGCTTTCCACCTGAATCCCACACGCAAGGGACGTGAGTGCATTCGCCACCAGATTAAAATCCTGTGGGATAAAGCTGACACTCAGCAGGATCACTGCCTCACAGAATACCGAAATCTGTCTCCAGTGCAGAAGTGTCAGATCTTTCGTCCGTATTTTCACCAGATCCGCAAGGGCGATTCCAATGGCAAATGCCAGCACCGGAACCAGATAGTGGAGTGCCATATGCCAGTTTCTCTCTGAAATATTGATTCCAAGAAGCAGAATATTTCCAGTTTGTGCATTGGCAAATACTTTTCCTCTGCACATATAGGAATAGGCATCCATAAATCCACCGGCAATCGCAAGGATCACACCAAGTTTAATTGATTCTGACATCTGTTTTGAAAATTTCAAGTTACTCATCCTCCCTATCGTATGCTTTGATGTATACAAAATTCTCATTGTTTCGTTCTGTATGATAATCCAAATTCAGTGCCGCGTCAAGAAAATCCTTACCACCGGACTCCACTGCCTTCACCGTCATGCCAAGTGCCGCTTCCACGTCCTGCACCGTCAGATCATCCAGAAAGACCTCTTCTCCGCTTCGCAGCATATTGATTGGAATCTGCAGAGTATCTCCCAGATCCTCTCCTGCTTCTTTTCTCTCTTTTAACTGTGCCACCAGATCCTGTCCGGTAATCAGACCGGATACGGTGATCGTCTCACCAAAGAAATCATTACGGATGCAGGCAACCGTGATCTTTACTTTTGGAAATGCTTCCATGATCCTGTCTGCAAATTCCTGAATTGTCGGATACGCAAGCTTTGCAGTCGCAATGGTAAATGTCCGTGCGATCCCTTCTTTTAACTTTGGATATTCTTCACTTTCCTGAAGCTCTTCAAAGGCATGGTAAAATTCATCCCGTAGAAGCCGCATCATGCCAACACCATTTTCCAGCTGGATATATCCGTCATAACGTCCTTCCTCTGGGAAATCCCGCTCTGCAAGGATATACCACTCGTCACTTGCATGGATAAAATGAAGTCCAAACTCGTCATACGCCTTCTTCTGATAGCTCTCGATCAGATCAATGACCTCTTCCGCTTCTTCTTTATCAAAAAGCTCCAGTGGATAAAGTCCCTCCCTGTATTTGGAAAGTCCTGCCGGAACCACTGACACACTCCGCATAAACGGCAGATACTTCATCAGATCTTCGATAGAACGCTTCAGCTCATCCTTATCATTAACTCCCTTGCACAGTACGATCTGCCCATTCATCTCCACATGTCCGGCATACAGATCATCCAGGAATTTCAGCTTTTCTCCGGCGAAACGATTGTGGAGCATCTTGCAGCGCAGCTCCGGGTTCGTTGTCTGCACAGAAATATTGATCGGCGCAAGCTGCATCTCGATAATACGGTCCACATCTTTCTGCTTCATATTCGTCAGGGTAATATAATTGCCCTGCAGGAAAGACAGACGGGAATCATCATCTTTAAAATACAAGGTCTCACGCATTCCCGGCGGCATCTGGTCGATAAAACAGAAAATACACTTGTTGCTGCAAGAACGGTAGTCGCTCATCAGACCATTTTCAAATTCTACGCCAAGGTCATCATCATACTCTTTCTCGATCTCCAGAAGCCATTCTTCCCCGTCCGGCTTGCGGATCAGCACTTCTACATACTCATCCTTGATCATGTAACGATAATCAAAAACGTCCTCTATTTTCTGGTTGTTTATTCGTAGAAGGACATCTCCCGGCTCGATCTCCATCGCCTCGGCAATTGAATCCGGGTAAACCTCACGGATCAGATGTCCCTGATATTCATTTTTCTTACTCAAACTTTATTCCTCCCAAAATCTGGAATCGGAAACAAGACCTTTTCCAGGCTAGCTTCCTCTTTCATGTAATCCTCATATTTTTATCATAAACGACTTTTTCTGCAATGATTACATACTTTTTCATCATACCATAAAACTGAAAATTTCGGTAGGGATAAAATTCAGAAGCCTGAAACAGAAGCCTGAAACAAAAATTCACCCATAAATTCAAACGATACCTTTCATTCTCCAACACAAAACACCGGGGAACGAAACCTTTTACGGTTCCATTCCCCGGTGTCCGGTTTGTATATATGGTTATCTATATACAATTTCCATATGCTTCAAAATAAAATATTCTATTTCTGATACCGCATGTTACAAGAAAGGCTTGCGGTCTTTTATTAGAAACGGCTAAATCAAGTTCCTCCTGTTCTTACGCGTATAAGTATTGTCGACTTCTATATAGTAGCATATCTGCGGTGTACTTTCCTAGTGGTAAAAAGGGAGATTCTTTTGCTACTGAAAATACCAGTTTGACAGCTTGCGAAATCCACCGAAATGTATCGAAAAATGTTTTCTTTCTCCGAATTCCTTTTAATTTTTCAAAATAAATTTTCTTCTTTGTAATATCTGTTTAAAATCAGAAACAGGATTTTAGTGATTTTTCACAGAAAATCCGTTCGTTTCTACACTGCATCCCCACGCTCTGTCACCAGCTCATATCCAACACTTGCTACTCGTCTCCCCATACATCCGCGACATTCTGCTGCCTCTTCACCGGTACAGATCTTGTTGTCATAAAGCTCATACTGCTTCCGGTTCTTCACTGGAGAAAGGTTCGGCATCACGACATTGGCTCCTGCCTGCAGCCCTTTCTCTCTTCCAAGCGGATCCATCGTACCAAGTGCTGTCGTTGCCGGAAGAAGTACCTTCGGCAGCAGGATCCGGATCACAGCGAGCAAAAACAGTGTCATCTCCACACTTCCTGCCGGTTCTTTTGCAAACTGCGTATCATGATGTGGGATAAACGGTCCGATTCCCACCATCTCCGGCTGCAATTCTTTCAAGAATACCAGGTCTTCTGCCAGATCTTCTGTCGTCTGATAAGGTGAACCAACCATCATGCCAGCCCCCACCTGATAACCAAGCTTCTTCAAATCATACAGACAATTCTTACGAACGGTAAGGCTCATCTTCTCCGGATGTAGCTTCCGATAATGCTCCTCATTCGCTGTCTCATGACGAAGCAGGTAACGATCCGCTCCGGCTTCCCGGAATCTTTTATAACTCTCATAAGACTTCTCTCCGATAGACAAAGTCAGTGCACATTCCGGATATGCCTCCTTGATTTTTTTAATAATCGCCACCATCCGGTCATCCGTATAATAAGCATCTTCTCCGCCCTGTAGCACAAACGTCCGGAATCCAAGCTCATACCCATTCTCACAGCATGCCATGATCTCATCCTCTGTCAGACGGTAGCGCTTTGCATTCGTATTACTCTTGCGGATTCCGCAGTAATAGCAGTCATTCTTACAATAATTGGTATATTCGATCAGCCCTCTAGTAAATACCTTTTTCCCGTAATAAATCTCCCGGATACGGACTGCTTCCTCTTTCAGTCTCCGGACTGCCTCCGGATCTTCTGCGCATTTTATCAATTCGACAAATTCTGATTTTGTAAAATCCGGATTCTCGATAAATCTTTCGTAAACTGGTTTCATTTTCTATATTCTCCCTGCCTGGTTTTCTGTATCTTTTCTGAATTTATGGGCATTTGTCCATGAAATTATAAAATTTATTCTATCACACTTCGTCAGCCGTGGCAATCAGTCCATCAATGTCTACGATTTCATCAAGCGGAATCCGGTCCCCGCTCTGCAGTACGATTTCATTCAGATAGGTGTCAATCCTCCGGATACATCCGGACTTTTTCTGGTAGGAGCCACCTTCCTTTTTCTGATCCGGTACAAAATATTCAAAATCCACTTCCCGTGGTTCCTGACTCTGGCATACTTCCCGTAAATACAGATCCAGTATCTGTCTGCAATCCTCACTGAGTCTGCGTTTCCGCTCGGTCAGTCTTTCGGTCTCCCTGATTGCATCTTTATGTCCGGTCAGCGCTGCAAACGGGGCAAACTGCGCCGCTCTGTCCTGCCTTGACATCTGCGGATGTCTGACCGATACATGATGCGGTAAATGAATGATATCCTCGTATCCTGTCATGCCTTATGCCCTCCGATCTGCTCATTCCGCGCTTTGGTAGTGGCTCCTTCCTGAAAATTAAGTCCCTTCAGAATTGCATTCTTCCCATACTTCTTCTTAATCGAAAGTACTGCCTCCTGCATCTTCTTCTCCCGTTCAAGCTTCTCATCCTGCTTCTTCTTTTCATTACCTCCGGTAAAATCAGTAAACAAATCCAGTTGCCGAAATTCTGTCTTATCTACCGCTTTCTTTTCATCCAATACGTGATTCGCCGCCATCGAAATCCGCCGCACCATCAAATGCGGATTCAAAATCCGGTCATACAGTTCCATCACTGCATCGGTTATCATTCTCGCAGAAGCTGTATACTCTCGTAGATTCGCTGTTCCATGTGCATGCTTTGGAATCTTTCTTCCATACCGGTCCACTGTCACCTCCCCTGTATAACCTTTTCCATTTCTCAGATTCTCGATATCATATCCGACAGTCAGCACGATCTGATCCGTAACCAGATGCTTTTCTACAAGATCAAGTGTCAAAAGGTCCAGCATCTCTTTAACCACAATTTTCGCCTTTTGGGCATCATACGGGCAATGTAGTACCTGTCCTGCACCAACACTGTTATGCTCCGGCTGATACGCTTTTACATCTGCAATCGTACACGGTTCCCACCCCCAGGCATGATCGATCAGAAGTTCTGCATTCACACCGAACATTTTATACAAAAGCTCTTCGTTATAAAATTCATTCTCTTTTCCAACCGAACATCTGGCAATATCTCCCATGGTATACAATCCACATTGTTCCAGCTTTTTCGCATAGCCTCTTCCCACACGCCAAAAATCCGTAAGCGGTCTGTGGTTCCACAAAGATCTGCGATAACTCATCTCATCCAGACTTGCAAACCGGAAACCATTCTCATCCGGTTCGCTATGCTTTGCCATGATATCCATCGCAATCTTCGCCAGATACAGATTCGTACCAATTCCAGCTGTCGCCGTAATCCCGGTCTGCTCATAGATTTCCCGCATTATCTTTCCTGCAAGTTCTTCCGGTGTCAGCCGGTAAGTATGCAGATAATCGGTAACATCCATAAAAACCTCATCGATTGAATAGACATGTATGTCTTCCGGTGCAACATACTTCAGGTAAATGTCATAAATCCGGGTGCTGTACTTCATATAGAGTGCCATCCTCGGAACCGCCGTGATATAATCCAGTGCAAAGCTTCGGTCTGCCTTTAATTCCCCGGTGTCACAGGATTGCCCGGTAAATTCATGTCCTCCATTTTTCCGCTTTCGCTCGTCGTTAATCTCCTTCACCTTCCGGACAACCTCAAAAAGTCTTGCCCTTCCCGGAATCCCATATGCTTTCAGTGCAGGAGAAACCGCAAGACAGATCGTCTTCGTTGTCCTCTCCGGATCGGCTACAACCAGATTCGTCGTAAGCGGATCCAAATTCCGTTCCTTGCACTCCACCGAAGCATAGAAAGATTTCAGATCAATTGCTACATAACTGCGTGTCTGCTCCGGCATTCGCTGCACCTCCTAACATTTTTTGAGAGAACATATGTTCTTTTTCCGATTATACTATATTTTTTCGCCGACCACAAGATTACAACTATAAATTTTTTATTTTTTAAGCAGTTGGATATTCAGATCCACATTTCCTTCAATCCCCGACACACTTCCTGTACTGGAATACTGCCACATACTGAACCTATACGGCGTCTGCGGAAGTTCTTCATAATCTGCATACCAGACCGGATAATCCAACAGCTTTTCCAGATCCAGTTCATACGCTTCCCACAGCATATTGCTGTAAATCATGGCATCATATCCCGCTTCTTCTATTTCTTTACAAAATACCTTCGCATTTTGGGTAAATTGTTCTCCCGTTACACCATCCGTCCGTGCTTCGTCTTCCAGAATATGCTCTGGATCGTACACAACCGGCATCTGAAGCTCCTGCCCTTTCAAATGTTCCAGAACAAAATCAGCCTCTTCCTTTGCCTCTTCTTCATTTACCGCCTGCGAGAAAAAATAAACGCCCACATCTATTCCAGCTTTTCGGGCATTTTCCATATTCTGTTCAAACTTCTCGTCTGCATTTAACGTACCTTCTTCACCATAGCCACGATATCCGATCCGCAAAATTGCGAACTCATAGCCTGCTGCTTTCACCTGCTCCCAGTCAATATCTCCCTGAAAAACAGATACATCTACGCCCAGCCTTGAAGTATATTTCTTATCCTCATAGCTGATCTTATTTTCATTTTTTACAAAAAGTGCTTTATCATACGGATTCTTCGCAACTGCTTCATTGATTTTCACCGTATAACGCTCTCCGTGTGCATCTACAAAATCAAGCGTATTTTTCTCATCTGTACTTTCCGCATTTTTTGCATCCGCAGAAGTTTCTGCTGTTTTCTTTCCAGAACATCCTGCAAGCAAAGCTACTAACATTCCGAAAATAATCCATCTTACTTTTTTCATCTATTCTCCATTTTTCTTCGTTATATTTTCCACAGATTCTAAAATGTAAACTGTGTATTGCTCCACAAAAGGTTATTATTTATCTCTTTTCTCTTCAAACCTGCAAGTGCAATTTTTTTATTTCAAAACATCTCATGTTATTGTTTATCAGCTTATCACGTGGCTGGAATGGACATGGATATGCATTTCAAAACATCTCATGTTATTGTTTATCAATTACCGGATCTATGCTTATATCTATCTGACAGAATTTCAAAACATCTCATGTTATTGTTTATCGACGGAATCGATCCAGAACAGATTCAGAAAGACCATTTCAAAACATCTCATGTTATTGTTTATCCTGGAATTCTGGGAAATATGCAGAACGAGTCTTATGATTTCAAAACATCTCATGTTATTGTTTATCTGCCGCTTAATGATTTTTCCGTCTTGCAATCTGTATATTTCAAAACATCTCATGTTATTGTTTATCGCGATTTAGAGGAAGAATCTTCAGCGGTAAATTTGTATTTCAAAACATCTCATGTTATTGTTTATCTTTGCTTTCTTGTCCTACAGTTCCTACTTTCTTCAACATTTCAAAACATCTCATGTTATTGTTTATCGGCAATTGCGTCCCAAAGAAAACTACTTCATTTGGATTTCAAAACATCTCATGTTATTGTTTATCGACGATCGCCTACACAGAGGATTCGCTCAAGGACAATTTCAAAACATCTCATGTTATTGTTTATCCACTCTTCCAGGTCTTTTATGCGGTTGTTCTCTACATTTCAAAACATCTCATGTTATTGTTTATCTAAATTGCTCTTGTTCAGAATTTCCGCATTGATAAGATTTCAAAACATCTCATGTTATTGTTTATCCATGGTGATATGCTGTATGTGATTATAGTTTGTATTATTTCAAAACATCTCATGTTATTGTTTATCCTACAACGCTGTTAAAACCTTCTACTATTCCAGAAAATTTCAAAACATCTCATGTTATTGTTTATCTGTGGTTCTTCCTATCAGCCGTAGCAGTTGTACTTGAATTTCAAAACATCTCATGTTATTGTTTATCTTTTAGACAGATCAGGAGAAAAAAACATGATTAATATATTTCAAAACATCTCATGTTATTGTTTATCGGGAAAAGTCATGCGAAAGCGTGGCTTTTTCTCATATTTCAAAACATCTCATGTTATTGTTTATCTGATTTCATTTAATAACCACAATAGTTCATTATCATATTTCAAAACATCTCATGTTATTGTTTATCATTTTAGGTTGGTCTTACAGTATAGATCAAACCACATTTCAAAACATCTCATGTTATTGTTTATCCCTCGCATTTCCGCGTTTTTAGTTTCTCCCCTCCCCTTTTTCCCCTTATATTTTCTATATTTCTCCATTTTTTACCAGCCAACACCCTTATCCTGGACCGCCCTACTTATCATCCCATAAATCTCTTAATTTTTCAAGCTTTCCTGGATTTTTCATTCTTTTTCCGCCTGGTAAAAATCCTATAATTATATCATTAAACTTTCTCCTGTTACCTCCCCTCCATTTCCCAAAACTTCTTCTCCAAACACATTGTCATTCATCAACTTGATAATGCAAATAAAATCTTCATCCTTGTCTATTACCTGGTTCAAATCCTTCCGCAATTGTATAAACTTTGATGGCGTCATCTCTCCTCTAAATACAGACTTTTGAAAATGTGAAAGATACTTTTTACAGATCTTAAACACTTTCTGAACTCGTTTTTCATTCACATCATAAAACAAAAATGCATAATTATAATTCAATTCTTTCTTCTTTTTCATTACATCCCTTCTTTCAATGAAAATGGAACAAATTCTTTCTCTTCCAGTATATTTTTAATCAGCTTATAGCAATCCAGCTTCAATGCCGTGCGATATGAAACTTTTCGTTTTAATTTGGGATGCATAAATACACTTTCCAGACGTTCTTCAAATGACTCAATAAATATTTTTCTGCCTTCCTCATTTAAAACACAATAGTTTACCTGCTTATCAAAGTGTTTTTCTACCTGTAATCTGCGATTGTTTACCAAATCAAATATCGTTTTAAATACAATTACCGGCTTAAACACTTCACTGAGATCCAGGCTTAAAGAAAATCTTCCTTCTGATGGTTCGTGAAGAAAACTGATCCTTTGATCCAGATGTGTCTGATAAATTGCAGCAATTGTCTTCGTATATAACAGTGTATTTCCAAAAGAAATCAGCGCATTAATTGGGTTATCCGGCGGTCTTTTCACTCGCTTATTCATAACAAAATCTTCCGGAAGAAAATATACAAAGTCGCCATAAAACCTCATCCATACTTCTCCTTCATATACCATCAACTCTTTTACATCTTCAGCTTGTACTACCTGTGGAAAAAATGATTTCTTTATCCAGTCTATTGTATTTTTTACTTCCTTTTTCCCATGTTTATAGTAGTGATAAAGGACTTCATAAATATTTACTCCAATTCCTTTTACAATCGCCCTTGCTATATCCATTCTGTCATTCTGATATTTCACTGCTTGCTTTACAAGTAATTTTCCACTCAGATAATGATCTTTTGGGTAATAAGTCCCACTGTATCCACCATAATAATTGAAAAAGTGAATGATAATATGATTCTGTGACAGAAAGTCCAACAACTTTGTGTTAATACCCACTTCGTTAAAGCAATAAATTTCTTTTGTGTTTTCCACTGGAATATATACATTCCTTCCATTTTTCCGAAAGCAAAGCGAATTATCCTTTCTGGTCAGTTCTCCAATGGACATGATATATCTTGTACTTCCCATTTACATCCTCCCAATTTTAAATATAGCAGTATTCATAATAAGCACATTTTTTGCATGTATTTTTATGAATACATTCTGGCGGTTTCTCTTCTGCGATTAGTGCTTCAATCTCCTGAATATAATCGAATAGCTGCTTTTCCACTTCATCAGTAAGTTCCAGATAAATAATCCTTTTATCTTTCTTATTCTTCTCCACAAATTCTAGCTTTCCTTTACGCAGAATTCCTTTTTTCTTCAAAACACTTAGGTAATATAAAAGTTGCCATTTTGCTGATTCCGGATCAGCATCGGACTTTTTCACTTCAACCAGATATTCTTTTGTCAGCTTATCCAGACAGATATTTTCAATTACAATTTCTGAGTTCGTACTATTTTCTGCTCTTTCCTCATGAATCGCTTTTCCAATCTTCACCTGCTCACTGTTATCTTCCAGATTCAAACGATTTCCATGCAGATAGCACTGCCTTTTGCAGTGAAAATAGTAATTAATCAATGTTCCATTTATTCTCACAGGCTCACCTCATTTCCTAAATAAACAAGTCCTTCCCCTCTTCAAACAGCTCGCGCCTTAAAATATCGTTTTCATCGAAATACACTTCTCCATTTTCAATATAATAAAGCTCACCAATCTGTTCATCCTCCATAAATTCTGCCTTGCAGCTGAACTGATAAATGAATGCATTCATTTTACTTCGAACGTTATGCAGCTTCACTTTGCGCTCAGAATATTCCATCTCTGTTTCTTCAATCAGCTGTTTATATTCATCCCACACAAGCCTTCCATCAATTTCTTCTCCATTTTCTTCTTGGATAATCCTTCCCAGATAAACAGATTTCATCAATCTGTTATCATTGATTAACTGCATCCGCTTATCCACCTTCGGCATATCAAGATTTCCTACTGTTTTCTGGAAAAAATCTTCTATATTTTCATCATTACATTTCTTTTTTTCCGCCAGTACCAGCGGAAGAATTCCATTTTCATAATAGGCAGGAAAGTTTTTCGCAGTCAGGAGCTCCCTCATTTCTTTATTCACCAATGTTTTATCCTTCTCAATTCTTTTGTCCCCACTGTATATTTTCTCAGCATTATCCAAATCAAAGAAATAGACAATGCCTGACTTTCTTCCCGACCGGTTGATTCTTCCCATAAACTGTTCTTCACTGTCCAGTCTGGAAATATCTTTATAGCCGATATCCATGTCTATATCTACACCCGCTTCAACTACCTGCGTTGCAACCAGTATAACTGAATCTAATGCTTCTATTTTCCGAATCATTCTCTTTCGATCCAGAATGCTGCTGTCACCTGTCATTAAAAATACCGGTATTTCACTTTTTTCACATAAGATTCGATAACATTCTTCGGCACTTCTCTTTCTGATAAATTCAATCAAAACTTTTTTATTTTTCCCAGCTTTTTTTACAATCTCATCCGTCAGATATTCCATCGTCATTTTCTGTTCCAACAGACTGTAATCCGCCACAACTCTTCTGGCAAATTTCGGATGATTAAAATATTTTTCTCTGTTTTCAATCAGACGTATTGTTTGGCAATGATTATCTGTCAGTATATCGAGATTCGGCAACGTTGCAGACATAATAATAATTTTCATCTGCATAAGTTCCGCAAAACCTTTTAAAAATGTAATAATTTCACCCCATAATTCATTTTTATAACTCTGTATCTCATCTAAAATAATCACCGAATGACTCAACTGGTGAAATCCAAATACATCCTCCTTCGCATGTCCAAACATTGTTCTGAAAAGCATGACATGGGTTGACAAAACAATCGGATAATTCAGGAACTGTCTGTCCAGTAAAATCCGATTCCAGTCATTTCCTTCGTCTCTGTCTTTCATTGGGACGAGTGAATTTACAACTGCTACCTGTGACATCACCCTTTCATTTTCACCAAAAATCTTTCCGATAGATTCCATATTTTGCTCTACCAGCGTATTGAACGGATAAATATAAAATATTTTATTTAATTTTTCATTTTCCCTGATAAGCCGAAATCCCAGATTCATCGCTGTATTACTTTTTCCACTTCCAGTCGGAGCTTCAAGATAATAGAATGTCTGATCTGAATTTTGCTTCAGAACCCGTTCTGCATCCAGAAACATCTCCGTTCTCAGAATATTGATTTCATCAATTTTTTCAAGTTTTTCCTTCTCCATCGGATATGTCTCTTTTTCATATTCACGGATTTTCTTCTGCACATCCCCACTTTCATAGATATCAATCATATCCTCATAATCGACGATCTCTCCAAAATCCAGCATCCTGGCACCATTCATGAATTCCGTTGTCGCATAATAATCGGCTACCACCAGAAGAGAATACAAAAGCTTCGTTAATCCGTATAAATAGACTGTTTTCTTTACATCTTCTTTCTGCATCCGCCCAAACATCTTTTTCCAGTCTTTCCGCATCTTAGATATCCCACTCTCATGCAAAATATTCTCTTTCCACATCATATACCAAGATTTTGCCCTTTTCCCCAGATTCTCTCCTTCCATCTGTTTCCCTGTCAGACTTGCCATATATGTTTCAAATTCTTTTAATTCTCCATGATGTCGTGAAATAATATAAGAATAAATATATGCAAAATCTTTTAAAATTTCTGCCTCGGATTTTTTAATCAGCTGCTTTGATCCCCACATTTCATTGATTTTTCCAAGAAAATAATCCAAATAAAATACAGATGATAGAATCGAATGTCTGCTGCCAATATTTGGATCCGGCTTTACCTCTTCGTGCCACTTATGATGCATTTTATCACTCTGAAAATTTGGATTAATTTTTCCAAGATCGTGAACACTGACAATATTTACTGTCATAAGTTCAAATAGATTTCTTGATTCTTTACTTAGTTCCTCCAGGTAAACATTCTCAAACTCCTGAAAAATATCATCAATTTTTTTCCTTTTCACAATCTCTTTCCAATATTTCTGACAGAGTTCCGTATGTTCTCGCAGTGTTTCTTTTCTTTCGCCATTCTCTGAAAGATGTGCGAAACATACTTCTCCATACTCTGTAAATTCAGCAATCGGCAACATTAATTTTTCAATATCCATTTTCTATTCCTCTTACAAGAAAAGCCCCGCAAACTATGCAGGGCCTTCTGTTTTAGTAAAAAATCAATCTTCTGTTTGCTTCTTTATACACGATTTCTTCCGTTATTGTCACCGGCATATTTGTGTAACAAAATTTTTCATACTCATACAAATTCGTATAACCATTTAAGGCGATTGGAAGATTCTCTTCATATTTGAAAACTTCCAGATCATCCTCATCGTCTAACAGACACAGCTCTCCCTTTCGTTTTGGGAACATTCCGGAGATTTCCTGTTCTTGACAAGTTGTTTCTTCCAATTCAACAATCTGCACATTTTTTATGTCTGCAGGATGATCATTTTTCCCAAGATATGGCATATATACACATCGTTTCTGTTTCAGACTATCTGCAAGCTTCTCTGCCTTATCACAATCAATCAGCACATAAATATCCCATTTCGGATTTTCAAGCCACTGTTCTTTAACAATCAGATTCCCTCCCTGCTCCCCCGATGCATAACCTACGGAATTGTTAAAAAGCTGTACCTTTTTCGGAATATATCCCCGTTCATTTTGTGGAATGATTGAAATATGAAGCTTATTCAGTTTCTCATAAAATTCCGGATACTCTTTGACAATACTCTGTCCCTTTTTTATCTTTGTCCACTTCTTCTGTGCATAGCCATCATAACCTAAGATTGCACCAAACATTCCTAGAAGCGCAACTTTATGAATCTGCCCAAATGTAAAATAGTAGTAAGTATTTACTTCCGGTTTTTTAAAAAAGGCATTTTTGCCACTCAGTGTAAATTTTACAGCATTCATACATTACACCTCTTTTTGTGTAACTATATTATAAATTTTTGCCTCTTCAATTGCAGACACTAACTTGGTCGTATACGGGTTATAATACACTTCAACATTTTTTATTCTATCCTTCATAGCACTTAAGATTTCTGTGCAGTCACTGATATCAATCACATTTATTTCTTCCTCTTTTTTGAAAGTGATGTATTCTGATAAATTTGGAAGATATAAATCTGGATCTGTCTCTACAAAAATAGCAAATTCATTTTCACATCCTTCTTTCGCATTTGTTGCATAAGAAGTAGTCGCTACAAGCGCTGTTCTTTTGAAATTTTGATAATCTTCTTCTGTATAGCCTTCTGTTACACCAAGTTTTATCCATTCCTTGTATGTCATCGGATTGATCACGAATGGATAAAAATAGTGTGCTTCGTTGCTTGTAATTTTTGTGCCAAGAGTTGAATTCTTCGCTTCTTCCTTTTTCTCCTCATCTTTTGCGTCTCTAAACGGGGAAAGAATCTGCTGTTCCTCTGCAGTTGTCCCCTCATATTTGTTAAATCCCTGTCCAAACTGAACGGCTCCTGTTATTGATACATTCACTTTCGCCTTCGGTTCTGCAAAAGTCGCGCCAAAATTCTTCACATCGACAGCAGACAAAAGATTCGTCAGTACTTCTTTCCCATCCTTGGCATCTTCTAACTTATCCACATGGAAAATATCTTCATAACGTTCTTTGATTGATTTTGGAATAAGCGTATTATTTTCTCCGAATTTCATAGATTTAATGTAAAGGACCTTCTTTCCTTCATCATCCCACATTTTTTTCATTGGATACTTCAATGCTTTATCACTTCCATAAACTGTTCCATCGGACATACTTTTCGGATAGCCCGTAAAATCCGCATTCCAGTTTGCCATAATCGAAGAAATTCCCAATACACCATAAATTCTTTTTTCCATACTACGTTTCCTCCATTTCTTTTTTCGAAGATTCATAAAACAGACTGTTGCTCAGATACCCTGCAATAATTGGTTCCTGTCTTATTTTCCCTTCTAATTCATATCCCAGAACCATTCCGTACATATAATTAAATCGGCTGCTTCTTGTCGCGATCTCATGATTGTACTTCATAAAATATTGTTTTAATCTGGTTTGCAGCACCTCATTACTTGTTGCATTAAAAAATGGATTTGCAAGCGAATGTGTCTTTTCTTTTGCTTTACTCAGCGAAATATAATATCTGACAAGCTGCCCTACTGCATAGAAATATTCCTCATCGCTTTCAATTATCTGTTCTCCCCGACAATTGATCTTATCTCTTAATTTCTCTCTAATTTCACTGTATCTGTCTGCCATATTACATCCTCCAAAATACTCATCAAACGAACACATCAAATTAAACTGCTGTACAACTTTTCCCATATATCCATTTTTGATGGATTCTTTGATCACGTTCCTTGCTACTGTATGAAGAATTCTATCCATTCCAACTTCTCTGCCTTTATATAGCCATGCAAAAACCGCTTCCCTTGACCATATCAGAATTCGCTTCAATTCACCATTGATGCTCATTTCGTCCTCTGGTGTAAAATAATTACCTGTCAGCCATTTTGAATAGAACACTTCATTTACAATCTCCTGTAATCCCTGACGATTTACATACTCTTTGTATTTGCCTTCCCTATCTTCTGCACCTATCACATTTCGATACAAAAATTTCTTTTTCAGAAAATATTTATAATCCACAATGGTATCCTGATGATGAATCTCCAGTTCTTTTCCTTTTTGAATTTTTAGAAAATATCCCGAAAAATCACCCTCGACCATCTGGTCTCTTTTTTTACTTATAATCTTCTTTTCATCATAATCAAAAAAAATATCCGTCTCACCTGCATTTGCCTTGTTCATCAAGTAATCAAAAAACTTTCTCTGCCCGATTGCCTCTTCCGGCGTAATCAGATACGGAATCGTCATTTTTCGTGTCTTCTTTTCAAGATATGGCTTCTTGGAATTCAATCCTAAATTGTCATTTGAAAGCCCATAAATCTGACCATCAATCTCTACATTATAATCATTTTTGTTAAAAATTTTGGTCATTACATATCTCTGTTCTTCCTGAACATATAATTTTGGTTCTTCTGCGAAAAATATCTTCAGATAATTTTTACGGTTTAGATCCAATTCATCCAATCCAAAAATATGTCCTTTGATCCATTCACGGTTTTTTTCCAGCTTTTTCTGGTCTACTTCTCCAATCTTTTTGGCAATATAATCATACATCTTCCGGTCTTGTGATTTTTTGTACTTTTCTCTTGGATCTTTTAAAATATCAAAATACCGATCAATTGCTTCTTCATTCAATTTTCCATTATCAAAGCTGTCCCATTTCACCCAGAACGCCAGATAACTGTTAGAATGGATCACTTTCTTTGTATCCTGCGGCTTATCCATACTCACCAATCTGCTATGATAATCATAAAAACAGATTCTTTCATATAGCTTATCATCCACTGGGATTCTCTCAACAGTTCTGGTTTTCTTATCCATCCTGACTGAACACTGTCTGATCTCACCGTTCTTTTCCACCACAAGATAATCTCCATCTGCCAAAATATATTCATCCAAAATTAATCTGTCCGAATCCCCAAAACGCTTTTTCGTCCGTTCAAGCTCTGCTTCAAATATCTCCAGGCAATCTTTCAGCATCTTATCACCACCTTTTTATAGCCATCGGTAATTACAAAATCCCATTCCTCTGGAATTAATCTCTCCGATTCCCACACCAGTTAAAAAATACGCTAGTTCTTGTGCCTGCTTATTATCTGTAATTTTCAGATTCAGCTTATCACCCAGCAACCTGATTCCTTTATATTCCACTGGTACCGGTTTTCGGTTCAAAAAAGTAATCCCTGTATACAGTTGAAACTCTTCATCTATCTCCTCATTTCCAATGAACTGTTTATATTTTTTAATTGCATTTTCAAAAATCCGCCGTTCATATTCTTCCACCGAAGCCTGGACTTTCCAGTACCCCTGCTCCCACTTTTGTATCACTGGTGTCAGAGTGTAAATTTCACTGATCATCTTCCTTGGAACAATTCTACGCTCCGCAATAAGTCCTTTCATTTGATTCGAAGAATGATTGCTTAATTCTTTTGCAAAATATCTGGCAAGCTCTGCTTCTACTGTTCGGATCGTGATCGTGTAGATCTGTTCTTTCTTATAAATTCCATCCCTCTCCAGCGGGAATAAACCATTCATACAATATAACTTGTATTGATTCGTTTCATGGTAAGTTAGCCACTCCTGATCTTTAGTTAGAACAGAATCTATAAAATATGCTTCTGCTGTTAGCATTTTGGATAGTGGAATGTCTTTTAGAAGAAATACTTTTAGTCTGATTTCAAATACTGTTATTTGCTTTTGCAATTTTACACCTCCTTATAATCATTCAGTATTTATGCTTTATATAGTTTATAATAATGATACATCTATTTTTTATTTCTTACAAGATATTATTTTAATAATCTTGCATACTCTTCTTTCTAAATGTTATACTCTTCTTATATCTATAAATCTGTAACAATTTATTGTTTTTAAATGTATTTATGCTTTATTAATTAAACCGTAACATGAGATGTATCTATTCAAAAAGACGCCACAAAATTCTGCTATGATTTTCTTACAGAAAGCAGAGTTTGTAACGTCTTTTTTGATATCTCATCCTTGCCACTTTTCATATAACTCTTTCTACTTTTTCACATGCATTGTCATAAATTCTAACTTCAGTTGCATTCCTAATCCCTGTGCCAAACGTTTCATCATACTTAAACTTGGATTTCTTGTTCCATTTTCAATTCTACTTATATCTGCCTGTGTAATCCCCGTTCTCGCTGCCAGTTCTTTCTGTGTTATATTTTGACTTAAACGAGCATCAATCATTGCTCGTATGATGTCATATTCTGGCTGTAATGCATCATATTCTGTCTTTACCTGTGGTTTTGCAAAACTTTTTTCCTTATGATCTTTATAACTATAATCCCTATAGTTGTTCTTCAAACTTTTCACAACGCATGATTTCCTTCACCGCATCCGTCAGTGCATAAAACAAATACGCATCTTTCACTCTTGCTTCCGGATGCGAAAATGAGATGACAACAGATTTGTCATCTCTGAAATACCAGATTCCCCTTGAAGTCATTTTCCAGTCAACCTCTCTGTCCTTATAACATGCATCCATAAAAGCATACTCCGTACCACAGCAAATAATAAAGTCTGCTTTATACAAATCAATCTGCTCCTTGATAATGTCATGATGATCAACTGCTGCTCTGTAAATTTCACCATTATTTGAAGTATGTCCACCAGAAGTTTTCTTCAAATTGACCGCTGCTATTTTCTTCAACTCCCTCAAGCGTCTCTGTTCATTGTCCGTCTCCATCTCAGACCACGGAAATTCTTTTTCCCAGGACAGAATTCCTTCCGTCCAGCGTGCAATATTATCCCATGTCTGTGGTCTTCCACCCTCATAAACAAAATCCCGCAGGTCCCAGCTTTTTCCGCCATTTACTTCTTTTAAGATATATACGATCTTATATCTGGCATTTAAAAATTCCTGCTCACAGATCACTCCATCGACTACAATGTCTGGATCTTTTTCTCTTAATTTTTGAAATAAAAGCTCCTCTCGTTCTTTAATCGACATAGCTGTTTATTATTCTCCATAATCTTTAATTATACTGTAATTTATAATCCAAATTACCGTTTTGATAGTTCCAAGATAACTGTGTTTCCTATATTGTAAGGCTTTCTGATGTGTTTGTCACTCTTTTGTTTCTATCAGGTTACTAATGTAAAAGTTCGTTTACCTTTGCTTGAACAGCAGAATAATTTGGCTGCTGTACTTAGGAAGTACACACCTGTCGTGATGAGCAGTTTTCTTATTTTGATTGGATTTAAGTCCAGAGAATGCCCTGGATTCTGGATGCTATTTGCGTAACCACCTCCTCGCAGGCATAAGAAAAGCCCATCTGCACCGAGCAGACAGACTAAAAATGGATATAAAAATACCCTGCCAGCTTTCATCAGCAGGGTTGATTAGAATTTTTACTTGTAAAGGTCTTCCAACGTTATCAGCCGAACTTCACCTCGCTCTTGTGCCTGAAGAAGTCCATCTGTGAATCCGCCTTTCGAGAAGATATAGTAGTGATAGTTGTTGCCCTTTCCAAAAACTGAGGCATAATCCCGAATCAAATCGAGTTCATCCACACCGATTTTCTCATTCCGGTATTTGCATGAACCGATGATATAGTCTTTGCCCTCAACAGGAGTTCCGACGATATCAATCTGTATCTGCTTTTTCTTCTTCGGGTCTGTCCCCCACCACTGGCCGATTTCACTCAGCTCAATAGGAAGGCTGCCATCCTTCCCAACTGAAATTCACATCCTCAGTTATGGCACATATTACTGCACACTTCTGTACATAGCAACCTGTTTTTTGCGGTCTTTTGGACGACCCATCTTCTCCTTCACTTCATCCGGCACATCGATTAGCCCGAACCGATAGAACATTCCGTATATGTAGGTCACGCCTCGAATATCGCCCAGAGCTTTGGGTCTCTCTACTACTTCTTCTTTAATGTTCTTCAGTGCCAGCAGTACTGAACTCCATGCCAGGCTTTTACTGTTCTCCCGGCGGTCGATCCACAATTCTTTTGTGTACTCGCCGTTCCTGCCCTTTTTAATTTCGTAAGAGAATGGCAACCCGGAGTAGGTCTTAAATTTTACTCCAGTATAGGCCAGAACCACACCCCAGAAGTTTTCTTCTGTTGGCTCATCCCTCCACCGCTTCATTGCTCTATATCTCCGCTGCCGCTCTGCTCCGACACTGATCTTCCCTTTTTCTGCTGTGCTTGTGAAGTACACACCTTTCCGATATGGCAGGTACGAGGTGACGGAGGCTTTGGAAAGTTTCAGGGTGTTTGCAGTTGAGAGTATGGAGGTTTTGTAGTCTTGTGTTTCACGGTATTCTTGAAAGGTAGCTTGCACCTTCTCCGCCACTTCAGATTCATACACACCGGCCGTGATGAGCAGCTTTCTTACTTTGATTGGATTTAATCCCAGTTCTTCGCCGATGGCCTGCAAGGACATCTCAGAATCATAAAGTGCCACAGCACTTTCCATCTGCTCTTTCAGATTTTTCCCGGCATCGTACTCTGGCTTCAGCTTCTTTCGGCCTCCACCGGACTTCCGAGATTTATACTCTCTTTTCTTTCCCATGCTTATTCGTGCAGCTCCAGCGGCAGACCATCCGGATCATGGAAGAAAGTCATCTTCTTGCCGGTATAATCGTCAACACGAATCGGCTCACATTCAATACCTACCTCTGCCAGCTCATTCACCGTCTGCTCCACACTCTCTACACAGAAAGCAAGATGACGCAGCCCACATGCTTCCGGGCGGTTCACACGCTTCGGCGGGTTTTCCTCAGCGAAAATCTCCAGCTCTGTGTATTCATTGACACGAAGATCCAGCTTCCAGTCTTTGCGCTCCGGGCGATAGTTCTCTCTGATAACAGAGAATCCCAGTTTGTTCACATAGAAATCCTTAGCAGCTTCGTAGTCAGATACGATAATTGCAATATGATGTATTTTAGATAAGTTCATTTTCTCACGCTCCATTTCTTTAAATTTTGTTCTTCTTTTATTTTCGTTATAAACTATACGGCAGCCTTCAAAAAATACCGTGCGCACTCCTGGAGTTCAGTTTGTCCACACAGCATTTATTTTTGTTATTGGTTTACTTGTTTATTTCAGCTTTTCCAGAATCTCGTCCGCGCTCATGCCACTTGCCAGCAACTTCTTCAGCACAGCCTCTGCCTCGGTCTTCTTAGCCTCCTCAGCGGTCTTCGCATCTGCCTTTGCCTTCTTCGCTTCCAGCGTTGCCACTTCTTTTTCGGCCTTCTTCAGAGCAGTCTTTTTCTCCGCGATCTGGGATGCGTAGTCTTTGGTGATATTGGTTTTGGGACGGTTTTTGCTGCCTTTCGTTCCGGGCGTGGTGATAACCTCTTCCCTTTTTGGTTTAAGTATTACAGTGTCTTTGAGTGAGGGGAATATCATCCTAATGGAACCCATTCCTCAAATTTTCTAAGTCTGCAGTATGTCCCGTTTTTTTCCAGATGTTCTCTTACATCCTTCCATAAATCATGGACTCTCTTCATTTCGGCTTGTCCTTCTGGTGTATATCCAAGAAGCCACGGAACTTTTTCTTTTGAAATTTCTGGAATCAATTCATCTTGTTCCTTTATCACCATCTCATAAAGTTCCTGCAGTCTTTCACTTTGTGCAAGCTCGTAAATATTTTCCGTCTTAGCAAAAAACATTGACAAAGAAGTTTCAAAGGAATTTATCATTTGAAATGCCAATTTTTTTACTTCTTCAAAAAATTCCTTTTTTATTTTTTCCCCATCAGCCGAACAAACTTGGTCATCTTCACACCATATGCCAAGATTTTGTAAGCGACTCAAAGCCACTGATAGCATTCTATATGCTCTTAGCTGATAAGGCAAATGCGATTTATGTCCATAATCTGAAATTGTATTTTTATTCCACATTCGTTCCATTCCGGAATAGTTCCAAGTATATAGTAAATAAACCGCAAAAATAGACATTGCAAGTTCTTCTTTTAAATCATCAGCACCTATCTCTAAAATATTCGAAGGTGATTCTAGGAAACGAATACCTAGTAACCAACAAATAGCCTGATTATCAGCCTCATCTTCCTCTGTAATCTGAACATCTGGATTGTTTCCATATTCTGGATCTGCCACCTTTAAATCCAAATGCCCACCCCCAATGTGTGCCAATTCATGATATAAGAGCATTTGGATTGCCTCACTAAAAATCATGCCAGGAATATCATGTCTCGTGTCAAATTTCTGTTTAAATGGAGGCATACGGTATATAGGTGCTCTATACTGATGTGTGATGTACTTATACCCGTCCAATTCAATATATGTTTGAGGATTGTCATCAAACACAGTAACTATAAAATTCATAAAGGCCTTTAAGAATGCCACGTCAAATTCAATCACATATTTGGAGTTAAACTGCCTATCATAACTATTTACTGTCGTCTTGGGATAAAGGCTTTCTATTGAAAAGGCCTCTAACTTTAAGCGTAATTGGACATAAGGAATTTTTTTACATCCCGCTAATAATTCCCCAGTGTACGGATTAACCATAGCCGAATTATAAGCGTGCCGTATATGTTCAAGTTCATATGCCAGCCAAAGATATTCCGGATTGTCATACGACGTTAATTCGTCCTCCTGTGGCAACTTAAAACCCTGATCATCATTCAAGTGCTCCAAGAAACTCCTTAATTTATTCTTGAAATTATCAGACAGGTATACCCAACATCTCGAATACTCATCTTCATTTTCTTCAAGCTTTGCGAGTGGGGATTTAAAATAGAAATCCTGTCTTTCGGCCGTTCCCCTATAGGTGCTATCATTTTGACACATTGCTTGCACCTCCCAAATTTTCCCTTTCACATCTTCGCCGATCATAAGATCGTTGCCTGCTGCTCACCACAAAGAGGTGTGTGATTCATTCGAGCAGCACAGGGAGTTTCCGCTCCCTGTATATCACAATTTCATTCAGTTTTACAGACGCTTTCTTACCTTCATGATTCCACAGTAACACACGCCGCCTAACGCTCCGCCGACTGTGTTATAGAAGATGTCTGATAGCTGGAATGTACCCAAGCGAAGCAATAATTGTAGCGTCTCAATACTTACAGAAAAGACAAATGCTATCTTACCGCTTTGCCACAGTATCTTCTTCCAGCCGTTTTCTATCTTCTCCCCGAATGTCCACGCAACTACTGCTGAAAATGGCACCATCATAATTACGTTCTCGATGCACTCGGTGGTCAGTTGCTGTTCACCATTCACGGTCTCCCAGATCCCCCAACCGCCCATGACTTTGGATAATGGATTCATCCACAAATCGCGATTTAACAGAGTTCGGAATAGAATAAGTGAAGTCACGAACGCCAATAGAAACAGCTTCCGAAAGAATACACTCTCTTTGAATTTCTGATACCATGTCACTATGGCACTCTTCCATCCTTTACCTGCTGCGGAAGGTTCATACGCATACAGGTAGAAAAACATGGCAAGGAAGGAAAGCAGGAGTGAAAATCCAAATGGCTCATAGAGAGCAGTCAGGATGTTTGTGAGGATCTTTCCGAGTAAATCAATCGTTTCTTTCACCGCTGTTTACAGATCACTGAACAGGTCAGCCTTGTACACACCGTTCTCCAACATCTCCTTGAAACTGCCCTTTACTGCTGCGACATCTTCATGGTAGGTCATACCATACCATGTATCATTGGTTTTCAGAACCTTCACTGACATCTTTCCCTGCTCCAGCAGTTCGCCGATGAAGATAGGGATCAGATACTCTGCTTTCAGCGGATTGCCCGGAACTTCTTTCTCAAAGAACTCTTTGAAGCCTTCCTCCAGAACATCCAGAAAATCAGGAGTCAAGCCCCACATATTCATGGATACCAGAGAATTCACATCAACAACCACACCGTCTGCCTCTGCTCCATTTGCAGTCTTTACAATGTTCTTGGTCTCCACAACCTCAGTCAAGTTGTTATCCTCATCCATCTTGCAGATACCGCGAGTCACACCGCCATTATCAGACAGCGTGTTCTTCAGAACGAAACCAGCCATGCAGGACTTGCCGCCATTCACCAGATACTCATGAACAGCCTTGAAGCCTTCCTTGCCATAGTAATCATCTGCATTGATCACAATAAACGGAGTTTTAATCACGTCCTTCGCTGCAAGCACAGCCTGACCGGTTCCCCACGGCTTTGTCCGGCCTGCCGGAATTTCTCCCGGAATATCGTTGATATCCTGAAAAGCGTAATCTACAGTTACATTGTGAAAGGAGCAAATAGCGGCAATTCGATCACCAATAACCTCCTTGAACTCCTTCTCGATATCCTTACGGATAATAAATACCACATGGTTGAAGCCAGCCTCAATCGCATCATGGATTGAGTAGTCCATGATGATATGGTTTGCATCATCGACTGGTTCCAACTGTTTTATTCCTGTTCCAAATCGGCTACCGATTCCGGCCGCCATGATAAGTAATGTTGTGTTCATAATTTCTTCCTCTTTTCTTGTTTTCACATTTTTACTCTAATTTCAATTAATTTTTGATGATTATTTCTCGATACGACCGATTTTTAATACCGGTAAATTGACCAAAGTTAGGTTTGAGCACTATATGCTAACAATCACGATAAATTCGCCTTAATTATCCAGCAAATTGCTCTTTGTCTTGGAAGCCAAAACGAAGCATCCTTTTATAGCACAGAAAAATCTAATTCTTAGTAATTCTATCACTGTACACGTAGCGTAAACAGAAGCAATAGAAAAATAAAAGCATAAAATAAATATTATTACATTGTCAGTCGGAACATTAATGAATATATTTTTAAATACCAAGTCGTTAAAGTAGTTATTATTATGGATTAAATAAACACCAAATGTCGCAGATGAAAGTATTCTAAGTTCCTTTTCCTTAAGCAAAAAATTTTTAAAATCAATTTTCAGAAACAACATAAAAAGAACAACTGCCATAAAAATGATATTCGGTGCATTATAAGAGTACAATCGTCCCCATATATTTATCCCATATTTCTGCATCAGTAGTTTTAGCACAGATGTAATCAATACATCACTAATCAAAAGGAGCTGTAACGTCTGTCTACTAAATCTTTCTTCCATTCTATATTTCTTGATTCCAGCACCAAGTATATATACTATCGCAAGCCACCATACTGAAAAGCCTCGATTCAAGAAAAAAATATCATCCTTTATAAAAAAAGCATAAAGCGAAAACAACAAAACAACATTAAATATATCCTTTTTAAATTCCTGTTCAGAACAAGATGTAACAATTGCATTGAGAGTAGGCATTAAAAAGAATAGCCCCACATAAGCCGTGAAATACCAATATTGGTTTGTTGATATCGGAAAGAAGCTTTTGCACACAGATAGTAATGTAACTTTTTGGGGGAATACAATATTGAACAGCACTGCAAAGAAAGCGGAATAAAAGCAAACTTCCACCCACAAGCCTGCTAATTTATTCCAACGCTTTTTACCATCTGTTAATAGGTAGCCCGAAATCAAGGCAAAACAATTAACAGCACAAATCGAAATTGTATGATTAAGTGACACAAATAGAGAAAGAAACAGATTGGCTTCGCTCAATTTTATAAAACCGCCGTAATCCATGCAATGTAATGCAACTACCAGCAACATTGCAACAATTCTAATCATATCTATATTAGAATTACGATTATTTATTTTCCCCCCTTCCATTATAATTTCCCCTTCTTAAACATCTCATAATATGTTTGTGAATAATCTTTTGGAATAAGGTATTTATTTGATAACTTATGGATTGGAGTTATTTTTTTCAGTGTTTCCCAATAGCCCTTTTCATATTTTTTAAAGAAGACTTTTCCAAGCATGTGCGAAATTGCATCTGGCATAAACACTATGTCTTCAAACAAATCTTTATAGTACGGAATTACCAGTGTTGTAAATAAGTGCCATTGGAAATAGTCTCTTACTTTATTTTCTTTTTCCCAATAGTAATAATTAATGTCCCTCAAAGTTTTAAGAATCGGATAATCTCTTTTGGAATATATAAAATAATTATTATAAACTCTAGTTATATCCTCAGAATCATCAATAGCATACATGAAAATATCTTTTTCATAGACCCAATCAGGAATTGGCCCAGATAGAAAAATGGTGCTATCCATCCAAAGACCGCCGTAGCGAATCAGCAACTCCATCCTAAGAAAATCCGACATTTTCGTATCAGTAATTAATCCCCTCTTCCATTTTTTTAGAATATGTTCCGGGAAGTCAACATACTGATCCATGTTTTCCTTTGTGATGACAATTATCTCTTTATCCGGCATATTCCGTTTAACCGACGCATAACATCTTTTAACTAATTCCGGAGCATTTTCCATTCCTTGAAACCAGCAGATCCAAATATATTTATCTCCACTAGCGTCACATTCTTCCGCTTTTTTATATAAGAATTCACCTATCTTACGACTATAGTTCTTATCTAAATATTGATAGACCTTATTTTTTATTTCAAGTCCTGCAATGTTTCTGTTAGAATACCCGAATAAATTAAGAATTTCCGTAACTATCCTATATTTCAGATTTCCTTCCTGTAGAGCTCTCTTTATTTTTTGACTGTCCACACCTACACCTCATTTTACCTTTTAAGCAATTTATTTAACAGTAACATAAAATTATTCCTAGAAAAATATAACACTAATACAAATAATATAATTTCAATGAAAGTCTCTCTCAACAAGCTTAGCCCAGCAATTTGCACTACCGCTTGCAGTAATAGTACAAAATAGTTGAGAGCGTCTTTTTTTATTTCAACAGTAAATTCAAACAGTTTATAGGATTTATAAAGTCTAATAAGCCAAACTGTAAAATAAGACATTAGCGTAGCAAATGAAGCGCCCAATGCATTAAAGAAAAATGTTAGTGGAATATTCAGCATAATATTGATACATGCCCCTGAAAATGAAGACATCGCATTAATTCTAGATTGCTTCACTGCTGCAAACATCCCCCCCAGTAGACCACACATTCCACCGAACACCACAGAAATCATTAGAAATGGAGCAAACTTCCAGGCATTATAAAAATCATTTGCAAACAATATCTTCGCAATCAATTTATTAAAAACAAGTAACCCTGAACAAACAACAGTCATACCTGTATTGTAAATTTTATATACATTTTCATAAAAATCTGTAGTCTTAGTTTCATCATTCTCTTTTACTGCTGACAATAACCACGCTTGATTAAATATATTTTGAAAAAGATTTAGTACGGAAGGTATTTTATATGAAACAGAATAAATACCAGTTATCGATGCTCCACAAAATGCCATTACAATATATCTATCTGAAGCATTATTAATCCACCAAGAAATCGTATCAACAACTAGAGGTTTACTGTAATCTGTCATTTCCTTCTGAAGATTTCTTTTATTATTTGGCTTTCTCCAATAACTCCATAATTTCAGTTTTAAAATCAAATAGAAGGATGGAATTATATTAGACAAGCAATATGCAAACATATATCCTTCTAAACCTGCTTTGATGAGAAGAAGAAATATAATATTTGATCCCAATAACGTTACAGAACTTATAATGCCAGCAATCGCAATATCAGTTATTTTTTCTATACCTCTGCAATACTGAGACAAGTAATCGTAAAGGATGTTACTTGAAAACATTAAAATAATAATTCCAGTATAGTCGACAAATATATTTAGAGCGCCTACATATTTATTGCAGATAAAGGCGCTCGAAAATATGATAATAGCAAATAATATGTACAGAATACCAACGCTAAATACATCCTTTTTATCTTTATCCTTATCCAACGCAAACCTCAAAGCTGCACTGCTGATATTGATAGACAAGATAGGTATACAAAGCGATACAGTTGTTTGAGCTAAATCGAATACACCGTATTGCTCTGTAGACAAAACACTCGTATACAGAGGAATTAATAGGAAAGCCAGGATCTTACTTCCCAAGTTACTTAAGGTTAGTACACCTATATTTTTTATTAAATATAAATATTTCGACATTATCTTCCTTCCTCTACCTCTGTATCATACATTTTGATTATTACAACCATAATTATAAATAATATAAGCGTCGCATTTGTTGTAAAAATAGATGACCCCAAAGAATGAATTGCAATAAATAACAAACAAGAAATTGTTACTGCTTTTAATTCTTTCCTTAAATTCGATTTCATTACAAAATAAAAAAAGTTCACAAATATTATAAGTGCTATAATCAAGCCCAAAAAACCGAACTGTCCAATTATAGTGGGCCAATAATTATCATTTAAAAAAGAGGTATCAGTTTTACTCATTCCATACTTATTATTAAACCCATAGAGCTGATATAACGGCGAGTAGTAACTTGCTGCAACAGGACTTCCATACGTCGCAAAACCACTACCCAATGGAAAATACGCTAACGCCGTTTTTAATCCATAATTTAAAAGAACAAGTCTAGGTGCTGTGTCATTTAGAAAATAGTTTTGTATCTGAAATTGTCCGAAAATAATGCAAAACAGCAGTAGCACAACATACACCCATTTACCAATCTTTTCTCGATCCCTTTTAAAATAGTATAATATAAACAGAATCGTTACTGACCAAATAATTGACGGTCCTTTTAAGGTGAGTATCATTTGAACTATTGCAATTAGAATGTACCTCAAATCATATTTTCTCGACAAAATAATCAACAAAGCGCAAAGAACTAAAATTGAAAACAAGTGCTGAAAACCAACTATAAAGTAAAACGATTTGATGCCATTTCTCTCATACTCTGTCATTCCAATATTTAAAAATTGCGAAACAAGTGCACAAGCCAGTCCACTCCAAAGGAAGAACTTTGCCATAGGTGTTAATATTCTAATTATCTCTTCACTATTGTGTTCATTCAATAAAAAATACATTCCTATGGGGCAAACAATAATTTTCGACAAGGTAAGTATGTCTAAACAGACTGCAAACTTGTCTGGCTGCACTTTATTTAGGACTGTACTAGCAATTCCGATCAGCCCTATTAATACAAAAAGAAAAATTATATTTCGAATACACTTATCTATGTATGCGCATCTTTTAATTGTTCCTAAGACCATATATGGCAACAGTAGAATTGTCACAAGCTCATCTGCGTATTGCAAAATCGGAACATAGTCTACTAAAAATACAGCAGATATTAAAGACAATATCACTATTAATGGAAAAACTGTGCTTTTATATATTTTCATACGCACCCTCCTTTATTACTTGGTTTCATCTCGCATATATATGTTTGAATTTTTGTTCCCAAGTCAAGTTTGCATTTGCAAAGTCCTTTCCATTCAACCCGAGGCGTTCTCTCAACCCAGCATCTTTAATCAGTCTAGTTAATGCACAACAAAAGTCTTGCTTTATTTCTTCTATATTTTGGTTTGTATCTATAAAAATACCACAATCATGTTCCTTTAGCATAGAGCTAAAGCTAGTATCAAACGCTACAATGGGAACTGCATATGCCATTGCTTCCAGTAATACATTACCACTTGTTTCTCTCAAGCTAGGAAGAACAAAAATATCCGCTGTCTTATAAGCTTCCGAAATTTGATTCAAAGGTCTATTTCCCAATAGGTTTATATAATTTGCCACAGCACTATTTTCTATTTTCTTTTCAATACTTTCTCGATCTGCTCCATCTCCATATATATCCAATTCCCAAGACAGATCATTTGGCATATAACTTAAAGCATCGACTAAAAATGCAATTCCTTTTTTTCCGATTAACCTTCCGACAAAAACTATTTTGCAAGTTTGATTATTCCGTTTATAATAATCTATATTTCTATACTCTTCTCTCAGAGCCAATTCTGGCAGCAATTCTACGCTTTTACCAACTATTTTTTCTATTTGAATTTGTGTTTCCTTATTAATACAGTAAATAGCCTTATACTGTTTGATGGCATTTCTATAAAATGGATTCCATGAACAGCTTTTATTAACAAATTCTCTAAATGCAGCAGCAAATTGATTTTTTTCATAGACCTTCAATGACTTAGGTGTGACCTGTGCACCACCCATTGGTCCCCAAATCACCTTTGCACCTTTAGCCTTATACATCTCACTTGGAATCCTGTAATCATTCATAGTAACATGATGGATTACATCAAAACGGATTCCTGAATGTTTAACCCAAAGCCATGCCCAATGCTGCCATAAAATATAATACATATGATGAAAAGCGGAATGCTTTTCTCTGAACCAGTTAAGTGCGTCAGGAACATCTACAATAACCAATTCAACATGTTGTATATTAAATTCTTTGAGACCTCTTCTCGTGTCCTTCTCATTGAATTTCTTGGTAAGAAGGATTATTCTATCGCCTTTTTTATAGTTTTTCTCATACTGTAAAACCCAATTCCAGCCAATACTATCCTCAGATCCCTTATAAGGATTCACGCTATATGCAGAAATAAGATAATTCATCATTTCACCTCCCAAGAATCAGTGTTGAAAGCATATGATTTTTTCTAACGACATATTTAGACAGAAAAATTGGAGCAATCAATCCAAAAATCAGCATCATCCAAGCATATACTAAATAATCAAATCCTAAGATTTTGCCACATACAACAAAAATCGCTTGCTGCACATAATACCCAATCATATATATATCCATTCCATAATCACCTAGCAGCATCCATAACTTTTCTCCACAATGGTAATGTTCAATCTGCACGGCAATAACAAAAAGCAGAAATACACCAATAACGGTTACTGCGGTTGCCAAAATCCAATACTGAAACCTATAGATTCTAACAAACGCAAGCATCATATACCCTGCGGAAACAACCGCTATCATCACTATTCCTTTTACTGACATCAGAAGTTCGGAATTCTTTATTTTTTCATAAAGGTATTTTCTTGCAATACTTCCTGCAAAATAAATCCATGCATAGCTGAAGAAAAATCCCACGATATAGCCAGATTGTTTGAAGACAACTGTGTTTAACACATATACTACAAACATAACACCCGCTAAAACTGTACGACTCACGCTATCGAATAAAATTCCAAAAATAGAAATAACAAACAAAGCATACAGAAACCAAAGACCACCATTCGGATTGTTTCTTCCAATTAAAACATCTACTGCAAGAGTAGAATAATTAAGTGGATTCCTTGCAAATGCTCCAAATAATAGCTTAAGCAATGCAGTGACAACTGTTAAAAAGAAATACGGCACCATCAGCCGCTTAGCTTTTTTTACAATTGCTTGTTTCTTTTCGCTAATGCTACGTCTTTTCTCGCCTTCAAGAAATCCACTAATAAAGAAAAAAGCTGGCATATGAAAACAATAAACAAAACTTTTTATAAAGCCCAAAATAGTCGGTGTTTCTGTCGGATTAAAAGAATGTCCAATGACGACGCAAAGCACAGCCATTCCACGCATTATATTTATTTCATTAAAATATTGTTTTTTACTTTTTTCCATCGTCAAGCCTTTCTCTTTCTATCTCCAAAAATTGTTCTACCCTTTGTTTTGTAGAAAGTTTGTATCTGTATTTCATGCAGTTTTCAATATACATTTCACTGTTAGAAACCACATCATTCAAATCGGATTCATCCCACTGCTTCTTCGCAATGCCAAGTTGATAATCTTTGATATAGGTAGAATTTAGCGGAACGTCTGTTGTGACAATAGGCGTTCCAACAGCAATCGCTTCTACGATGGAAATCATATTGTTGTCTTTCACCGTATTAACGAGCAACGCCTTTGACTTAGACAAAATCGGGAGTAGTTCATCGTGTGTCATCTTTCCTGTGAAAATTACATTCGGAGCAATTCCCAAAGTCTGTGCCATCCTCTGAAGTTTTTCTTTCAACTCCCCTTCGCCTATAATGAATAACTGGCATGTGGAATTGTACTGATCCAGATACTTGGCAAACTTTTCAAGGATTCCATCGATTTTCTTTCGCTCAATCAGTTGCGAACAAACCACAAAACTGTTATCTTTCTCTGTAGATGCTTTAAACTTATCGAGGTTGACACCATGATCGATTACATTTACATCCGTGTTCATGCAGTATTTCTTCACAAAGTTCCTTGCCTCAACTGAACGCGCAACAACCTTTGCGTTTCGCATGAAGAGTCTTGCTATAACTCCATACCATATCTTTGAAGGAATTTTCTTCATAATGGCATTATGCTTTGCAAGTTCATGCCAGATAATTGTCTTGTCTGGTGCTGCTCGATATGCCATCAACGAATTCAGCGAGAATACTTCGCTTGTAATAATCAAATCGTATTCTGTACGATGTTGTTTTACATACTGATACGTCTCTGGCATAAACGGCAAGCAGTGCGACATGCAGACTTTTTGGCACTTACACTCCCACCACAGTACCTCAAATGGATATGTTTCGCTTTTTGTCGGTTTGAACGGCTCTCCTCCAACCAGCGTTACAGAATGACCCATTTCATGGAAAGCCAAGCAAAAATCATACATCATTGTGTCTTTTATTGATGCAGCTCTTTTTATATTTTTTGTTTCCGATGTGTACATAATCGGATTAATAACAAGTACTTTCATTAAATATCTCCTATCATCTACTGACAGAAGACATTTAGTTACTTAATCAATCGAATTACTGTGCTTTACTCCATCGTGAATGCAAAAACAATCCACCCGGTATGCACGCTGTTGCAAGAACTTTATGTCTTGATTTGCGAATCAAGTCGCAAATCTTGACTCCAGCAAATCTCCCATATACAATATACTGTAGTCCACCCTTGATTCTATATCTTGTCTTTAAGTCGGACTCCATGAATTCCTCTGCTCGATGCATACACCCAACTGGCGAAGCAATATTATACTTACGCCGATTATTGGTTAATCCATCTTCAAGATAATTTCCGACGTAAATGGCTTTATTAATATGTACCATCTCATATTTTCTAGCCATTCTAACCCAAACAAGATCTTCCCCAAGGAATTTTTCATTCGGATATTCGGGAAAAGGGAATTCCTTCAAGCAATGTGTTTTGAACACCTCTGCCTTATCTGCGCCAGTGTCATCACCGTTTACGTGCACATCGATATAGGAACCTATTTTTTCATTGACATCAAACTTCTTGCCATTGACTTTACCATCAGGGAACGCTCTGAGAAATGCATATCCACAGATATTGTTTTGTGACCTGTATTTCTTGTGAATCTTCAGTATCGACTCAACTGCATCATCTGTCACATAGTCATCTGAATCAACTATAAAGGTAAGTTCGCTGCAAATGGTCTGTATTCCTACATTTAAAGCCGTGTGTTTTCCTCCATTACTCTTATAGATATATCGTATTGGAAAATCACTATTTTCTTGTAACTGAGTAATTAGATTTTTCGTACCATCAAGTACTTCCGTCATCAACTACAAGCCACTCAAAATCTTTTACAGTTTGCTTTTGCAGTGAATCCCAGAGGCTTTGTAATCGCCCTCCGATTAAAGGTAGGGGTTAAAACTGTTATCATCATAGTTATTGTTTTCCTTATTTATTCTCCATCTGCTGTGCTGCGATATCAGCATCCACGATTTCCTCACCGGTCTTATGCTTCAGCTGTTCCTTAGAAGCTTCACTCAGACCGTTGTTGATCACGCAGTTCATATCGCAGGTGCTGCACTTATCCAAATCCTCTTTAGTAACTTTGCCGTCGCGGTAATCACGGCAAATCTTCAGCTCATACATGCTGTACGGATGCTTGGTAAACAGAGCCTTAAACTTGTGAACAAGAACCCAGGTAGCCGGCTTCCAGATGTACTTGTGCATCGCAGGACTTACGCTGCCGATCATCCAGCAGTCACGGTCGCAGCAACGAACCTTTGCACGAACTTTCTCTGCTTCCGGGCTGTTCCACAGCTCGTCCCAAGTCTGGTTGTTCAGGTTGCCCATGACCTCTTTGTCCTTGGTGCCATTGCAAGGCATAACATCGCCATACGGATCGATGAAGAAGGTATCGAAACTCATGTCGCAAGGCAGCAGACGCTTCTGGCCGTAGATGTAGTTGATCAGACCGTGATTAAAGTATGCACGGAACCACTTCTTCGGGCTGTTGCTACAGAGCAGTTCGTTGACCAGATTTTCAAAGTTCTTTGCGACCATCGGACGGTCGTGGATGATGTTCTTGGCCTCAACGAAATAGAAGCTGTTATGCAGGGAAGCGGTTGCAAACTCCATGCCCATCTCGTTGGAAATCTTGTACAGCGGAACCAGGTCAGGAGCATTCTTGTCCTGAACGGTCATACCAAAACCGACATCCTTCATGCCCATTTCACGCAGCTTCTTCAGTGTGCCGTAACCACGCTGGTAGCCGTTCTGCAGGCCACGAATCTCATTGTTTGTCTGCTCCAGACCCTCGATAGAGATACGAATACCGATCTGAGGGAACTCCTTACACAAATCAACGATACGATCTGTGAAGAAACCGTTCGTGGAAATAACGATACGGTCAGACTTCTTGTACAGTTCACGCACGATATCCTTCAGGTCGGTACGGATGAACGGCTCACCACCAGTGATGTTGGTAAAGTACATCTTCGGCAGCTTCTTGATGGTTTCAATGCTGATTTCTTCTTCCGGCTTGGAAGGTGCCTTATAACGGTTGCACATGGAGCAACGAGCATTGCAGCGGTAAGTGACGATAACCGTACCATTCAGTTTCTTTTCGTTATTGTTAGCCATTTTTCTAATACCTCTATCTCTCTTTTTATCTATAAACTTTCATAATTTTCTCGTAATACTCATCAATGGTATCGAAGCTGATGTCCTTGCAGTTCGCACTGTACTCCGCACACAGCTTCTTATCACCCCAGAGCTTCTCTATCTTTCTCTTCAAATCTTTCCCGTTACCGCTTTCAAACAGCTCGCCGGTCTTGCCAACCTGAATCAGCTCCGGGATACCTCCGATGTTCGCTCCCAGCACCGGCGTACCATACATCTGGGATTCCATCACAGAGAACGGGCAGTTCTCATACCACTCAGAAGGGTAAATGGAGAACCGTGCCTCACGGATCAGCTTCTCCAGTACCTCGCCTTTCTGGAAGCCAACGTTCTTGATGTTCTTAATACCATTTACTGTCTCTTCCAGCGGGCCAATACCGGCGAAGATGAACTGCACATCCGGCAGTTCTTTACAGACCTTGATGAGCGTGCCGATACCCTTCTCCTCCGAGAAGCGGCCGAAGTAAAGGACGTAGTCCTTCTTTTCCGTTTCCTTCCATTCCACCTTATCGATGAAGTTGTGCATTGCCTCGGTCTTCGTCGCAAACAGCGGGTTGCTGTCCATCTTGCTCTTCATGAACTCCGAGCAGCAGATCATGGTGTCAATGTACTTATAGGTGCCCTTCCACTTCCAGAATTCAGCCTCCATCATGCCGATGGCAGATTTCGCCGTGGAACCGTGAATGCACTTGCCTTTCATGCAGTTCACGAAATGACCACCGAGGCACTTCTCACAGTTCTGGTGGGTGTTCGGATCGTTCAGCATGTGGTTCGGGCAGACAAGCTGATAGTCATGTGCCGTGAAGATGATCTTGCAATCCCTTCCGGTCTCCTTGCGCCACTTCACGATTTCCAGAATGATGGAAGGTGTCAGCTGGTAGTTAAAATTGTTCAGGTGACAGACATCCGGCTTGAAGTCGTCCAGAACTTTTCTCAGTTGTACTCTTGCTTCCTTACTGTAAATAGTTTTGATCGGGTAAGTCAGCTTGCTCAGTTTGCTGCCGCCGTGGAAGTCCATATCAGATGTATAAGCATTGACACGGTTGCCCACACAGCGGCCTTCGTGTTCCATACCAAAGTACTGAACCTCGTGTCCGTGCTGCTCCAGTGCCTCACCCAGCTTAAATATGTACGTCTCCGATCCGCCATTCGGATATAAAAATTTATTTATTATTAATACTCTCATCGGCTCTTCTCCCCATACAATGCAAGTGTTTTATCCACTACTTCATCCCAGTTGTATTTTGCACAGATAAAGTCGGCTGCCTGTTCTTTTAACTTTCCTACCTTCCGAATATCATCGCATGCGTCCTGCAGTTTTTCTGTCAGGTCCTTGATATTGGATTTTCGGAATATGATTGCTTTATCTTCTACCACCTCGGTACATTCCGGTATATCAGATACCAGACAAGCATTTCCATAACTCATGGCTTCCAGAAGACTTAATGGCATTCCTTCCAGATCAGACGGCAGCGTATAGATGTAAGCGTTGCTGTATAATTCATCCAGCATCGCTCCCTGCACAAATCCGGTAAAGAGAATCCGATCGTCACCCTTCGCCAGTTCTTTCAATTCCTTCATAAAGGAATCTGTATCACTGGAACCGCCTGCGATGACCAGCTTTTTATCTGTTTTGACATCCTTGAACGCTTCAACCAAATACCGGATACCTTTTTCCGGTACCAGTCGACCAAGAAATAATATGTAGGAATCTTTCGTCAGTCCAAATTTTTCTGTTATTAAACCAGCTTCTCGGGTTTCTGGTCTGTTCACTCCATTCGGAACGAAATGTGTCTCCCTGCCATAGGTATCTCTGAAATAATCCTGAACACCTTTACTCAGAACAATGATTTCATCTGCATATTTTACAGCATTCTTTTCACCCTGACGGATGAATTTAGAGCCAAATCCTGACTTCCATTTTTCCCGTTGCCAGTCTATACCATGAATGGTAACCACAACCCTCTTTCCAAACATCTTTGGAATCCATGAAAAAAAAGCTGGACCTTCTGCATGGATATGTACCACATCATATTTTCCAAAAGCACTGTACAGAGCAGCAAAGAAAGAGGAACTCACCGCTGCAAGACCTTTTCCTTCAATAGTTGGAACAAATTTCTGTCGGATTCCATCATATTCAATTTTATTGTCATACTCTGCACCACTCACATGATGACCAGATCTGTTGTAACAGGTAACCTGACATCCATCTCGTGCCATTCTGGTGCACAGTTCTTTTACAACAATCTCTATCCCGCCCTCACGGGACAGTCTTTTTTGTCCGAACATGGACACTGCAAATTTATCTTTCATAATGTTCTCCAACCAATATTGTCCCCTCTACTCCTTTATATCTATGTACTTTTGTTGAGTAGACATTTCTGCACTCTACATACTTAAAAAAAGTAGCCTTTTCAGCATTTCGTATGCTTTTTATTGACCTTTTACAACAATCCTACTTCGATCCAACCTTCCCCAGCACAACAGCCACGGTCTTAAACAGAATCATAATATCCAACCCCGGACTCCACTTTTTAATATACTCAGTATCCAGTCTTACAACTTCTTCAAAGTCTGTGATATTACTTCTTCCGCTGACTTGCCACATACCGGTAAGTCCCGGCTTGAATGCCAGTCTGGAGCGGTGATGCATCTCGTATTTCTCCCACTCGTCCACTGTTGGCGGTCTGGTTCCTACAAGGCTCATGTCACCTATGAGTACATTCCAGAACTGTGGGAATTCATCCAGAGAGTAATCACGGATAAAATTTCCGATTCCCTTGATGATACGTGGATCATTATCCATCTTGAACATCATACCATCTTTGATATCGTTCTGCGCCATCAGCTCTTTCTTCCGCTCTTCTGCATCCATATACATGCTTCGGAATTTATAAATGTTGAATTTTTTGCCATTTTTTCCGATTCGCACCTGTTTGAAGAAGATCGGTCCCGGTGACTTAATATAAATGATTGGTGCTACAAATATAAAAATGATACCTGTCAGTAGCATTCCAACCAGTCCTCCGCAGATATCCATCGTCCTTTTGAAGATCAGCTGACCGGCGCTTACCATATTGATGCTGGTCGAAAGCACCGTATATCCTTCCAGCTTTTCCACAATCTGATTGGAAGAATCATCCGCAACTCTTGCCAGCTTGATATGTATGGTAATTCCCATGATACCGAAATTTTTGATCATTTTATCCGGAAGCGCAAGCTCTGTCGGAATGCTGAAAAGTGCTTCATCCACCCAGTTCAACTGTGCAAAATCTTCAATCGCACTCTCTCCACAAAATACCGGGAATCCATGATAATTTGGAATTTCATTTTCTTTTGCATCAATAATTCCAATTCCCATTACATGAAACTCACTGTAGGGATTGCTGGTAAATGCCTCCACAATTTCTCTATAATTCTTTTTTCCACCGATCAGAAGGATCGCTCTTTTCCCTGATGCAGGGCCTCTGTGCTTGGAAAGCCATTTTTTCAACAAAATCCTTCCTATATATAATACGCAGATCGATATGATTGGGAATGCAAATATAACAACTCGTGAGTAATTGCTCGACTCTTTCATTGCAAACAAATAAGCAATCACACACACGGTCACGATGATTGCGTGCTTTGCGACTGCCTTAGTCTCCAACCAGTACCCTCTTCTTAAGATGCCCTTGTAACTTCCCATCATCAGTCCCACAACCAGATCAATCGCCGCTATCGCAAAAAACACATTCCGGTAAAGCGGTGCTTCTCTGTAATATGCAGTCCCATGATATAACCAGTGAGCAAGTAAATAAGATAATTCCAACAATATTAAATCTAACAAAATAAAATCCCAGTGTTTTAACCAACTGGAAGTTTTCTTTCTGTACATAAGTGAACCCAACCCTCTTAAACATTACTTTCGTAATTTTTCTTCTCTAACATTTATAACATATTTCGTATAAAAGGTAAAGCAATCTCCATGTACAATTCTCTTTTTCGACATTTTATCGACTTTCCGCACAAAAAAGCCATTAGTTTTATGTACTTTTTTCTAAAAACTAATGACTTTTTAATTATTTATCAATTATTGTATTTTCAATTATAGATTTTTACCCTTTCCATACAACAATCACCTTTTTTGCTGCTGCAATCTGATTTCTGACAGATTTTCTACTTTGTCAGTGCAATAATTGCCTTCACCACATCGTCAATTCCCATCTCAGAGCTGTCGATCAGCGTTGCATCTTCAGCCTGCTTAAGCGGTGCGATCTCTCTTGTCATATCGCGCTCGTCTCTTTCCTGGATATCCTGCCTGATCTGTTCAAAATCACAGGCTTCTCCTTTTCCTTCCAGTTCTTTGAACCGGCGCATTGCGCGGCATTCTACACTTGCAGTCAGATACACTTTAACGTCCGCATTCGGAAGTACATTGGTTCCGATATCTCTTCCGTCCATAACGACATCTTTTTCTTTTGCAAGATTCCTCTGCAGATCCAGAAGCTTTGCACGGACTGCCGGTACTGCCGAGCTTACGGATGCCATATTTCCAACCGCTTCCTCACGAAGCTGTGAAGTGATGTTTTCTCCATTCAAATAGACTTGCTGCACACCATTTTCATAACCAAGCTCTACCTTTGCATCCTCGCATGCCGCCTCGATCTTCTCTACTTCTCCCGGTACGATCCCTTTTTTCAGAAAATGTACGGCAAGTCCGCGGTACATTGCCCCGGTATCTACATAGATGAATCCCAGTTCCTTTGCAACCAGTTTTGCGATCGTGCTCTTTCCGGCACCTGCCGGTCCGTCAATTGCGATATTATATCCCATTTTATATCCTCCCTGTTTCACTCACATTTTCCTGTTTACGCCATCTCTGGATTGCTGTGCGATATCTATAATCCAAAAACTACCAGATATTACTTCCTGCCGCATATGCAGTCGACCACGCGATCTGCAGATTGAATCCACCGGTCAGTGCATCCAAATCCAGCACTTCCCCTGCAAAATACAGTCCCTGTACCAGCTTTGACTCCATCGTAGACGGATTGACTTCTTTGACTTTTACGCCGCCCCGTGTAATAATTGCCTCTTTGAAATCTCGAAGTCCGGTCAATGTCACAGTAAAATGCTTGATCAGATGGACGAAATTCATCCGCTCTTCTTTTGTGATCACATTGACCTTCTTCTCCGGATCAATGCCGCTTAAGTGAATCATGACCGGAAGTAATTTTGCCGGAAACAGTCCGGTAACTGCATTTTTAAACTGTTTATTATGGTTTGCATCAAATTCCCGCAGCACTCTCGCATCCAGCTGCTCTTCGGAAAGTGCCGGCTTCAGGTCGATGACCAGCTTTAACTCATGCTTTTTCTGCAGGATTTTACCTACATAGGCACTCGCACTGATGATCAGTGGTCCGCTTACTCCAAAGTGGGTGAATAACATTTCTCCGAAATCACTGTACAGCTCTTTCTTTCCGTCATAGACCGTTGCCTGGACATTCCGGAGGGAAAGCCCCATCAGTGCCGGAATGTACTCTTCTCTGACATTCATCGGAACCAGGGAAGGTGCAGGTTCGGTGATCTTGTGTCCCATCGCTTCTGCAAAGCGATAGCCATCTCCGGTGGAACCTGTTGTCTGATAGCTGACACCACCGGTTGCAATAATGCAGGCATCCCCTTCTTCTTTGCTTCCATCTGCCATGACAAGATAGGAAAATCTTCCATCCTCTGCCACAACTTTTTCTACATTGGAATAAAGATGGATGTGTACTCCATTTCGCTTCATTTCCAGCTCCAGTGTGCGGATAACATCCGAAGAATGATCCGACTGCGGAAATACACGGTTGCCACGCTCTGTCTTCAGACGCAGTCCTGCATTTTCAAAGAAATCCATCACATCCTGGTTGGTAAATCCGTAAAAACTGCTGTACATGAATTTCTCATTGGATACCATATTCTGGAAAAGCTCATCCACGTCACAGGCATTGGTGACATTGCATCTGCCTTTTCCCGTGATGAAAAGCTTCTTTCCAAGTTTTTCATTTTTCTCAAATACGTGGACTTCATTGCCATTTTTCGCCGCAAAGATCGATGCGAACATACCGGCAGCTCCGCCCCCTACGATCAGTACTTTACTCATTTGATCCTTACCTCATCTTCTACAGGCTCCAGCTCATCTCTGGAATAAACCTGATATTCGTCCCAGATGTCCTCCAGTGTCTCCAGCGTCTCGATGACATCATCCTGCTTCTTCATGCAGAGTGCAACCACCAGTGCATTGATCACACTGAGCGGTGCAACCAGGGAATCTACGATAGATGCCATATCACTCTTGGCGATCAGATTGCAGGAGGAATAGAGATTCATCGGTGAATTCACACTGTCGGTCAAGGTTATTACCTTTGCTTTCCGGTTGCTGGCAAATTCCAGTGCTTTTAAAGTACGCATGGAATATCGCGGAAAACTGATCCCGATGATCACGTCTTCTTCCCCGATCCGGATCAGCTGCTCAAAAATCTCGCTGGAACTGTTGGTATCGACCTCTACCACATCTTCACAGATCAGATTCAGATAGAAAGTCAGGAATTTTGCCAGCGGTGCACAGCTTCGGATTCCGATCACATAAACCTTTTTTGCCGCAAGGATCGTATCCACCGCCAGCTCAAATGCATGATTGTCCACAGATTCCAATGTCTGCTTGATCTTCTCGATATCAGACTGCAGAACCGTCGCCAGGATCTCGCTCCGGTCGATCCGTCCGTAGGTCACTTCCATACGCTGGATAGAATTCAGCTTGGTACGCACCAGTTCACCCAGTGCTTTCTGGAATTCGGGATAGCCTTTATATCCAAGCTGTGTTGCGAAACGGACAACCGTTGATTCGCTGACACCGACTGCCTCTCCCATCTTTGCAGCCGTCAGGAAGGCTGCTTTATCATAATTTTCTTTGATGTAATCCGCAAGCCGCTTCTGTCCTTTGCTGAACTTCGGATATCTCTCATCAATTCTAATCAGTAACTCATTTTTTGTGCTCACAATTTGCCTCCAAATAAGAAATGTGCCTTTTTATAAAATCATTTACTTCTATTATAAATAAGGTCACAACCCTTTTTATTATAAGCAAAAGAGCCATAAAATTCAACTCGAATTTTATGGCTCCTGAGGTTACGTTTTGCTCACAAAATACTGTCTGTAACAGCTTTCGTCAGTTCGTCGTTATTATACCGGATAACTTCCGTCTTTTGCAATTGTAGCATCTACTTTCTTCTCCTGTGCCTCGCGGTATTTGAAGAAGTCTGTAGCTACCTGCGGGAAGAGTGCGTAGCTGAGTACGTCTTCATCCTGCTCTTTGTACTGTTCCATCTCTTTTTCAAGAGTTCCAAGTTCATCCGGGATCAGATCTGCCGGACGGCATGTGATGACTTCCGGATTGTCTCCGAGTACTTTCTTAACAACATCCGGGTTGAACGGTTTAACAGTTGCACCGTATTTTCCGCTCAGGATGTCTTTCGTCTCTTTTGTTGCCATCTTGTAGCGTTCGCCCATCAGGACATTGAATACTGCCTGTGTACCAACGATCTGTGATGACGGAGTAACCAGCGGTGGTTCACCAAGGTCTTTACGAACTCTCGGTACTTCTTCAAGTACGTCGTAGAACTTGTCTTCTGCTCCCTGCTCTTTGAGCTGGGAAGTAAGGTTGGAAAGCATTCCACCCGGTACCTGGTACAGAAGAGTCTTGATGTTAACACCAAGGTTCTTCGGATTGAGAAGTCCGCTGTCAAGTGCTTCGTCACGGATCGGACGGAAGTAATCAGCGATCTCAGCCAGAAGACTCTGGTCAAATCCTGTATCATAAGGTGTTCCCTTGAATGTCTCAACCATAACTTCTGTTGCCGGCTGAGAAGTTCCAAGTGCGAACGGTGAAATAGCGGTATCGATCACGTCTACACCGGCTTCAACTGCTTTTAAGTATGTCATTGAAGCAACACCTGATGTGTAATGTGTATGCAGCTGGATCGGGATATCAACAGCTTCTTTTAATGCTCCGACAAGTTCAGTTGCCTTGTACGGAAGAAGAAGACCTGCCATATCTTTGATACAGATAGAGTTTGCACCCATATCTTCGATTCTCTTTGCGATGTCTACCCAGTAATCCAAGGTGTAAGCATCTCCAAGTGTGTAAGAAAGCGCGATCTGTGCTTCTGCTTTCTCAGCGTTAGCTGCTTTTACTGCTGTCTGAAGGTTTCTAAGGTCATTCAGACAGTCAAAAATACGAATGATATCGATTCCGTTTGCAACAGATTTTTTAACGAAGTATTCTACTACATCATCTGCGTATGGACGGTATCCAAGGATATTCTGTCCACGGAAGAGCATCTGAAGTTTAGTGTTCTTGAATCCGTCACGGAATTTACGAAGTCTTGACCATGGATCTTCATGCAGGAAACGAAGGGATGCATCAAATGTAGCTCCGCCCCAACACTCTACGGAATGATATCCGACTTTGTCCATTTTATCTACGATCGGAAGCATCTGTTCTGTGGTAAGTCTTGTTGCGATCAGGGACTGATGCGCATCACGCAGAACTGTTTCCGTAATCTTAATCGGTTTCTTTTCAATTGCTGCCATTATATCTTCCTCCAATTATTATAAGGTTTATTAAGCTCCAGAATTGTTATCTCACTGTCAGATACGCGCTGCTCGCAGCGCTAAGGAAACTTGACGGTTTTCTTCTGTGCCTGATGGCACAGTCTGACATTTCGATAGCAACCGCGATTTGCCCTTGCAAGCAAGCAAATCGCTTCCCGTTGCTACATTACTCCGAAAATAGCCATAAATGTTCCGGCTGCTACGGCTGTTCCGATAACTCCGGCTACGTTCGGTCCCATTGCATGCATCAGAAGGAAGTTGGTCGGATCTGCTTCCGCTCCTACTTTCTGAGATACACGGGCTGCCATAGGTACGGCAGATACTCCGGCTGAACCAATCAGCGGATTTACCTTGCCATGTGTGGCTACGCACATCAGTTTTCCAAACAGGACACCTGCTGCGGTACCGAATGCGAATGCGATCAGACCAAGTAGTACGATCTTAAGTGTGCTGACATTTAAGAATGCCTCTGCACTTGTAGTAGCACCTACAGATGTACCAAGCAGGATAACTACGATGTACATCATTGCGTTGGATGCGGTCTCTGTCAGCTGTCTTACAACACCGGATTCTTTGAACAGGTTACCAAGCATCAGCATACCTACCAGAGGAGCTGTTGTCGGAAGAATCATACATACAACGATGGTTACGATGATCGGGAACAGAATTTTCTCAAGCTGTGTAACCGGACGAAGCTGTCCCATTTTAATCTTTCTTTCCTTCTCTGTTGTGAGAAGCTTCATGATCGGCGGCTGGATGATCGGAACCAGTGACATGTACGAGTACGCCGCCACGGCGATCGGTCCCATCAGAGCCGTCTGCTGGAGCTTACCTGCAAGGAAGATGGATGTCGGTCCGTCTGCTCCACCGATGATGGAGATAGCAGCTGCTGCCTTATCAGAGAAACCAAGAGCCATCGCGCCAAGATAAGCTGCGAAAATACCAAACTGTGCTGCCGCACCGAGGAGGAAGCTCGCCGGGTTGGCAATGAGCGGTCCGAAGTCAGTCATCGCACCGACACCCATGAAAATAAGTGACGGGAGAATAGACCACTCATCCAGCTGGAAGAAGTAATACAAAAGTCCGCCCGTTCCGTTAGCCGAATCTTCTGCATGAAGCATGATATCCGGGTAAATATTTACCAGGAGCATACCAAATGCAATCGGTACAAGCAGAAGCGGTTCAAACCCATGCTTGATTGCAAGATAAAGGAAAAAACATGCAACTGCGATCATAATGTAGTTACCCCAAGTCAGGTTGAGGAACGCAGTCTGCTGCACGAGGTTTCCCAGTGTGTTAGTGATATATTCCATGTTATAACCTCCTGTTTTTCAAAAGGATGTTGCTCCTTAGTTCAATGTAGCCAGTGTCTGTCCTGCTTCTACTGCATCACCTACTGCTACATCGATACTTGCAACTGTTCCGTCTTCCGGAGCTACAACAGGAATTTCCATCTTCATTGCTTCTACGATAAGAACTGCATCACCGCGGGATACTTTCTGTCCTACGCTTGCTTCGATCTTAAATACTTTTCCGGCTGCACCTGCTTCTACCTTGATGCTTCCAGCTCCGGCTGCTGCTTTTGGAGCTGCCTTCGGTGCTGCTTTCGGAGCTGCCTTTGGTGCTGCTACTGGTGCTGCAGCTGCTCCGTTTCCGTTTTCTTCTACTGTAACATCATATACGTTGCCGTTAACTGTGATTGTATAGTTTTTCATCTTTAAATCCTCCTGATTCTATTCGCACTATGCATTCCATTTGTTTGATTTTCTTCTCTTGATAGAACGTACTACAAATCCGTCTGTAGTAGTTCCTTCTGCTGCTGCGATCGCTGCTGCGATAACTGCAACAAGTTCGGTATCATCCATTTCTTCTGCTTCTTCTACAGCTGCTGCCACTGCCGGAGCCGGTGCTGCCTTCGGAGCTTCTTCTTTTTTCTTCTTGGATGTACCGTTAAGTAATGCAGGAACGTATTTGATCAGGGAAATGATAAAGCTCATGAAAATAAGCATTACGAATACAGTTCCCATACCAAGTAATGTGTTAAGTCCCGCTTTTTCAAGGATTTCGCTCATGCCGTAATGAGCATTGACTGTAAATGATTCCAGAGTCATATTCTCATCGAATACGAATTCCAGGTCTGCACTTCTGTCAGAAAATGTTGCCGGTGCAGTTACCGTAACACCTGTAGAAGATGCCTCGAATTCATAGTCTTTATGGCTTTCATAATCGCCGCATTCTTCCAGGGATGCTTTCCATCCTTCCAGTGCAGTTGCAAAAGTGTCTGCTTCCATCTGCACACCGGTCTGGTTTTCAAACTGTGCCATCAGATATCCCTGATTCCAGTCTGACATCTCTGTGATCTGGTCGCTTGTGATGGATCCGCTCTCAATGATATCAAAAACAGCATCACAAGACTGGATCAGTGTATCTTTGTCATAGCTGACGGTCTTGGCATTCCCGCAGCCTGCAAGGCCGAGCACAAGTACCAGAACTGCGACTACTAAACTAATCTTTTTCTTCACTTTGCTTCACCTCGCTAAATTGTTCCGTGTTTTTTGGATGGTCTTTCTTCCCTTTTTGTAAATAACATCTCAAATGCACCGATCACATATTTTCTGGTATCTGCCGGTTCGATGATGGTATCTACATATCCTCTTCCAGCTGCGGAAAGCGGGCTTGACTGAAGTGCTTTGTATTCTTCTGTCTTTGCTTTTAATGTATCTGCATCTGCATCTGTGTACATGATCTTCGCTGCCATGTCTGCTGCCATCATTCCAATCTCAGCTTCCGGCCATGCGTATACCATGTCTGCTCCGATTGCTTTGCTGTTCATTGTCACATATGCACTTCCGAATGCTTTACCTGTGATCACATTGACTTTTGGTACAGTTGCATCTGCAAATGCATAAGTGAGAGCTGCCATCTCTCTTGCAAGGTTCTTTTCTGAGCATGCAGTTGCCTTGAGTCCCTTTACATTTGTAAGTGTGAGTACCGGAATTCCGAATGCATCACAGAATTTAACGAAAGCTGCTGCTTTCTTGCATCCCATTGCTGAGAGTGTGCCGTCGAATTCTTCTGCTGTATTGCCTTCTTCATCGTATACCTTTGAGCGGTTGGCAACAGCACCTACTGTCATTCCGTTCAGGCGGATGAATCCTGTTACCATATCTTTTGCATAAGCTTTCTTTGTCTCAATGAATACACCATTGTCAGAGATCATAGAAAGAGCAAGTGCTGCATCTTCTGCTGCATTCTCAAGATCTGCACATACTCTGTTCAGATCATCTGTGCATTCATCATATGCATCATTGTCTTCGTTGTTAGCCGGAAGAATTGCTACGAGTGAGCGGATCTCGCCAAGAATTTCTTCTTCGCTTCCTACGCCGTCAACGATTCCGGATTCTTCACTCTGGAATTTTGCGCTTGCTGTATCGCATTTGTCCGCGGTGTTGCCCGGAATGGTGTTCGGAGAGTTTACGAATAATTTTCCGTTCTCTGCCATAAATGTAAAATCAGAAAGTGCTGCTGCCGCTGCCAGTCCACCACCGCAATTGCCGAATACTGCTGTGATCTGTGGAATTACGCCAGAAGCCATAGCCTGTTTGTAATAGAAGCTTCCGAATGCGTTCAGTGCGTCAGTTGCTTCCTGAAGACGAAGTCCTGCGCAGTCAATCAGACCGATCACCGGTGCGCCCATCTTCATTGCCATATCATAAATGTTCGCAATCTTCTTTGCGTGCATCTCACCGATGGTTCCGTTCAGTACAGATGCGTCCTGGCTGTATACATATACCAGGTTTCCATCGATTACACCGTAACCTGTGATGACGCCATCTGTCGGAGCTTTTTTCTCCTGCATGTTGAAATCTGTTGCTCTTGCAGTTACCTGTCCACCGATTTCAACAAAGCTTCCCTCATCGAGCAAATTGGCAATTCTTAAGCTCGCCGGGTTTGATGATGTTGTGTTGCTCATAAATCTAGCCCTCCATTTTTATAAATTTAATAATTAAATCAAATTTTCTGCCGTGTATATTATACTTGCTTTTTATGCAATACGCAACTGTTTTTGATAAGTTTTCTCTTATTTTGTTAAATTTTCGACAAGTAATTTTCACGTGTAAAAAAGCCTCTGCAACGCAGAAGCCTTTTTTTTACATAAACATATTCCCTGTTCCGACATAACGGATGCCGTCTTCAAAGACTCTTTTTCCGCCAAGTGTAACAAATTTTACATCTTTTAATCTGGTGATATCCTTGCTTAAGTCACCGCCAACTACCAGAAGATCTGCATCCAGTCCTTCGGCAACAAGTCCGCGTTCTTTTTCCACACCCAGAACCTTTGCCGGATTGGAAGTTGCCACCTGTACTGCCTGCACCGGTGTAATTCCGTATTCCACCATATATTGCAGTTCTCTCGGAAGCGGTAAGAGCGGAGAACGATACATCACCATATCGGTGCCGGCAAGAACCGTCACACCCGTATCATAAAATTCTTTAAAATGATCCCGGTACGCTTTGTATGCCGGTTCAAAGAATTCATAATTTGCCATCTCTTTTTGCATGACCGGATCACTGACCGGTGCATCGCCATTCTTCTCGATATTTTCCTTGCACAGTTCATAGAGATAAGTATATGCCATGATAGTCGGTGTCCAGGCAATACCTTTTTCTGCCATCTGCTTTGCATGATCCAGCGTCATAAAGGTTCCATGTTCGATCGTGTCAAATCCGGCATCAATGCACATCTGGATCCCCGGATTGGTTCCGGCATGCACGCCACACTTGATTCCTCTTCTGTGGCACTCATCCACCGCCGCATCCAGTTCTTCCTGGGTAAGCTCCGGATACGATTCGCGGTTGGTGGTCAGGATCTTCACCCATTCCGCACCATCGCGAACCTGCTTACGGATTTCTTTACGGATTGCCCACGGACCGTCCGCTTCCTCGACTTCATCCCAGGCATGTCCGCCCGTCATGCAGATTCCGGTATCCGTATGCACGATTCTCGGGATCACGATAAATCCCTTCTTTTCTGCCAGTTTCAGATTCTTGCATACACCATGTGCTGAAGACATATCCCGCACCGTGGTGATCCCTCTTTCAAATGCAGACTGCGCATGCTGCAACGCATATAACATGATCAGCTGTGCCCCATAATTAAAGCTGTCCGGCTGGGAATAGCCGTATGCAAGATGCGCATGCATATCCATAAGTCCCGGAAGAAGTGTCGCATCACCATATTCCTTAACTTCCTCCTGCGGAAATTCTTTCAGCAGCTCTTCTTTTGGTGCGATTTTTCCGATCTTGCCGTCCTCTCCAATATAGACTGCCTTATCCGTAAGAACGGTCTTTCCATCTCCTGTAATCAGATATTTCGTACTGATAATCATCCCTTGGTCCCTCTTTTATTCCTTTATTTTTCAAATACACGCAGCCCTTTCATGCTGCCTCTCTCCCGTCGCATTCATTCTTTAATATTTTAAAGTGCAACCATTTTGAAGTGTATTATACTTGTTTTTCCTAAATGGCGCAACCGTTTTCCATAGAATCTGTTAAATATTTTGCATTTTTTAATCCGTTTTACGTCCAAAACTTTATACGGATACACTTGCACTTTTCATTTTACTCACAACATCGTTTAACAATCAATATTAAATTTTTGCGATTTCCAGGTCTGCGTCCAAAGATTACAGCGGCAGATTTAAAAAAATATAGGGGTGAAGGCACTTATTGTGCAATGGAGATGAGACTCAAAAATTGTGGAGGCCTCTGCTGACACAATTTTCGCTTTCAGAGGCTCATCGCAATGTTTTGCACAATGGACTTCACCCCTATATTTTTCTAAATCTGCCCCACTACCTCCCCCTCGCAGACCGTCCCCGCAAAAAAAAGAAAACCCTTATCCGGCAAACCACCAGATAAGGATTTCCTCAATTCTTTATACTTTTTTAGGATGACAACATTTTTATTACAGTGTGATCAGAGCATCTGTAATATTTGTAATTCTGCGGTATCCATCTTCTGTGATCAGGAAATCATCTTCCTGACGGACGCCACCGATTCCCGGAATGTAAATTCCAGGTTCGATCGTATGAACCATTCCCGGCTGAAGGGTCACTTTACTGCCGGTACAGATATACGGCTGTTCATGAATATCCAGTCCGAAGTTGTGTCCCGGACCATGTGGAATATGATAGCCTGCATCTTCTACTACCTTCACGATGATATCTCTGAGCTCGCCCATAACCATTCCCGGTTTCAGGCTGTTCTGACCAGCATCCTTTGCTTTTCTGACTACGTCAAACATCTTGTAAAGCTCCGGATTTTTGGCTTTCCCTACTGCAACAGTACGGGTAATATCCGAGCAGTATCCGTGATAATAAGTTCCGAAATCAATCGTCACAAAATCACCAAGCTGGATTTTTCTATCGGATGCTGTCGCATGACAGTTTGCTCCGTTATCCGGACCAGATGCTACGATCGTCTCGAAGCAGAATCCGGAGCCGCCACGGCTTCTGAACTGATATTCCAGTTCATTTGCAATATCGATCTCTGTAACGCCCGGTTTGATCACATCAAGCAGTGCATAGAAAGATCTCTCTGAAATCCGGCATGCCTGTTCGATCGTCTCGATTTCTTCCGGTGTCTTGATTGCACGTAAAGGTTCTACATAAGACCCTTCGGAAACGAATTTGGTATCAGGCGCCTGACTTACCAGATCCTGATAATCATCAAACGTAAGATCTGCTCCACAGATTGCACACTGTTTTACCCCTGCTTCTGCCGCCAATTTACCGGTCTGGCTGAAGTAATTCAGTCCTTCACCGTAGACAACAACTTCAAATCCTTCTGTTTCCTGTGCGGCTTGGAATTCAAACCGTCCGTCGGTTACAAAATAGTTTTTCTTTTCTGTCAGAAGCAGGACTGCAACTCCATATTCTCCGGTAAAGCCGGTCAGATACTTAATGTCGCTGCCTTTGCTGATCACAATTCCGTCATGACCATTTTTCTTTACAGCATCTACAATTTTCTGTATGCGTGTATTCATTGTTCCATCTCCTACTGAATGAAATCCCAGTTGAATTTCATATTTTCATCATATGATTTGTATGGTTTTCCATCAATATCATAGATGTTTACATTATAATGCCAAGGTTCCGGAAGTGTCTTCTCCGGATAAATGTGCTTCATCAGCTCATATCCTTCCGGATCATAGACCTTCAATTCCTCTCTTGTGTTGACCGGTCCGCGGATACCATCCCATCGTCCGTCAACACCTTCCTGCATGACATTGAACCAGACAGTACTTAAAGTTGCAAAATACTCTTCGTAATTGCTGATCGCATAAGTGTCCGGCCACAAACCATTGTCGCTGGCATGCTGATATGCTTTCCGGATCATGTCTGCAAGCGTCTGGTCTTTCAGACCATTCATTCCAACCAGATGGATCGCATGTCCGAATTCATGCACAAGGATCATCTCATTTGGATAACTGGTTGCATATCTTCCGGTTCTGAGACGGATTACATTTGCCTCTGAAATAGAGGATGCCGGATTCGTCATCTCACCGCCGTAACCTGCCACATGGCGGGTTGCAAGCAGATATCCCATTCTGTGTTCCGGGACATCATATGCATTCTCAAGCAGTCCGAACACAGATACCTCTGCGCCTCTGCGGACGAGCTCTTCTGCTACTTCCGGGATCTTTTCAAGCATCATATCAATAATTGCAAGTGCTTTATCCACTACAGCCGGTGTTGTTTTTTCTCCGGCTTTTACTACAATGCCGGAGGTTCCTTTTTTGCGGACTACATAATATGGCTGATACACGGTCTGGTAGACCTTTTCATTGTCTGCCGGTCTGTCTTTTACATCAGTCAGCTTTCCGACAACCTGTACGGTAACCTCTCCTGCACATTCCGGATCAACCGGATGAACCAGGGAAAGTGTGGTACGCATGGATTCTTTCTGGTATACCGTACCATAATCCCATGTCATATCACTGGTCCAGTGTACCAGTTCCTGTACTTCCCCTTTGTATTTTACCAGATAATCGTTTTCATTATCAGCACGGCGCATCTGTTCGCCCCAATAAATCTCAATTCTTCTGTCATCGATCAGAATGACTTTTTCGACCAGTGCATAATTACAATTCTCTGACATTTATTTTTCATCCTCCTGAAACATAAACTTATTTTCTAATCTTTTATGCTTCTGCGTTCTTGTCCAGTCCCATTCCGACTGCAAGCTTTTTACTGAAGATTGCTACAACCGCACCGACTGCACATACACCCAAACCAATTGCTACGAAGAACGGAATTTCGCTTCCTTCTTTGTAGAAGTTTGTGAGCAGCGTGTTAAGAGCAGCTCCTGTAGACTGTGACATTGACCAGATTGTCATCATCTGTGTCATGAATGCCTTCGGTGCTGCAACAGCCGTGATTGAGTAACCGATCGGGCAGGTAAATCCTTCACCAAGCATCAGGATTGCATAGAATAATACGATCCACCATGCACTGACTTTTGCATTTCCAGGATAGATTACATAGAGGAGTGCAATGATTAAAGCGCCAAGTCCCCAGAAGATTGTTCCGATACCCATCTTTGTGGTTCCGTATGGCTGTTTCTTTCCGAGTTTTGTCCATACTGCTGTCAGAATACTTCCGATGATAACTGCAAATACTGCTGGGATTGTCTGCATAGATGCTGCAGGCACTTCAATTCCGAACAGTACACGGTTAACCTTTTCTTCATAGAAGATTGCAAGGATTGAAATTGTCTGTGTCCAGATCAGCAGGGTAACTGCGTTACAGATGAACGGCGGAACCAGGCAGAGGATTTTCTTCTTCTCATGTGGCTCTGTCTTTTTACTTTTGTAAATAACTACCAGGTATACGATCGGGATAATGATCGATACAGTACTGATTACATTTGAGAATACAGAAATACTTAATGTTCCTGTTGCAAAAAGCGTTGCAAGAACAACTGCGCAGATAACAAGTACAATGATCATCTTTGTGATGAAAGAACGTTTCTTATCATCCGGAAGCGGATCATCCGGTTCAATACCGATATTACCGAAGAACGGTTTGTATGTAACTGCATATACAACGATACCCAGGAATGCAAGGACTGCACATGCCGCGAATGCTACATGGTATCCGAGTGCTGCTGCGATTGCACCGGAAAGTACCGGAGCTGCTGCACCAATGTTGGAAATTACGTAAGAAATCGTGTAAGCGCTGTCACGTCTTCCATCGGATTCATCATAGAATTTTCCAAGAAGAGCATCCAGACATCTGCCACCGAACATCGGTCCGATTGCCAGACATCCCATAGCGATTCCATAGCCAGGAACGCCAAGTGGTAATGCAAGGCATACATATCCAATAAATGAAAGTGATCTTGCTATAAATAAAGACTTCCGGCATCCTAAGATACGGTCGCAGACAAAGCTTCCGACAATACCTGTCAGTACGACAACTGTTGAATATAAAGAGATCAGCTGTGCTGCATTTGCCTTGCTGAATCCAAGTCCTTCCGGTGCATTTGCGTATAAGTAGTAAATCAGTACCGCACTCATCGCATAGTTTGCAAAAGAGTTACAAAGCTGCATAAAGCTCAGGGTTCCCACACCCTTTGGCTGTCCTAAAAAGGCGGTTTGTTTTCTTAACGCCTCATCATGTTCGTTCATTATTTTTCCCTCCAAAATAACCTTTTGTATTCAATTCATTCAACAAAAAACAATCGTTAATTTTTCCCCATCCTCAGATGTCTTCACTCCTCCTTGTTTCATAATTTTTAACTTTTGTTTTTTATTTTGAACATACAAGTATCTTACTTTTTTTGTTCACTTTGTCAATATTTTCGTCTGTAAATATGAAATTTTGTTCACATTCATAAACATTGACAAAAAAGAACGCAAAAAACGTCTTTTCCCCGTTTTTTGCGCCCTTTTTTCGTCATTTTTATGTATTATTTATTTCTGGTTGCGGAACTGTACCGGTGTGATATTGTACGCCTTCTTGAAAAGTCTGTTGAAATGCTCTACATTCTGATATCCAACGGTCAGTGCAATATTTTCAACGGTCATGCTGCTGCTCTTTAACAGGGCACGTGCCTTTTTCATTCTGACTTTTTTGACAATATCCCCGAAAGTCATTCCGGATTTTTCTTTGATATATTTAGAAAGATACGGTTTGGACAGGAAGAATTTTTCTGCCAGATCATCTAAAGATACATCCAGATAATTTGCCTGGATATAGTTCATGATCTCTACCATTCTTTCATCTTTACATTCATTCACATTCTTCAGTTCATCGATCTTATTGACAGCAACTGTCAATGCCTCAATAGAAGCTTTGATGATATCGGCATCAATTCCGACTCCCCAGTAGGTCTTTCCATTGCAGATGACACCTACATAAGCACATGCCTTGGAAGAAGAACCTCGTGTCAGGGAATGTTCTTCGTAGAAGCTCAGTTCATAGCTGATACCAAAGTACTGTTTGATCGCATTGCTGACTGCGTCGAGACGTCCGTTACCGCCTGCTGTTACCACACGTTTTCCATTTGCATGGGAAATGGTTGCATCTGCTATAATACCATCTTCCTGTTTGAAGTGGCATTCATCGATAGAGAAGATTCCTTTGTAATTTACATAATGATCTTCAAAAATGTGGTATACCCAGTCCGGAGTCAGCTCCTTGTGTGCTTTATCGGATACATCTTTTACCATGTAGCCGACTTCTTCACGCATTTCTTTCGGAACGCTGATGCCAAAGTTCTGTTTCAGAATGTAGCTTACACCGCCTTTTCCTGACTGGCTGTTGATACGGATAACATCTTTATCGTAAGTTCTTCCGATGTCCTTCGGATCGATCGGCAGATACGGTACGGTCCAGTGATCTCTTTCTTCCGCTTCACGCCATGCCATACCTTTTGCGATGGCATCCTGATGGGAGCCGGAGAATGCGGTAAATACCAGATCTCCTGCATATGGCTGTCTTTCATAGACATGCATTCTGGTCAGGCGTTCGTAGATTTCACGGATCTTTGGAATGTCAGTGAAATCCAGTCCCGGATCTACACCCTGCGAGAACATATTGAGTGCCAGTGTCACGATATCCACGTTACCGGTACGTTCTCCATTTCCAAATAAGGTTCCTTCGATACGGTCTGCACCTGCAAGAATACCCATTTCAGCAGTTGCCACGCCGCATCCACGGTCGTTGTGTGGGTGAAGGCTGAGTACCACGCCATCACGGTATTTCAGATTCTTATCTACATATTCTACCTGTCCTGCAAATACATGCGGCATTGCGTTTTCTACGGTTGTCGGAATGTTGATGATTACTTTTTTATCTTTTGTCGGCTGCCATACATCCAGTACTGCATTGCAGACATCCACTGCATAGTCCACCTCTGTTCCTGAAAAGCTTTCCGGACTGTACTCGAAAGTAAAGTTTCCTTCTGTCTGATCAGCAAGCTGTTTTAACAGCTTTGCTCCGTCGATGGCGATTTGTTTTACCTGTTCTTTGTCTTTTTTGAAAACCTGTTCTCTCTGTGCAACAGAGGTTGAGTTGTACACGTGGATCACAGCATGTGGTGCTCCCTGTACGGCTTCGAAGGTACGTTTGATGATGTGCTCTCTTGCCTGTGTCAGTACCTGGACAGTCACGTCATCCGGGATCATGTCTTTCTCGATCAGGGTACGCATGAACTGGTACTCTGTCTCAGATGCTGCCGGGAATCCGACTTCGATCTCTTTGAATCCCACATCAACCAATAACTGGAAGAATTCCAGCTTTTCATCCAGACTCATCGGCTCGATCAGTGCCTGGTTTCCATCACGCAGGTCAACGCTGCACCAGATTGGCGGTGCGTCTACATAATCTTTTTTCACCCAATCATATTCAAATTTCGGAGGCATAAAATATTGTCTCTCGTATTTTTTACAATTTTCCATTTTGTTTCTCTCCTTTTATTTAATTGGAAAGGGCGGCATCTGCTTTTTCTTCTGTTCATATGAAAAAACAAGAAATTTTTCATAAAAATCACACAATTTTCCTAATTCCTGACTTTTCACAAATATCCGTCAACTTTCTTGTCTTATTTTGTTGTCTAGCTAATGCTAACATATCTTATCGCGAAAGTCCATTGATGAATTTAAGCAATTTTCTTGATCTATTTTATTCTTCTCGTGTTTTAAAAATTAAATTGGTAAAACATTTCACACATTTTCATGGCTATCCAGGTAAATGTTCTCCGTCTGACTGTTTCTTTTACAACAGCCTGGCAGCTCTCCCATTTCTCCCCATTTAAGAGATACGTGATCTGTCCGACCGGTGTTCCGCTTTTCACCGGCGCATCCAGTTTTTCCGGTACTTCTGTCTTTTCTTCTGCCACATCATCATCTCCGACCAGAATCTTACCCGGACTTTCTTTTCCTTTGATTTCCACTTCCACTGCTGCTTTTCCAAACAAACCATTTTGGGAAATACCGTTTTCCACGGGTATTTTCGAAAGCTCCGGTATTTTCCACACCTCAGCATAACGATAGTGTGCCATTCCGTACTCCATCAGTTTTCTGGTATCTGTCCATTTATAATTCTTGTTATTTGGCCAGCCACAGGCAAGCAGTGCCACTACAAATGTGCGGCCCTCACTCTGTAAAGCCCCTACATAGCAGTATCCGGCATCCCCGGTAAACCCTGTTTTCCCGGAAATCGCGCCATCCATCATCTGAAGAAATGCATTGTGGTTGCTGCAGCTAAAATTCCCCTTTCCCTCAGCATCAGAAAAGCTGTATACCGGCATTTGCGTGATCGCAAGAAATTCTGCAGCTTTGGGAGAACGCAGGACACAGTAGCTCATGATTTTTGCCAGATCTGCAGCTGAAATGCTGTGTACACCGCCCACGTCCTCTCCATCCAATCCGTTTGGCGTAACAAAATGTGCCTCAGTGCATCCGATCTCTTCCGCCTTTTCATTCATCCACCCGGCAAATTGCGGAACGGATCCTGCAAGGTGTTCCGCGATCGCCACTGCAGAATCATTATGGGATTCCAGCATCAGGGAATATAGAAGATCCCCCAGATAAAACGCTTCCCCTTCGTGCATTCCCAGATGAACCTTCGGCTGTGCGACCGCATTTGCAGAGGCTGTCACCAGGTCCTTCGGATTTCCCTTTTCCAGCGCAAGAATGCAGGTCATGATCTTCGTTGTACTTGCCATCGGGCGCATTACATGCTCTTCTTTTCCGAGCAGAACCCTGCCGCTGTCCGCATCCACCAGCGCAGCGGAACGGGCATAGAGCTGGGTAAGAAGCTGCTCCCTTTCCTGCTCACAGGTTTCTTTTTCCTGTGCAGTCTGCGCATCCGAGACCGGTTCCTTTTGCTGCGTAGTCTCCATTATCTGTGTCCGTTCATTTTCTTCCGCAGGCACTTTCCCGGATAAGGCCTTACCCGGACTTTCTCCTGTGGATTCTCTCCATAGCATCTTTCCTTGAAAAATCTGCAAACTAAAAAAGAATACCATGCACGCTGCCAGAATCCCTCTTCTGGTCCGTGCCGGTATTCCATTCCTCTTCTTTTCTTTCTTTTTCATGCGCCCCGGTCTCCCTCCTGCTCTTTTCTGTTCCATTTTATGAACAGGGACAGGCGTTTATACTATGGATTCCATTTTAAATATTCAGCCGGATCTGTGCCTCATCTTCCGCTTCTTCTTTGAATGTCTCCAGCTTCTCCGGTTCAATGCCCGGGAGATCATCTAAAGACTGCACACTGAATCTGCGCAGAAATTCTTCGGTTGTTCCAAAAAGCAGCGGACGTCCCGGTGCATCAAGGCGCCCAAGCTCGCAGACCAGATTGTACTCGATCAGCTTGTTTACCGCATGATCCGATTTGACTCCGCGAATCTTCTCAATCTCCAGCTTGGTGATCGGCTGACGGTAAGCAATGATTGAAAGCGTCTCCAGCATGACATCTGTCAGAACATACTTTTTCGGCTGCTTTGCGATCCGGATCAGATACTCATACATCTCCGGTTTGCTACAGAGCTGATATGCATGATCCAGTTCGATGATCCGGATGCCACGCTCCTCTTTCTGATACTTGTCCATCATATTATGGATAAGTTTCTCCGTCGTCGGCACATCCTGCTCGATCGCGGATGCGATCTTACTCACCTCGACCGAATCTCCCATAGTGAACAGGATTGCCTCTATGATACTCTCCAACTGTTTTGTTCTCATTTTCTTCTATACTCCTTGCCGCAGTCCCTCGTCCGATGTAATGATGATATCATCAAACGTATGTTCTTGATATACCTGTATCTCTCCTGTCTTCATCAGCTCCAGCACCGCCAGGAAGGTGACAATGATCTGTACCTTGGATGCCTGCTTTTTCAGGAGATCCCGGAAACTGAATCTGTGATGTACCTTTGCATACTCATAAACATATTCCAGTTTCTCCGGAAGCGTAACCTCTTCTTTCTCGATCTTGCCGAACTTACTTCGGATCGGATCCGTCTTATCTGCCTGTCTTTTCAGGAGATCCTGAAAAATATCATTCAGCTTCGTCAGGGTCAGCCCGTCAAGAAGCGTATCCAGATCTACCGGTTCTTCGTATTTCTTTACTTCATCCGGAATAGTCGCTCCCTTATAGAACAGCTTTTCTCCGTCCACCTGGCGGTCACGCAGTTCATAAGACATGTATTTGTACATCTTGTACTGCAAAAGCTGCTCTACCAGTTCCTGACGCGGATCTTCTTCCTCGCCCTCTTCATTGACTTCCTTTGGAAGAAGCATCTTGCATTTGATGTCCAGAAGTGTCGCCGCCATGACCAGAAACTCACTCATGACATTCAGGTCTGCTCTGTCCATCGCCTGGATATATTCCATATACTGGTTGGTGATCTCTACGATCGGAATATCGTAGATGTCTATTTTATTTTTATCGATCAAATGTAAGAGCAGATCCAGAGGTCCCTCAAAAACCTGCAGCTTTACCGGTATTCCTTTTCCCATAGATATCCTTTCCAGTCAAATTGTCGATAACCTTATTTATTATACAGGAAAGCCGGGATGATATCAAGTACGACTAACTCTGCCGGATTCCAGAAGCGGAAATTGATCGTGTGGGTTCCGAGCCCTTTGCTGACCACAATATATTTCCCGTCTTTTTCATAACAATCCCCGCTGTAGCGTGGAAACAGACAGAACTGCGGACTGATCACACCGCCAAGCAGTGGAAGTCTGGCAATCCCGCCATGTAAATGTCCGGACAGCACCAGGTCTGCTCCCCACTTCCAGTAGGTTTCTGCGTAAAGCGGATGATGTGCCATTAAAATGCAGTATGCGTCCGTCTCTGCACTGCCAATCCGTTCTTCCATCTCGCCAGTCGTAAGCGGACACACCTTCCATCCTTTTTTATAGCATCCAAATGGAAGCTCCATCCCATATAAGCGCAGCTTCATCCCGTTTACCGGGATCTCTTCTGATCCATTCACCAGGACATGAATCCCTGCCTTTTTCAGTTCATTCTCATAATATCCATATTCTTTGCCGTAAATCTCCGGCTGCTCATGCATTCTCTGCTCATGATTGCCATTACAGCACCAAACCGGTGCGATCTGTGGAAGTTTTTTCATCAAATCCGCTGCCGGTGTCCAGTCTCTTCCGGCTTTCCCGACCAGCATATCGCCGCCTGCCAGAATCAGATCCGGCTTTGCTTCCCTGATCGCCAAAAGCAGCTCCTCATTCTCTTTTCCATAGACATGATTATGCAGATCACTTAAGAAAGCAATCCGTACTTTTCCGGCATCTCCCTTTATTTTACTGGTTCTGATCCGGTATCTTGTAATCTTGAAGCAGTGCAGCTCCCGCCATACTTCTGCAAGAACTGCTGCTGCAAAAATCACCAGTATCAATACGATAATCCCTGTTGTCTTCATCTCTTCCCTCTTTCGTTATACCATCATTTCTTCCAGAATTTTAAGGAATGCGCCCCCAAATGTCAACTCCCCGACACCTTCTGTCGCATAAACCGGAACGCTTCCGATGGTTTTCTCATTCAGCCGGTAAATGACTTCTCCGATCTGGTCGCCTTTTTTTACCGGGGCAGTCTGTTTCTGTATCTGTACCTCTTTTTCCACGGCAGACAGATCTGATCCACTAGTATCCACATACCGGAAACCCTCCAGCGTCTCTCCCTTTGCCTTCTCCTGCATTCCATGTTTCACTTCGGCATACACAATTTTTTCCAGTGCCTTTTCATCCTGGTAAATACTGCATTTCCCAAAGCCATAGTTTAACATGGCAATGGCATCCTTTATCCGTGTCTTAGAATCCGGCTCTGCCATCACAACCGCAATCATATTGACCCCGTCTTTTCTTGCCGTTGCAGACAGGCAGAACTTCGCACCGCTTGTGGATCCGGTCTTCAGTCCGGTTGCGTATTCATACTGCCGGATCAGTTTGTTGGTATTACTCAGTCCGAATTCACTGCTGCCCTTTGCCGTAGTGTGGGTAATATTTTCCATCCAGATCGTTGAGTAGTCCTCGATCTGTGGATACTTCGTGATCAGTTCCCGTGACATCAGTGCAATGTCTCTCGCTGTCGTCAGATGCCCTTCCGTGTCCAGTCCATTACAGTTGACAAAATGGGTATTCGTCATTCCTAGTCCTGCCGATCTCTGATTCATCTTTTCCACAAAAGCCGGTTCACTCCCGGCAATCTTTTCTGCCATCGCCACGCAGGCATCATTGGCACTTGCCACAGCAATGCACTTGATCATTGTATCCACAGTCTGCTTCTCACCAGCTTCCAGAAATACCTGGGATCCGCCCATCGATGCAGCGTACTCAGAAGTTGTGACTTCGGTATCCGGCGTGATCGTTCCGTCTGCCAGTGCATCAAAGATCAGAAGCAGCGTCATAACCTTTGTCACACTCGCCGGGGGCTTTTTCTCATCCGCATTTTTTTCTAAGAGAACCTGACCTCCGGAAGCTTCCATAATAACTGCGGACTCAGCAGATAGTTCCAAACCGGTCAGATTGCCCGAATTGTCTCTGTTCGTCTGCTCCGGATCCTCCTGCCGGATCACATCCTGCATAGCTTTCGGTCTTTCTCCCGGCTCGAAAACATCTGCCGCCCGGACCGGGATCTCATATACGGTCTGCACGCACAGAACCATGCCAAGCAGACCTGCCAGAAATTTGCGCATCATAAGACTCCTTTTTTCCATCCATCGATACTATATAAATAAGCCTTCTAACAGGAAAATAGAACCTTTCTTTACACTTCCCGGTTCATTTTTTCGCCTTCCTCATTGAACCAGTCCATTGCCTGACAGATTCCTTCTTCTGCAAATGGGAATTCTCTCTTTGTGATCTTTTCCTGTGGAATCTTATCATAAATAAACGGTCCTTCCCAGATACTTCCGACAAGAATCGTTTCTGAATTTTCCTCATCGGTCTTTTTTTCTTCTTTCGCCAGGCGATAGTTCATTTTTCCCATACTTCCGTTAAATTTCGCTTTTTTATAAAAATTCAGCGGAAAAAGCTGCATTCTTTCTAACATATTTTTCACCTCAAAAACCGGCACAGAAACTGGGGAATTTCTGTGCCGGTACTCTATTTTTTATACAATTATATCAATAAGTCGGAGGAATGTCTATACTATGCAGTCTTCTGATCTGCCTCATATTTTGCAGCAGCTTCGTTGATTGCATCTCTCATGATCTCGATTGCCTGATCTACGTGTTCTTTTGCAAGGATCAGTGGCGGGATCATACGGTTTACGCTGTCGCCGATCGCTGTGATCAGAAGTCTTCTTCTGAAGCATGCCCATTTTACTTCAAGAGCGATCGGAATATCGTATTCGCATCCTACCAGAAGTCCTTTTCCTCTTGCTTCTTTTACATGTGGAAGATCTGCAAGTTTTTCTTTCATGTATTCACCCATTACTTTTGCATTTCCACTTAAATCTCTGTCGAGGATTTCAGAAATGGAAGCAAGAGATGCGGCACATGCAAGTGGATGTCCACCGTATGTAGAGCCATGTGTTCCTGATGTAAATACTGCAGCTACTTCTTCACTTGCGCAGCATGCACCGATCGGCATTCCGCCTCCCATAGCTTTTGCCATCGTTACACAGTCAGGTTTTACACCATATCCCATGAATGCCATTGGAGATCCTGTACGTCCCCATCCGGTCTGTACTTCATCGAGAAGGAGAAGCATACCTCTTTCATCACAGAGTTTACGAAGTCCTTCGATAAATTCCTGTGTTGCCGGATGTACACCACCTTCGCCCTGTACCGGCTCGATCATGATCGCGATCGTGTTATCTGTTACTTTTGACTTGAAATCTTCAAGGTTGTTATATTCTGCGTAGGAGAATCCCGGAAGCATCGGTTTGAATCCAAGCTGGCATGCGTTATCCGGCTGTCCTGTTGCGGAAAGTGCTCCGTATGTTCTTCCGTGGAAACCATTGATTGCTGTTACGATATGGTAATGTTCCGGACCATATTTTTCAACGCCGTATTTTCTTGCCATCTTGATCATACATTCGTTGGCTTCTGTTCCTGAGTTCTGGAAGAAAATCTTATCCATTCCGATCGTGTCACAGATCTTCTTTGCGAGAAGTGCCTGTGGAATTGTGTATGGGTAATTGAATGTATGCATGATGTCATCAAGCTGGTCTTTTACTGCTGCGACAACCTTCGGATTTCTGTTACCTGGTGTATTTACGGCAACTCCACCATAAAAGTCGAGGTAAGCTACCCCTTTTTCATCGTAGAGATACATACCTTCTGCACGTTCTGCGATAAAATCATATCTTGCATAGGTTTCTACCATATATTTTTTTACAATGTCCTTTAATTCTTCTGCTGTGAGTCCTGTGTCTTTGAGTTTCATAAGAATCTCCTCGCTTTCCTTCTTTTGATCATATACTACTTCATGCTATTCGTTCCGGACTTCGAATAAAAATGTGTAAAAGAATGTGCCTTTTGTTTAGCAAGAAATCCCTTCGGAATTTACCGCCAAACAAAAAGACGCCATGTACTAACTGTACATGACGTTCTTGTCGTTTACAAGACACAGTATAGACCACAGTCTATAGTTTTGTCAACAACAATTATGTCAAAAATTTATCTTTCATTTTGTCTTTTGCTTGTTCAATCTGCTGTATTTGTTCCTCATCCATGCTTTCCTGAAGATTTTCTTTCTTCTGGCGATAAATTGTCGCGGAAAAATCCATAATGTATCCAATCAGGATCAGATTGCCAATTACACGCCCTGCACGAACCGGTATCATGGCAACAAACGCTGCAACTATGTTCTGCAGGAACATAAAAAGGAACAACGTATAGAATCCCCATGCGATCGAACTCTCCAGACAGATGATCCCCCTGTAGTTAAATGGCTTCTCATGGTAATCCCACCAGATCTCACCGAAAATGCGCTTCATCACAAGTGCCGTCAGAAATTCCAACGTCGTTGCAAGAAACGATCCCAGGAAAAACAGCAGTATACTATTGTCGCTATACGGACGTAATACAAAAAACACCGTAAGAGCACCAAACCCGTAGATCGGGCAAAACGGACCTTTTGCAAATCCCCTGTTCGTAATCTTATGATTACAAAATGACATATAGATGGATTCCACCAGCCATCCCATCATGCTGTAAGTCAGAAACCACATCACAACCTCATATCCATCTATTCCAAATATTATCCTATTCCACCACATAAAATTTTCCTGTAAAAATGGAGGGTTTATGAATCATAAACCCTCCATTATTGTTCTGCACATATTAGTTATATTTACGTTTTCTAGCAGCTTCAGATTTCTTTTTACGTCTAACGCTTGGTTTTTCGTAATGTTCTCTTTTGCGAATCTCCTGCTGAATTCCTGCTTTGGCACAGTTTCTTTTGAATCTGCGTAAAGCACTATCTAACGTTTCGTTTTCTTTAACGATTACATTTGACATAGTCTCACACCTAACCTCCCCTCCAGCCTGGTATTGTGCATCATACGACTGTTCGGGTATATTTATTGCACTACATTAGATTATATCATATTTTTCATCTCAGTCAAGAATTTTTTGAAAAATAGGAAAAATATGCATAAATCTGTCATTTTCCGGCATTATTTTATCTGTTCTGCCAGTACCTCTTTGACTTTTGCAAGGGCATCCGGGATTCCAGCCGGGTTCTTTCCGCCAGCCTGTGCCATGTTCGGACGTCCACCGCCGCCACCACCTACACAGGAAGCGATTGCCTTGATCAGGTTGCCTGCGTGAGCACCCTTCTTCATTGCTTCATCTGTTGCTGTAGCCATCAGGCTTACCTTGCCGTTCGCGCTGGATGCGATCACGGCCACGCCTTCTCCGATCTTCTCCTTGAGCTGGTCTCCAAGGTCACGCAGTCCGTTCATGTCCATATCTTCTACGCTGACAGCAATCACTTTTACGCCGGCTACTTCTTCTACCTGATCCATCACATCACCCATGGCATCTTTTGCGAGCTTGCTCTTCAGGCTTTCTACTTCACTGTGAAGTTCTTTGTTCTCAGCCTGAAGGTGTGCAATCTTCTCAGACACAGTATCCGGAGTTGCTTTCAGGAGCTTGGCTGCTTCATGAAGCAACTGTTCCAGTTCTCCATAATAATCCATCAGTCCTTTGGATGTAAGTGCTTCGATACGGCGTACCCCTGCTGCCACACCACTTTCAGACAGGATCTTGAATGCTCCGATCTCGCTTGTATTGGCAACATGTGTACCACCGCAGAACTCAATAGAGTAATCTCCCATATTTACAACACGGACGATGTCGCCGTATTTCTCACCGAACAGAGCCTGTGCTCCGGTCTTTCTTGCTTCTTCGATCGGCATGTTCTTAATGACAACCGGCAGAGATCTGGAAATGCTTTCATTTACCATATCTTCTACTTTCTGCAGTTCTTCCGGTGTCATTGCCGAGAAATGAGAGAAATCGAAACGAAGTCTCTTGTCGTCTACATAAGATCCGGACTGTTCTACATGTGTACCAAGTACGGTACGGAGTGCTTTCTGAAGCAGATGGGTCGCACTGTGGTTTCTTGCACAAAGCACACGTCTCTGCGAATCAACGGTCAGAGTAACCTGATCTCCAACCTTCATCATACCCTTTGCCATATAACCGATATGACCGATCTTGCCACCAAGCATCTTCTTCACATCTTCCACAACAAATTCACCGTCACCACATTTGATCACACCGTGGTCGGCTTCCTGTCCACCGCTTGTTGCGTAGAACGGAGTCTCATCTACAAAGATGGTTCCTCTCTCACCGTCAGAAAGAGCGTCTACGATCTCATCTTCTGTGGTAAGTACCGTAATCTTCGATTCATATTCCAGATGCTCGTATCCGACAAACTTAGAAGTTACAGACGGATCGATGGATTCGTATACGGTTGCATCTGCTCCCATGTAGTTCGTTGCCTTACGTGCTTTTCTTGCAGTCTGGCGCTGAACTTCCATTGCGGCTTTAAATCCCTCTTCATCAATATCTATACCTTCTTCTTCCAGGATCTCTTTGGTAAGATCGATCGGGAATCCATAGGTATCATATAATTTGAACGCATCTTCTCCGGACAGAGTCTTTGTTCCTTCTTCTGCCATCTTTTCTTTCATCTCATTCAGAATGACAAGCCCCTGGTCGATGGTCTTCTCAAACTGCTCTTCTTCCTTGCGGATGACATTCATGATAAAGTCTTTCTTTTCTTCCAGCTCCGGATATCCGTCTTTAGAGCCTTCGATCACAGTTGCAGCAAGATCTGTAAGGAATCCCGGTGCAATGTTCAGAAGTCTTCCGTGACGGCATGCACGGCGGAGAAGACGGCGAAGAACATATCCTCTTCCTTCATTAGACGGCATAATACCATCAGAGATCATGAAAGATACAGAACGCACATGGTCTGTGATTACACGCAGAGATACGTCTGTGCTTTCATTATCTCCATAAGATACTCCTGCGATCTCACATACCTGGTCACGCAGTGCTTTTAAAGTATCAATATCGAACATAGAGTCTACATCCTGTACGATACATGCAAGTCTCTCAAGTCCCATACCGGTATCAATATTCTTCTGCTTCAGTTCGCTGTAGTTTCCATGTCCATCATTGTCGAACTGTGAAAATACGTTGTTCCAGATCTCCATATAACGGTCACATTCGCAGCCTACTGTACATCCCGGTTTACCGCATCCGTATTTTTCTCCACGGTCATAGTAAATCTCTGAACACGGACCGCACGGACCTGATCCATGCTCCCAGAAGTTGTCTTCTTTTCCGAAACGGAAAATCCTCTCCGGTGCAATACCAATCTCTTCGTTCCAGATCTTCCATGCCTCATCATCGTCTTCATATACGGACGGGTACAGACGATCCGGATCCAGTCCAACCACTTCTGTCAGGAATTCCCATGACCAGTGGATCGCTTCTGTCTTAAAGTAATCACCGAATGAGAAGTTACCAAGCATTTCAAAGAAAGTACCGTGACGTGCAGTCTTTCCTACGTTCTCGATATCTCCTGTACGGATACATTTCTGACAGGTTGTCACACGGCGTCTCGGCGGGATCTCCTGTCCTGTAAAATATGGTTTCAGCGGTGCCATTCCTGAGTTGATCAGCAGAAGGCTGTTATCATTGTGCGGCACCAGCGAAAAGCTTTTCATTTTTAAATGACCTTTGCTCTCAAAAAAGTCAAGAAACATGCGTCTAAGTTCGTTAACTCCGTAAGCTTTCATCTTTATCCTCCTCGCTTCTATCAGCTAAATTCTAATTATAAAGAGATTTTGATGGCTTGTCAATATAATGGAATTTAAAAAGGAACCGCATTTTCTGCGATTCCTTCTTTTTTCCATTCTACTTAGTCTCTGAATTCTTTGCGTCTTTTCTTTCACGAAGCTTCTTGCCTGCAAAAACCCCTCCGACTGCAAACACTCCGATAAAGAGCATCTTCAATACCGTAGAGATCAGTGTTGAAAAAAATGCCATCTTGTCATGCCTCCCATGCTATCATTTTCTTTTCTCCTTGATTTATGCATATTATAGCATATACAAAAAAATTTTCCAAACTTTTTTAGCATTTTCACATACAATTTCGACCTTTTGTATCTGCCTTGCAGTTCCTACTACACCATGCCAAAAAATTTCTGCGCATAGTGTACGGACTGCATGGCATCTTTTCCATAGAAATCTGCCCCGATCATATCCGCGTAATCCTGGTTCAGAACAGCCCCGCCTACCATGACTTTGCAGTCCGGTTTTTTCTCTCTTAAGAGTTTGATCGTCTCTTCCATGCTGACTACAGTTGTGGTCATCAGCGCACTTAAGCCTACCAAAGTGACATTCTCCTCAACTGCTTTTTCTACGATTGCCTCCGGCGGCACATCCTTTCCGAGATCGATCACATCAAAACCATAATTTTCAAGAAGAACTTTCACTATATTCTTTCCGATATCATGGATATCACCTTTTACGGTAGCAAGGATGATCTTCTCCTTCTTTTCTTCTTCCTGTCCGGATGAAGCAAGCACATCCTTGATAACCGCAAAGGCAATCTTCGCAGCATCCGCACTCATCAGAAGCTGCGGAAGGAAGACGGTTCCCTTTTCAAAACCTTCACCGACTACATTGAGTGCCGGGATCAGTTCCTCCTGGATGATATCCAGCGGTTCCCTCGTACCGATCAGGTCACGGGTGATATGATGCGTCTCTTCTTTCAGCCCTCTCTCGATCGCATATTTGAGTGTCATCTCAACACCTGCAGCTTTTGGTGCATTTCCGGCTGCTGCAGCTGCCTGCGATGCCTGGACTGTCACCGTCTCTGTGGTTCCCGCATAAGTACTGATATAATTCGTACAATTTTCATCAAAGCCCATCAGTGCATTATAAGAACGATAAGCTTTCATCATATCTTCTGAGGATGGATTGATGATTCCTGCCGTCAGTCCGTTCTGCATTGCCATCGCATAAAAATAGCTGTTGACGATCGGACGCCTTGGAAGTCCAAAAGAAATATTCGATACTCCAAGAACGGTTCTGACCCCGAATTCTTCCCGTACTCTCTTCAATGCTTCCAGGGTAACCTTTGCCCCGTCCTTTTCCGAACTGATGGTCATGGTCAGCACATCAATCACGATATCTTTCTTGTCGATTCCGTATTTGGCTGCTTCGTTGATGATCTTACCTGCAACACGCACACGACCTTCTGCATCCTTCGGAATCCCCTCTTCATCAATGGTCAGTCCGACAACCACACCGCCATATTTCCGGATCAGAGGAAAAACTTCGTCCATAGAAACCTGCTTTCCGTTTACAGAGTTGATCATCGGCTTTCCATTGTAGATACGCATTGCACGTTCCATAGCCTTTCCATCTACCGTGTCAATCTGAAGTGGAAGACTGGTCACGCTCTGCAGTTCTTTTACAACTTTTTCCATCATGGCAACTTCGTCAATATCCGGAAGTCCTACATTGACATCCAGAATGTGCGCGCCCTTATCCTGCTGCGTGATCGCTTCTTTCAGAATGTAGTCCATATCTTCATTTTTCAGTGCTTCTTTGAATTTTTTCTTTCCGGTCGGGTTGATTCTTTCTCCGATGATACGCGGCATATCATCCAGGATCACAGCCTGTCCATAAGAAGATACGATCGTATCATGCTTTTTCTCGATCTTGCGCAGCGGAAGATCTTTGCATTCTTCTACCAGCTTTTTAATATGCTCCGGTGTCGTTCCGCAGCATCCGCCGATCACACAGGCTCCTCCTTTTACAACCTCCTGCATGATCCGGGCAAACTCATCCGGCTCTACATCGTAATACGTTTCCCCGTTCTTCTGCTTCGGAAGTCCGGCATTTGGCTTCACAATGATCGGAAGGGAGGTATATCTTCTTAAATCGTTCAGGATTGGAAGCATCTGTTTCGGCCCAAGTCCACAGTTCAGCCCCAGTGCATCTACGCGGAGTCCTTCCAGCATTGCCACAACAGAAGGGACATCCCCACCTGTCAGAAGCTTTCCTCTTTCATCAAAGATCATGGTTACAAATACCGGAAGAGAAGAATTTTCTTTTGCTGCAAGAATGGCTGCCTTTACTTCATAGGTGTCACTCATGGTCTCGATATGGATCAGGTCTGCACCGTACTTTTCTCCATAGCGGACGGCTTCTGCAAATGCTTCATAAGCATCATCAAAATCCAGATCTCCCATTGGTTTTAATAGCTTTCCGGTCGGTCCCATATCCAGTGCCACATAAGTCTCTTTTCCAATCTGTTTCCCTGCTCTTTTTGCATTTGCAATCCCTGCACGGATCACTTCTTCAACCGTATATCTGTCATCATGAAATTTGCAGACATTAGCGCCAAAGGTATTTGCAAGAACCACATCACTTCCTGCTTCGTAATATCTGCGGTGAATCGCTTCCACCTTTTCCGGATGTTCGATGTTCCAGGTCTCCGGAAGTTCTCCCGGTGCAAGTCCTTCTGCCTGCAGAAGAGTTCCCATTCCTCCATCTAAAAATAAAAGTTCTTTTCCCAAACGTTCTCTGATATTCATACCCTACGCTCCTTAATTTCTTCTGTAAATGCAGTCCTTCTTCTCACACGCTTCGCAGCCTTTGATGTGGCATTTTTCCTGCGTATCACTGATCCCAATGATTGCAGTCACCGATTTTGTCGGTGTGAGCATATAGCTGTCTGTCATGGTAAGTCCGATCTTCTTTGCCGTATCCAGCATCCGTAAGATATCGTCCTGATGATGGATATCAAAATCACCGTATCCCGGACTGAATCTCGGTCTGAGCCATTCATTCTGTGCTTTTAACTCTTCTCCGATCGAAAGCTGCAGATCGTCACAGTACTCCTCCAGATATGCAGCTGCGCATGCCTGCAATACGACAGATTTCGCCATATCTGTCAGTGAATAACGTTTCATCAGTATATCGACACTGGTACCGAGTGTTGCGCCAAATACAACTGCCCCTTTGCAACCTCTGAGATTCTTTCCGAGACTTCTGCTTTTAATATTCATTTTTCCGATCGTCACCTGGTCTTCTCCTGTAACTTTACAGTCAAAAATGCGATAGACGGATTTTGCCTGCGTAGTCTGATCGAGCTCCCCGAAGGAAACATCGATCAGCGCAAGCGTCTGTTCATCTACCGCATGTCTTCCATATCCCAGATAACGAATTGCTTCTTTCGTTCTGGCATCTGTCATCTTTCTTATGTTCCTTTATTTTACGATTTCTGAAAGGTTCTGCATGATTGCAGCAGCTACTTCCGGTTTATTCATCGAATATACGTGGATATTGCGGACTCCATTTGCGATCAGGTCAATGATCTGGTCGGTCGCATATGCAATTCCCGCCTGCTTCATCGCTGCCGGATCATCTCCAAAATAATCTACGATCGCACGGAATCTCTGCGGAACAGCAGTTCCTGAAAGGGCACAGCTTCTTGCGAGCTGCTTTTTCGTTGTGATCGGCATGATTCCCGGAAGCACCGGTATCATGATTCCCTGTTCACGGATACGATACAGGAAATTATAGAAAATATCATTATTGAAAAACATCTGTGTGGTAATAAAATCCACTCCACAATCTACCTTTTCTTTGAGATAACGGATATCATCTTTCTTGTGTTCCATCTCTACATGTCCTTCCGGATAGCATGCAGCTCCGATGCAGAAGTCTCCCATTTTTTTGATGTCTTCGATCAGTTCACAGGCATGAGAATACTGTCCCGGAAGCGGAAACTGTCCATCCTGCGGGATATCTCCTCTGAGTGCAAGGATATTCTCAATCCCTTCTTTCTGAAGCTGTCCGATAACCTTATGTACCTCTTCCTTGGTTGAGGATACACAGGTCAGATGTGCAAGTGCCGGAATCTTCAGGTCATTCTTGATATGACTTGCAATCTTAACCGTATTCTTACTGGTTCCACCACCGGCTCCATAGGTAACACTAATAAATGACGGGGTAAGTTCTGCGATCCCATCCGTTGCTTTTAACACGGATTCAAAGCCCGCATCCGTCTTCGGTGGAAACACTTCAAAGGAAATATGTACTCCGTCTGCTTTAATTTTGTCTATAATCCTCATAATGAATGTTTCTCCTCTGTAAATTTTTTCATTTCATGATACCATATTTTCCGGTAAATTACCAGAATGCATTTTACATATTTTCGTAAAGTTCTTCGTAAAGCTTGGCTGAATTCTTCCATGAGAAGTCTTTTTCCATACCACGCTCTACGATCTTGTTCCAGTCACGCTTCTTGTCATAGTAAATCTGTTCTGCATATCTTACAGTTGCAAGCATCTCATGCGCATTGTAATTGGTGAAGCTGAATCCGGTTCCGGTCTTCTCGTATTCGTTGTAAGCTTCTACAGTATCTTTGAGTCCGCCTGTCTCTCTTACGATCGGCACCGTACCATATCTCAGACTCATCAGCTGGCTCAGTCCACATGGTTCAAATAATGACGGCATCAGGAATGCATCACAGGATGCATAGATCTTGTGAGACATCGGCTCTGAATAATAGATCTGTGCAGATACCTTATCCGGATACTTCCATGCGAAATGACGGAACATGTTCTCGTATCTCTCATCTCCGGTACCGAGTACGACGATCTGAACCGCATCCTGGCAAAGTTCATCCATCACACAGTCGATCAGGTCAAAGCCCTTCTGGTCGGTCAGTCTGGATACGATACCGATCATCATACGGTGCGGATCTCTCTCCAGTCCGAGTTCTTCCTGCAGCGCCATTTTATTTTTCACTTTCTCCTTGCGGAAGTTTTCGACAGAGTAAGTTCTTGCAATGTTGGTATCTGTTGCCGGATTAAAATCATCATAATCAATACCATTGACAATTCCTGACAGGCAGTTTGCTCTTGCCTGCATCAGTCCTTCCAGCTTCTCCCCGTAAAACGGTGTCTTGATCTCTTCCGCGTAACTGCTGCTTACCGTTGTCACACGGTCAGCGTAGACAATTCCGCCTTTCAGATAGTTGGCATTGTCATATGCTTCCAGCTTATCCGGTGAGAAATAGTATGCCGGAAGTCCGGTGATATCCATAACCGTCTTCTTATCCCAGATACCCTGGAATTTGAGGTTATGTATAGTGATCACAGTCTTGATTCCACGGAAAAACTCATTGTTATAGCGGAAATTATCCAGATAAATCGGAACAAGCCCGGTCTGCCAGTCATGACAGTGAATGATATCCGGTCTGAAATCCAGAAGTGGCAGTGCACTTAAGGCTGCTTTTGAAAAGAATGCAAACTTCTCAATATCGTATGCAATATCACCATATGGCTTCGAACCATTAAAATAATATTCATTGTCTATGAAATAAAAAGTGATTCCTTCGTATTGAAGTTCAAGAAGCCCTACATACTGCTGTCTCCAGTTCAGATCCATATAGAAATGAAGTCTGTAAGAAAGTTTATCTTTCCATTCGTCTTTCATGCACATATACTTTGGAAGCATAACACGTACATCGTATTTGTTCTTATCAAAATATTTTGGTAGTGATCCCACTACATCGGCTAATCCTCCTGTTTTGATAAACGGAACTGATTCAGATGACACAAATAATACTTTTTTCATTTAACACCCTCCTTACTCTCACGGCTTATTTATAATTATACCGCAATTTCACTCGTTTGAAAAGAATTATCTGCGCTTTGATTTCAGTCTGATCGTGTCTGCGACCAGAGCAATAAATTCAGAATTGGTCGGTTTTCCTTTCCCGTTACTTACTGTGTAACCGAAAAGAGCTTCTAAGGTATCCAGCTTTCCCCTGCTCCATGCAACCTCGATCGCATGGCGGATCGCCCGTTCAACACGGCTCGATGTGGTCTGGTTCTTTTTCGCGACTGTCGGATACAGGATCTTTGTGATCGCATTTAAAACTTCCATATCGTCAACCGCCATTAGAATGGAATCCCTCAAATAATGATACCCTTTTATATGTGCCGGGATTCCGATTTCATGGAGCAGTTCTGTCACCTGTGTTTCCAGGTCCTCCTCAGAAGGTTCCGCATATACGGTATAATCTGTGTAAGGCGCTACACTCTTTTCCGCATGTCCGGAGCTTTTGATCCGCTGAAGGATTGTTTCATTGCGAAATGGTTTCAGGATGTAGTAGGCTGCTCCTTTTTCGAAGGCATCTTCCGTGATCCTCTCCTGTCCAATCGCAGTTACAATAATAAAATTCGGCTGTTTCTTTACTGTTTTATCTGCGCCTATCATTTCCATCACACTGATTCCATCCATTTTCGGCATAATCAGGTCAAGAAGTACAACGTCAGGCTGTTTATCTCTTATAATGTGATAAATATCTTCTCCGTTCCTGGCTTTTCCCACCAGTTTGAGATCTTTATCACTTTCTACAATTTCTCCTAGTAAATTCAACATTCTTTCGTTATCGTCAGCAATCGCTACATTCAGTTTTTCCATAAAGCCTTTCCCCTCCTTAAAGTGACAATTTGCACTGGAATGTAACCTATTATAACCTTCTGTATTCTGCGAATACAAGCAAATGGTGTCGCAGAAATCTGACAAGGTTCGCATATTTCAATCTTTTTTCAGATTTTCCAGCATGTTTTCGATAAATATTCCGTATCCTTTTGTCGCATCCTGTACGAAAACATGTGTCACTGCACCTATAATCTTTCCATTCTGCATGATGGGGCTTCCACTCATTCCCTGCACAATCCCACCGGTCAGTTTAAGTAACCGTTTGTCAGTAACCTGAATTTCAATCCCCTTGTTCACCTCCCTGGCATCCAGGTCAACTTTTGTGATTCTGACTGTATAATCTTCTGTCTTTCCGCTTACTGCACAGCGGATATACGCCTTTCCAACCTGAATTTCTTCCTTTGCCACAGCCGGATAAGCTTCTTTGCTGTCAAATATTCTCTCAATCCTGTCTAATTTCCCATAAATCCCTGTCTCTGTGTTTGTAGTAATCGAACCTAAAATATTGTAATGATTGTAGACAATGATCCCTTCCATCCCTCCGGGATTTCCGTTCTCACCTTTTTTAATATTCTGAATGCTGGTATCATATAATCTTCCCGTTGACATTTCGATCAGTTTGCCGGTATCTACATCATGTATTCCATGTCCCAACGCACCGTATTCACTATCCGCATTCAGAAAAGTGATTGTGCCGAGTCCCTGCGCGTTATCACGCACCCAGATTCCAAGTTTATATGCCCCGCCTTCATCTTTTGTCGGATGAAGTTGTACATCAATATACACTTTTTTTCGACGAATGTGTAAGATGACGGACTTATTCGATAATTTTTTAACCCGTTCGATAAGCTCAGATTTATTATAAATACTGTCAGAATCAACTCCGACAATATAATCTCCCTCCTTCACCAGATGCTTCGCCGGATTCACACCGATCCCATCTTTTCCCTTAATTTCCTGCGTCCCCAGCACCATCACGCCATCCGTCTCCATATAGATCCCAACCGGCATCCCTCCCGGAATCAGAAGGTTTCCCGAAAGTTCACTGACCGAAGCCTCCCTCTCCGCTTTCTTGGCCCGCCATTCCCTGTAGCAATAGCCGCCTCCTATAACCACAATTACCGCTAATAACACACTTAACATTTTCCGATAACTTCTAACCGACATTACACACCCCTTTTTCCTCCCTAAAATTCCGCAAAAAATAAGGCAGGATTTTTTCTCCTGCCTCTAGTATGTGCTCAATCTTATTTTTTCAAACCCGATGCCAGAATTTTCATCTCCCGAGCGTTTTCCAGCACCGCATCCGTAATCTTTGCGCCTCCAAGGATCCTTCCCAGCTCCTGCACAGATTCTTCCCTGTCAAGCTGCCGGATCTTGGTCTTTGTCATCTGATCTTCCACCCGTTTTTCAATCAGGTAATGAGTATCTGCCATTGCAGCAATCTGTGCCAGATGCGTAATGCAGATCACCTGATGTTTCCTGCCGATCAGGCACATCTTCTCGGAAACCTTCTGTGCGGTACGACCGCTGATCCCCACATCGATTTCATCAAAGATCAGTGTCTCGATCTCATCTTTATCCGCCATGACTGCCTTGATTGCAAGCATGATGCGGGAAAGTTCACCGCCGGATGCCACAGTTGCAAGCGGTCTTGTCGGTTCACCCGGATTCATGGAGATCATAAATTCCACCTCATCCGTTCCTTCTACTGTGTACCCGGAGGTTTTTGAAAACCGAATTTCAAAGCAGACATCCAGGAAATTCAGATCCTGAAGTCCTTCTGCGATCTTTGCCTGCAAAAGCTTTGCCTCTTTTTTACGGATCTTCGACAGACCCTCGCATTCTTTTTGCAGACGTTCCTCTGATTTTTTCAGTTTTCCCTTTAATTCATTTAAATATTCATCATAATTTTTTAAAATCAGGAGGCGCTCCTCGTCATCCGCCTTATGCTGCAGGATTGCCTCTGCCGAATCTCCGTATTTGACCTTCAGATGATTGATCTGGTTCAGCCGGCTCTCCGTCTCATAGAACTGTTCCGGTTCAAAGGAAAGACTGTCCAGATAACAGCGAAGCTCGCGCCCGGAATCCCCGATCAGATTCTCCACTTCGACCAGCTGTTCATACAGTTCTCCCGATTTGTCATCATGTTCTGCCGCCACAGCTGCCGCACGTACTGCCCGTCCGATCGCTTCTGCCGCACTTATACCGCCTTCTCCTGCTGTATACAGATACGCCTCTTCCAGATTCTCTGCGATTCTTTTCCCCTGCATCATCCGCCGGTAATCTTCTTCTACCGACTGGCATTCTGCCGCAGTGATTCCTGCATTTTCAATCTCATCAATCTCAAATTCAAGAAAAGAAATCTCTTTGGCTCTCTCAGCCTCGTCTTTATCGGCTTCCTTAAGTTCTTTTTCCAGCCGGCGGTATTCCCTGTATGAATCCGCCACTTTTTTCTTCCATTCTCCGGCTTCTTTTGCAAATGCATCCAGAATTGCCAGATGATTTTTTTTATATAACAGTGACTGATGCTCATGCTGTCCGTGAATATCGATCAGAACCTGGGCTGCTTCCTTTAGCCGCCCCAGTGTCACAGTCTCTCCATTGATCCGGCTCACACTTCGGTTTCCGTTAAACCGTCTGGTGATAATGATCTGCCCTCCGTCCGGCGAAAGATCCATCTCTTCCAGCTTCCGTACCGTTTCCGGATTTTCCACATAAAAGGTCAGTTCTACAAGTCCCTTATCGGCTCCCTTACGAAGCATATCTGCTGAATATCTTCCGCCCAGGGCAAGACTGACACTCCCCAGGATAATTGATTTTCCGGCACCGGTTTCCCCGGTCAGGATATTGAGTCCACCAGAGAAATCCACTTCCGCCTCATCGATCAGCGCCAGATTTTTTACATGCAAATTTTGTAACATTCCTTCTCCTGTCTATTGTTCCAGTAGTTTCTTGATCTTTTCCATCAGTAGAATCGTATCATCCACGGTCCGCACAGCGCACATGATCGTATCATCCCCGGCAATACAGCCAACGATCTCATTCCAGTTCATCGCATCCAGTGCCGCAGCCACCGCCATCGCCATACCGGATACCGTTTTCAGTACCAGAATGTTCTGAGCCATATCCATAGAGCTGAATCCATCCCGCAAAATGCGCACATATTTTTCAGTCATTCCGTTCTGTGCACTCTGGAGTACCGCATATTTCTGCCTGCCGTTTTCTGCCGGAACCTTGGTGAGCTTTAAGTCGCGGATGTCTCTGGATACCGTTGCCTGCGTCACTTTAAATCCCGCTTCATTCAGATACTCGGCAAGCTCATCCTGTGTCTCAATCTGATATTTGTTGATCAATTCTACAATTTTGGCATGTCGGTTTACTTTCATCTTCTAGTTTCCTTTCATCTTTTCACGTAATGTTTCCAGAAAGCTCACTTTGCTGAGTTTTACGATTTTCGCTGTCTCCCATGCCTTTTTGATCCGGATCCGGTCACCGGTATGAAGCGTGACTTCATCCGCACCATCATATGCAATCACTGCTTCCTCGATCTGATTTTCCCGTTTTGCACCAATCTCGATCACGATCTCATCTTTGTCCGCGAAAACGATACTGCGGGAATTGAGTGCATGCGAGCAGATCGGTGTCACAACGATCAATGACGCTGTCGGCTCCACGATCGGTCCTCCTGCAGACAGATTGTACGCAGTAGAACCCGTTGGTGTGGACACGATCAATCCGTCCGCATCATAGGAGTTCAGAAACTCTCCGTTAACATAGAGATTAAAATGAACAATCTTCATGCTGCCGGATCTTGTCATGACAATATCATTGAGTGCCACATCCCTTACATTGCGGTATGCAGCGGATCCATACAGCATCATTCTCTCTTCAATCGTATAATTGCCCTCTACGAGCTGTTTTACAGCCTCTTCTACATTCTGCACCTCTACCTCGGTCAGATAGCCAAGGGTGCCCATATTGATTCCAAGCATCGGAAGATCCCGCCCGAACAGACGTCTGGATGCCTGGATAAAGGTTCCGTCTCCGCCTACCGTCAACACACAATCAATATCCTTTGGAATCTTGATCTTTGAAAAATTTCCTTCTTCCGGCTGCTCTTCCAGATAACATTTCTTCCCGTAGGATTCAATGCATTTTTTGATTTTCACGGTGATCTTCCGATTTGCATCCTTCATATCATTCGTGATAATGTAAAACTTTTCCATGTCTTTTTATTTCTTCTCCTCAGCCGGATCCTTTTTTGCAAGTGTGTCAAAAGCAGCATCGACAGTCCCCCGAATGTCTACGCTCTCCACAATCCTTGCCTCTTCCTCCGGCCTTTTTTTCAGATGTACCAGATACTCGATATTCCCTTCCGGTCCTTTGATCGGTGAAAATTCAAGTGCTGCTACTTCAAAGCCGATCGATACTGCATAATCGGTTACTTTTTTGATGACCTCGATATGGGTACTCTTTTCCCTTACCACACCTTTTTTCCCAACCTTCTCACGTCCGGCTTCAAACTGTGGCTTGATCAACGCAACGATCTCTCCGTTCTCTTTCAGGTAATTGCGGATTGGGAGAAGTACCTTCGTCAGCGAAATAAAAGAAACATCAATCGATGAAAAATCAATCGGTTCTCCCAGATCTTCCGGCTGTACATAACGGATGTTGGTCTTTTCCATGCAGACCACTCTTTCATCCTGACGTAATTTCCAGTCCAGCTGACCATGTCCCACATCGATGGCAAACACCTTGACTGCTCCATTTTGCAGCATGCAGTCTGTAAATCCTCCTGTCGAAGATCCCACATCGGTACATACCTTTCCTTCCATGGATACATCAAAATTTTTCATCGCCTTTTCCAGCTTAAGTCCTCCGCGGCTGACATACGGAAGTGCATGTCCACGGACTTCGATCTGAACCTCTTCCGAAAAGGAAGTTCCCGCTTTATCCTCTCTCTGCCCGTCCACGAATACATTGCCGGACATGATGATCGCTTTTGCCTTTTCTCTGGAGGATGCCAGATTTCTCTTTACAAGTAATACATCCAACCGTTCTTTCATTCTCTATCAATCCCTCCTGCTCTCTTCTGCTATATATGCAGTGATAATCCTGGCCACGCAGGATTCAATATCCAGCATCACCTCACTGCGAAGTAGGTCTACACTTCCGTGTTCGATATAGTCATCCGGCAGTGCCAGATTCAGAACCTCTGCGTCTGTCTCAAGACCTGCCAGATAAGCAGTCACAAATTCTCCGAATCCGCCTCTGCGGATATTCTCTTCCAGTGTCACGATCAGCCGGTGTTCCACCGTCAGTTTCCGGAGCATCTCCTCATCCACCGGCTTTACAAACCGGGCATTGATCAGGGTACAGTTATATCCAATCTCTTTCAAACGCTTCCGAACCTGAACTGCCTGCTCAAACATATGTCCGACACTGATGATCGCAATATCCTCTTCTTCATAGACCGGTTCACTCTTTCCATACTCGATCGGTGCTCTGTATTCACGGAATCCGTCAAATGCGCTGCCTCTTGGATAGCGCACTGCTGCCGGTGCTCCAAGTCTCACCGCAAACCGCACCATATCCGCCAGTTCCCATTTATTTTTCGGAGAAAGGACGGTCATATTCGGAATCATTGACAGATAAGAAAGATCAAAGATCCCCTGATGAGTCTCCCCATCGCTTCCCACAAGTCCTGCCCTGTCCACAGCAAATACGACCGGAAGCTTCTGCAGACAGACATCATGGATCATCTGGTCAAATCCTCTCTGTAAAAACGAAGAATATACAGCAAATACCGGATGCAGTCCTGCCGCAGCAAGTCCTGCCGCAAAGGTCACGCCATGTCCCTCTGCGATCCCCACATCAAAAAAGCGGTCCGGATAGTATCTGTGAAATGCTGCCAGGCCGGTACCGTCTTCCATTGCCGCCGTGATTGCTACCAGTCTGTCATCTTTTTTTGCCAGATCCAGCATAACCTTGGAAAACACATCTGTACAGGAATCCTTTCCACTTTTGGAAATCGGCTCTCCTGTCTGGATATCAAACGGACCTGTTCCATGGAAACGGGAAGGGTTTTCTTCTGCCGGCAGATACCCTTTCCCCTTTTTCGTCAGGGCATGGACAAGCACCGGTCCTTTTACCCTTTTTGCCTCGGTAAACGCACGGCACAGCGCCTTCAGGTCATGCCCGTCCACCGGTCCTAAATACTTGATTCCCATATCTTCAAAGAACATTCCCGGAACCAAAAGCTGCTTGATGCTGCTCTTGGTGCGCTTAATATGCCGCACCATCTTTTCACCGCCAAACGGAATACTGCCAAGTACATTTTCCACGGTATCCTTCAGGTCGGTATAGGCCTGGGCAGTGCGCAGCTCCCCGAGATAACTGGACATTCCACCGACATTTTTGGAAATAGACATATGGTTATCGTTGAGTACGATGATGAAATTCGTCTTCATCTCCGCAGCATTATTCAGTGCTTCATAAGCCATTCCTCCGGTCAGTGATCCATCACCGATAACAGAGATCACGGAATAATCCTGTCCCAGGATATCCCTCCCTCTGGCATATCCAAGTCCGGCCGAAATCGAAGTGGAGCTATGACCGGTATCAAAGGCATCACAGTCACTTTCTTTCCTCTTCGGGAAACCACTCATACCGCCGTATTTTCTCAAACCATCAAATCCTTCTTTCCTTCCGGTCAGAATCTTATGCGTATAAGACTGATGCCCTACATCCCAGATCATCTTATCCTCCGGAAGCTGAAAACTGAGATGCATTGCCATGGTAAGCTCTACCACACCCAGATTGGATGCAAGATGCCCTCCTGTCTTGCTGATCTTCTCAACAAGAAAGGTACGGATTTCTTCTGCAAGCCCTGCCAGTTCCCGTTCATTTAATTTTTTGATATCATTCGCTTCGTGAATCTGCTCCAGATACACTTCATCCACCCCGCTTATTTTTTCCTGTGTATCAGTTCCCGTATCAGCTGTGTCAGATACGTATTTTCTCTGTCCAGCCCGGAAAGCAGTTCCAGTGCTTCCTGTGAAATAACTTCCACATCTCTGGTTGCTTTTTCCAGACCTTTTAATGTAACATAGGTTGTTTTTTCATTCTTTTCATCGCTGTGGACCGGTTTGCCAAGCTCTTCTGTAGTACTTGTCACATCCAGGATGTCATCCTGGATCTGGAAAGCAATCCCCACATCCGATGCGATCTTCTGCACTTTCTCAAGCTCTGCATCCTCTGCACCTGCAAGAAGTGCCCCGATCATCATCGAACTTTCGATCAGCGCTCCGGTTTTCAGTTCATAGATAAAGTTCAGCATGCCTTCATCAAGTCCCACACCGCAGGAAGCCACATCCACGACCTGACCGCCTATCATCCCGTAAATACCGGCTTTTTCTGCAAGGATTTTTAAAGCTTTTCCAATCAGAAGACTCTTTTCAGGTGCGATTTCAAATGCCTTTACCGCCGTCTCAAACGCATAGTTCAGAAGTGCATCCCCGGCAAGAATTCCCATTGCTTCCCCGTATACGATATGCGTTGTCTTTCTTCCTCTACGGTACTCGTCATTGTCCATTGCCGGCAGATCATCGTGCACCAAGGAATAAGTATGGATCATCTCCATTGCTGCCATAAACGGCTCGATTTCTTTTCCTTCTCCTCCGAAAAGGCGGTATGTCTCCTGCATCAGCATTGGGCGGAGTCTCTTTCCGCCTGCCATCACACTGTACTCCATCGCCTCCATGATCTGGCTCTGGTAACCTTCTGCTTTCGGCAGATATTTTACAAGAAGCTTTTCAATCACTTCTGTTCTTTCTTTCATTTCTTCTTTAAAAGTCATGTATTTCTCCATTCTCTTCCAGCACCTGCACTTTTTTCTCTACTGTATCAATCTTCTCATTACAAAGCTTCAGCATTTCCATACCCTTCTGATACAGTCCGAAGGACTCTTCCAGCGAAGTATCTCCCGATTCCAGCTCTTTTGCCACCTGATCCAGCTTTGCAAAAAGCTCTTCCAGAGATTCTTCCGGCATTTCTTCTGCAATCTCGTTTTTCTTATCTGCCATTTTCCTACTCCTTCTTGGTATCTGTTACCTGTGCCTCGATCTGCCCGTCTGTCACATAAATCCGAAGCCAGTCTCCTTTTTTTACATCCGCTACTTTCTTTACGGTCCCTTCCGATCCCTGTACATAGGAAAAGCCCTGGTTCAGCTTGGCAAGCGGAGAAAGTCCCTTCATCCGTTCGATCCGGATTGCAAGCTGCTGACGGCTTTCCCGCAGATTCCGCTCCATCAGAAGCGGCAGCATCTCCTGCACTTTCCGAGTCCTCTCCTGTTCCTGTTCCAACCGCTGATGCATGGCTTTTGGGATCTGCTCCTCATAGTCTGCAAGCTGCTGGCGCATGGACTTAAGTTTCCCTGACGGACTTAAGTAACGGAATTTTTCTGCATACCGCGCTGTATGAAGTGATGCAATCTCCAGCTTTCTCCTCATACTTCGGTGCATCCTTTCCCGTTCTGTCCGGATCGTTTCCAGAAGTTCCCGGTAATTACAGATTGCAAGCTCTGCCGCAGCAGAAGGCGTCGGTGCACGAAGATCCGCTACATAATCTATGATCGTCGTGTCCGTCTCATGTCCTACTGCCGAAATAACCGGTACACTGCATTCAAAAACTGCGCGCGCTACATTTTCCTCGTTAAATGCCCACAGATCTTCAATAGCCCCCCCGCCTCTGCCAACGATCATCACATCAACCTTTGCTTCCTCCAGTGCACGGATTCCCCGTACCACACTTTCAGACGCGCCATCCCCCTGTACCAGTGCCGGATACAGAAGAATCTGCACATATGGATTTCTCCGCCTGGTAATGTTGATAATATCGCGCACTGCCGCTCCAGTTGGTGCCGTTACAACACCAACTGTCCGCACATATTTCGGAATCGGCTTTTTATATTCCGGCGCAAACATTCCCATTTCTTCCAGCTCTTTTTTGAGCTTTATAAATTTTTCATAAAGAAGTCCCGCACCATCCAGTACGATCTCCTTTGCATAAACCTGATATCTGCCATCTCTTTCATAGACGCTGACGCTTCCAAGCACAATTATCTGCTGCCCTTCCTGCATACGAAAAGAAAGCCCGCTGCGCTGCCCGGCAAACATAACACAGGCAATCGTTCCGGACTCATCTTTCAGTGAAAAGTACAGATGTCCTGAAGTATGGTACTTACAGTTTGACACTTCCCCTTTGATATAAATTCGATTCAACATAAAGTCTTGCGTAAACATATTCTTAATGTACGCATTGACCTGTTTTACAGTATATACATTTCGCATGATTTCTGATTCTTATGCAAGCTTTCCGAGTACACCGTTGACAAATGCCGGTCCCTCATCTCCCGAAAAATTCTTTGCCAGCTCAACTGCTTCATTGATCGCTACTTTGACCGGCACTTCGTCATCCCACTTCATCTCATATACGGCAAGACGAAGAACAGAAAGATCCACTTTATTCATACGTCCGGTTTTCCAACCGGTTGTATGTTCATTGATCATCGCATCGATTTCTTCTTCGTGTGCTGCGATATCTTTGACCTTTTTGCGCATATATCCGCGTTCTTCCTCACTTGCTTCTTCTACCTGTTCCAGATACAGTTCGATCTGTTCGTCTGCATCAGCCGCATCAAATCCGATGCTGAAGAGCATTTTAAATATATGTTCTCTGACTTTACTTCTTCGCATGTTCTCTCTCCAATTATTCTTCTTCCGGCATGTCCACACCTGCAACACGAATGTTTACGTCTGCAACGGTAAGACCTGTCATATTCTCGATTGCTGCCTTTACTTTTTCCTGTACCTTTAAAGTAGTATCTTTGATACTGCTACCATATTTGAGGTTCAGGGCAAGGGATACGGTAACGATACCTTCCAGCACGTCTACCTTTACTCCTTTGGAAAGGCTCTTCATTCCAAGCTTTGCGATCAGTTCTCTGGTTGCATTTCCTGCCATGGAAGATACCCCCTCTACCTCCATTGCTGCAAGTCCTGCGATAATTGCAACTACTTCATCAGCAATCTGTACTTCTCCGAGGTTCTCATCTGATTCTATCTTATAGGTATTTCTCTCTTCTTTACTCATTATAAGTCCTCCTGTCTGCGGTTCTTCCGCTCCTCGCGCTCATCTCGGAACCTTTCGCTTCCTCGATGTTCGTTGCACTCACATAGTCCTGGCTTGAAAATGATTCGTCTGCATGCAGCCGATCATTTCCCACCCTGCACTGCGCTCTTTTTACGCTCCTCGCGCTCATCTCGGAACCTTTCGGTTCCTCGATGTTCGTTGCACTCACATAGTCCTGGTTTGAAAATGATTCGCCTGCAAGCAGCCGATCATTTTCCACCCAGTACTGCGTTTTTTTTACGCTCCTCGCGCTCATCTCGGAACCTTTCGGTTCCTCGATGTTCGTTGCACTCACATAGTCCTGGCTTGAAAATGATCCGTCTGCAAGCAGCCGATCATTTTCCACCCAGTCCTGCGCTCGTCGCTATGCGTTCATTGTAACATAAAAGATCCTTATTGGAAAGTTTTTTAGGAACGTCCGAATTCGGAAAGTTTCAGTCCTTCGTTTCGTTCCAGCACCATACGGATGCTCCAGCTGTTGACAAACAGAAGAAGCGGTCTGTCTTTCAGGTCCTTGATCTTCTTCATATCGGATGTGCCGACCAGCTTGTCCATATTGATTTCTTCATTCTCGATCCAGCGGATATGTTCATATGGAAGTGGTTCCAGACGGATCTCCACGTTATATTCATTTTCCAGACGGTATTTTAATACATCAAACTGCAGGACACCGACTACACCGACGATGATCTCTTCCATACCGGTGTTGAATTCCTGGAAAATCTGGATCGCGCCTTCCTGCGCGATCTCGTTGATTCCCTTGATGAACTGCTTTCTCTTCATCGTATCCACCTGGCGTACTCTGGCAAAATGTTCCGGTGCGAAAGTCGGAATTCCTTCGTATGCAAATTTTTCCGCTGAATTGGTCAGTGTATCCCCAATGGAGAAGATACCAGGATCAAATACACCGATGATGTCTCCACCATAAGCAGTATCGATCATGTGGCGTTCACTCGCCATCATCTGCTGTGGCTGTGACAGACGGACTTTCCTGCCTCCCTGGATATGGAAGACATCCATGCCTGCCTTGAACTCACCGGAACAGATACGCATAAATGCGATTCTGTCCCGGTGTGCCTTATTCATATTTGCCTGGATCTTAAACACAAATGCGGAGAAATCTTCTTCTTTCATCGGATCGATCAATCCTTTGTCGGACATTCTCGGAAGCGGCGAAGTCGTCATTTTAAGGAAATGCTGAAGAAAGGTCTCCACACCGAAGTTGGTCAGAGCTGATCCGAAAAATACCGGAGAGAGTTCTCCTTTGCTGACCATCTCCTGGTCAAATTCCGCACTCGCTCCGTCCAGAAGCTCAATCTCTTCTTCCAGCTGTGCGAACTGTGCTTCACTTACGATGCTCTTTGCTTCCTCACTGTCGATGGAAACCTTCTCAACTTCCCCGATCGAGGTTCCTTTCTTGGTATCTGAGAAAATCTCCAGTTCTCTGCTGTTCCGGTCAAATACGCCGCGGAATTCTTTTCCGGAACCGATCGGCCAGTTGATCGGACAGGTAGCGATCCCCAGTTCCTTTTCAATATCATCCAGTAATTCAAAGGTATCCATCGCTTCACGGTCCATTTTATTGATAAATGTAAAAATCGGAATATGACGCATGACGCAGACTTTGAACAACTTTCTTGTCTGTGCCTCCACACCTTTTGATCCATCGATCACCATAACCGCCGAATCGGCCGCCATAAGAGTACGATAAGTATCTTCCGAGAAATCCTGATGTCCCGGTGTATCCAGAATATTGATGCAATAACCGTCATACTGGAACTGCAGGACAGAAGATGTTACCGAAATACCTCTTTCTTTTTCAATCTCCATCCAGTCTGAAACCGCATGTTTCGCTGTTGCCTTTCCTTTTACAGAACCTGCCTGATTGATTGCCCCACCATATAACAGAAACTTCTCTGTCAGGGTAGTCTTACCTGCATCCGGATGGGAAATGATCGCAAATGTTCTTCTTTTCTTTATCTCATTCGTAAAATCTGCCATGTTATTCTACTCCTACTATTTTCTCAATGTCACTCAAACTCTTATTATATGGTATTTTTGCTATAATATCAATCCCCTGATTCACTCGTATTTGTACTTTCATGGATCGGTGTGATCACCACATTTGCAGCATTTACCTCTGCTTTGCGTGTGACAATATCCTCGATCTGTGCCCGTTTTGCATCCGACAGATCCGCCACATCAACGACCACATCTGCGGATTCTTCGGTAAGACTTACCACCGCATCCTGAAAGCCTTTGCTGGCAAGCAGAGTCTCAATTGCAACCTCCTGTTCGGCGCGCTGTGTCATCTCCACCATCTGCGCAACTGCATCTGCTTTCTGGTCTTCTGCGATATCTGCATTATCAATGATCGCCTGCAGGGTTTCTTTGTTTTTTGCCCGCACCTGCTCCCGGTTCACTTTTGCCTGTGCTACAAGCGCACTGACCGATCCATTTGTCAGCACCGCCTCTCCCGGATTTCCGTCCACCTGATCGTTATCCGCTGTCTGGAGGGAGCTGTCACTTCCTGTGTCCTGATCCGAAATATCCAGAAGTTCCTTATTTGCCATCTCGCTTCCCGTCTCTGCTGTTTTGTTTTTCGAGCCAAAAATTTTTCCGGAATAGTTCAGATATCCTGCCGCAGCGATCATCACCGCAAGAACCGCAATCACAATCTGATTTTTCTTAAATACTTTTTTCACTAGCCTTCCTCCTATAAGATTCTTTTTTAGTTATGCTTCATTACTTTTATCTTATGCGTGTCTACTCCGAATAATGCCTGCACAGCCTCTGTGATATTTTCAATCACGATGGCATTATCTCCGCCATCTGCAATTACGAGAACACCTTCTATCCGGGGACTTAATTCCTGTTTCACATATGGCGTTTCTTCTCCATTTCCGTTTGCATAAACTGCCGTCTCTGAAGAACTGGTATTTTTTCCTCCGCTCTCCCCTTCCTGCACCTCACTTGTCATCTCCTGGTCCTTTTCCACTACCTTTTCCGAGGAAGAAGCCAGAGTGATCATCACCTTTACATTTCCAACTCCTTCTACTTTTGCAAGTGCATTTTCCAGCCGTGTTTCCAGTGCATCTGTATAAGTATCCCCCGATGCATTTTCCGCCTTCTGCACCTGCTGTTCATCCTGTGTCTGGTCTGATTTTATATCGGAAACAGGCATCGCGATCACAACCAGAAGCAGTCCGACAAGCAATATGATCAGCCACTTGTCTTTTTTTATTTTACGAATTTCAAACATCTTCATTCACCGCCCTTTTCGAGCAAATCCGCCGCATACTCCATCTCTTTTATCATCTGCTCATACTCCGCCGTCCGATACAGCTCCGTTACCTGTCCGGCTTCCCCCATAAGGTCCAGAACCGGCTGGGCAAGCAGAACTGTCAGAAGAAGTCCGCAGAAAAAACGGACATATTTCCGGTAGCTATTCTCTGGAAGTGCCTGCAAAAATGCGGTTACAAGAAGCATATAAACGGCGAGATTCTGCATCCACCTGTAAACCAGCTGTATCATTTTATCCCTCCTACGAAGCTGCCGATGCCGCAACTGCAAGTGTCACCAGAAACAGGACCGCCGTCGCAAGCACCGTCTTTAGCAGCATATGATAACCTTCCCCGGTAAAACTGATGGCCTCCACGATCCGTTTATCAGACACCGGCTGGATAAGTGCCGCCGTTCCTTTGTAAAGAAGCGTCAGAATTCCCATATTGATGACCGGGATCATCACAACTCCCGTTACAAGCAGTGCCCCTGCAATTCCAACTCCATTTTTTAAAAGGACCGCACTTCCAAGCACGACTTCGCTTGTCCCGCTGACTACATCACCGATTCCTGGAATCATTCCCACGCCCTTTGTCCAGACACTCCTTTTCACCTGATCTGCCGCCGGACTGATTATCCGCTCGATAAACCCGATCCCCGTCACCAGGGCAAGCAGACTTTTCAGACTCCATCCGATTACAAGTCGCAAAAGTTCCGCTGCCTTAGAAAGAAATTCCTCCTCCGTCAGATTGTTCAAGATTTCCATCAGAAGTGCGATCTGGATCAACGGAACGATCCATTTCAAAATCACAAGTTCCACAAGAAAAATCAGGAAAAGCGCCAGATTATAAAATGCGATCGCAGAAATACTTCCCACTGCGACTGCCATACAGACAAAGTAGACAGGACAGAGTACTCGCATAAAGAGGATCAGATTTTCGAGTCCATGCTGTACCTCTACGGCTGCTGCCTGAAAATTCCGTATGCCGACTGTAATCACAGACAGGTATACCAGAAAAAAGGCGGTCTGTGAGATCTGGCAGTTCTGAAACACTTCCGAAAAGTTGGAAAAAACCGCTGCGATCAGCACCAGAAAAATGATAGATGCGAGCACCGGTTTATTGACCTTCAGCACATAGAAAAACTGATCCGTCACAAAGTTTCTGATCTGTCCGGCAGACAGGTTCTCATCCTGCCGGATCACAGACTCAACAAGATCCTGAAAATGCAGTTTTTCTTCCGGGAACAGTTTTCGGATTGCCGTATCCAGATCCTTTACCTCTGTCAGCTCCCAGATTTTCTGCTCTGTTTCCTCCTGTGTTTTTTCCAGATCCGTTTCTGTCATATTATCTTCTGTCCGGTTGTTTTCCGAAGAGGAATCTTCCCCTGCCGCAAATACCTGTACCGGCAGTATCAGTACGAAGATTACAAGTCCGATCATGCATGCTATGCCATATTTCTGAAAATAATGTTTCATTTTTCTTCCCTTTTACTGTCCAAGTTCGCGGATTGCAAGAAGCAGTGCTTTTAATATCGGCATTCCTATTGCAAGTATACTGAGCCTTGCAAAGACCTCGATCTGCCCGGCGATCGTCTGATAACCGGCATCCTTGCAGATTGCTGCCGCAAATTCCGCCAGATAGGTCACACCCAGGATTTTCAGCATTGCCGTCAGATATACCGCATCGATCTTTACAAAGCTGCCAACCAATTCCAAAGTTTCCCGGATCACCGACAGATTCCGGCTCATTCCGAGAAAAAGGAAAATGCTGACCGCAATCCCCAGATAGATCCCATACTCTTTTCTGGTATTTTGAAATTGTAATGCCAGGAAAGTTCCTGCAATCCCGATGCAGGCTGCCTTAAGGATACTCATCTTTTCCCTCCTTTACAGAGCAAAGAGCCGTCTGATATCGTCAAACAGATCTGAAATATAAGGAAGGATCCAGAATAAAACCAGGAGCAGTCCTGCAAGGCTTGTGAGAAATGCCTGTTCTTCTCTTCCGCTGTGTTTCAGCACCTGTCCCAGGACAGAAACCAGAATCCCGACTGCCGCAATTTTAAATATCAGATTTACACTCATGTTTCGCTCCTATTTACAGAATCAAAATTGTCAGGAAAAGCCCTGCTGTAACACCCAGCAGATTGCAAAGCCTCCGTTTTTCCTGAATTTCTTTTAAAAGACCGCCTCTTTTTTCTTCCAGAAATTCTGCATACTGCAAGAAAATCTGCGTTTCCTGCTTCTTATCCAGGCTGCCAAGCTGCATCCCAAGCTCATGCAGACGTACCCTTTCCTCCCTGCCAAGGAGCAGACATTCAAGATCACTTTCGCAGCACCTCTCCCAGATTATTGCAAGACTTCTTGACGGCATCTCCAATTCTTTTGCCAGATGTTCCAACCAGATCCTGTAGTTCTGACTGCATCTTCGGGAAACAGAAGCGCATACCTGGGCGAGTGGTGCATAAGTATACTCCATTTCTCCCGCAAGCTGCCTTATCACTCTTTGCAGCTCTCCGGTATCCGTGATCTGCCTTTGATATTCCATTCCCCTGCTGTATCCATAGCCGGATGTCGCCGCCACAATTCCCAGGCATCCGACCATTTTCAGATACACAGTTTTTCTCCCCGTTCGTTATAAATCCCTTCAATTTCTCCTACATGTTTCCCGGATTTCATCACAACATATCTGGCAAAGCATCTTTCCTTTACCAGATTGCTGACCAGTGGCTTTTCACGGATCTCATCCATACCGGAACCATGCACCGTCGTCAGCATGGTTGCCCCACAGTGCATGGCGTACTCGATCGCCTCTACATCCTTCGCTGTCCCGATCTCATCTGCCGCGATCACCTCCGGCGCCATGGACCGCACCAGCATCATCATTCCTTCTGCTTTCGGGCAGTTGTCCAAAATATCTGTCCGCATCCCAAGCTGGTTCTGTGGTACGCCACGGTAGCATCCTCCAATCTCTGAACGTTCATCCACCACACCCACATTTCTTCCTTCCACCCAGCGGTTCCCATCCGAAATCTGCCGCACCAGATCCCGCAAAAGTGTAGTCTTTCCTCCACCTGGTGGGGAAATGATCATGGTATGGCAAAGTCTTCCTTTTTCAAGGATCACAGGAAACAGCTTATTCGCACAACCTGTAATCTCATGGCAGATTCGGATATTGATCGATGTAATATACTGAAAATTCCGGATCTGTTCCTTTTCCGAAATAATTTTCCCGGAAATTCCGACCCGATGCCCTCCTTCAATCGTCAGAAACCCCTGGCGCAGTTCATTTTCATAGGCATACAGGGAATAATTGGATACATATTCCATCGTTTCACGCAGTTCTTCTTTTGTCACCCGATGGGTAAAAAGTTCTTCCTTTCCCTCTTTTTTCACTGCAAGCGGCTGCTCTTCCCGAAGCCGGATCTCCTGGATCTTCTCAAAATCCAGTCCATGATTCAACAGGATCCCTCGGATTTTCTCCGGAAGCACCGCCAGAATTTGATCTTTCTTTTCTCTTCTCATCTTGTCCACCTCTCTTTAAAAAATGTATATGGAAGGCAGGAGAAAAATAGAACTAAAAAAGGACTCTACCGATACTGGTAAAGTCCTTCTGATTTTATAAAACTTTATTCTGCAACATCTTTGATGCTGAAGCTCAAACGTCCCATCTTGTCTTTTCCAAGGCAAACCACTTTGACGTGATCTCCGATAGAAAGAACATCTTCTACATGGTCGATTCTCTGCTTAGCGATTTTGGAAATGTGTACCATTCCTTCTTTGCCCGGTGCAAATTCGATGAATGCGCCGAATTCTTTGATGCTTACAACATCACCTTCAAGAACCATTCCTGCCTCGAAGTCTGTTACGATGGTAGCGATCATCTTTCTTGCCTGTTCCATGCTGTCTGCATCTACGCCACAGATAGATACGCTTCCTTCATCTGTGATATCAATCTTAACGCCTGTCTTTTCGATGATTGCGTTGATGGTCTTTCCTCTCTGACCTACAACTTCACCGATCTTAGCCGGATCAATATTCATCTGAATGATCTTCGGTGCATACTTGCCAACCTGTGCTCTTGGCTCAGCGATTGTCTTAGCCATAACTTCATCCAGAATGTAAACTCTTGCTTTTCTTGTACGTGCAATTGCTTCTTCGATGATCGGTCTTGTCAGTCCGTGGATCTTAATATCCATCTGGATCGCTGTGATACCTTTATGTGTACCTGCTACCTTGAAGTCCATATCTCCGAAGAAATCTTCCAGTCCCTGGATATCTGTAAGTACCAGATAATCATCGTCAGTAGCACCTGTTACAAGACCACATGAGATACCTGCAACTGCAGATTTGATTGGTACACCGGCTGCCATAAGTGACATAGAAGATGCACATACACTTGCCTGAGAAGTAGAACCGTTAGATTCAAATGTCTCAGATACGGTACGGATCGCATACGGGAATTCTTCCTCTGACGGAAGTACCGGTACCAGTGCTCTCTCAGCAAGGGCTCCATGTCCGATCTCACGACGTCCCGGTCCTCTGGAAGGTCTTGTCTCACCTACAGAGTATGACGGGAAGTTATAGTGATGCATATATCTCTTAGATGTCTCAGATTCATCCAGTCCGTCTACCTTCTGTGCTTCTGAAAGCGGAGCCAGTGTGGTGATGGTACAGATCTGTGTCTGTCCACGTGTAAACATAGCAGAACCATGTACTCTCGGAATCAGGTCAATTTCTGCGGCAAGTGGACGGATTTCTTCGATTGCACGACCGTCCGGACGCTTGTGGTCTTTGAGGATCATCTTGCGGACAACCTTCTTCTGGTACTGATATACAGCTTCACCAAGTTTGGCAAGCCATTCTTCGTTATCAGCAAAAGCTTCTTCCAGCTTTTCTGTGATCTTACGGATATTTTCTTCTCTTGTCTGCTTGTCATCTGTGAATACTGCAACTTCCATCTCTTCCGGTGTTACGATCTTCTGAATCGCTTCAAAGAGTTCTTCCGGTACTGCAAAGCTTACATAATCATGTTTTGGTTTTCCACATTCTGCAACGATCTGGTCGATGAATGCGATGACTTTCTGATTCACTTCATGCGCCGCGAAGATGGCTTCGAGCATCTTAGCTTCCGGCACTTCATTTGCTCCGGCTTCAATCATGATTACCTTTTCTCTTGTAGATGCAACAGTCAGTGCAAGGTCAGACTTTTCTTTCTGCTCTGCAGTTGGATTGAATACCAGTTCTCCGTCAACAAGTCCTACCTGGGTAGAAGCTGTCGGACCATCGAACGGGATATCAGAAATAGCAGTTGCAATCGCTGATCCAAGCATAGCAGTAAGCTCCGGTGAGCAGTCCTGTTCAACAGAGAGAACCAGGTTCTCCAAAGTTACATCATTTCTGTAATCCTTCGGGAAAAGCGGTCTCATCGGACGGTCGATCACACGGCAGGTAAGAACAGCATTTTCTGATGCCTTTCCTTCTCTCTTGTTAAATCCTCCCGGGATCTTTCCTACTGCATAAAGCTTCTCATTGTATTCAACGCTGAGCGGGAAGAAGTCAATTCCTTCTCTTGGTTTGTCGGATGCAGTTGCTGTTGAAAGCACAACTGTATCACCATAATGCATAAGTACTGCGCCGTTCGCCTGTTTGGCAACTCTTCCAACATCTACGCGGAGTGTACGGCCTGCAAGTTCCATTTCAAACTTTTTGTACATAAATGTTCTCCTTTTTTATCTGTTTATCTGACGGGTAAAATCTCCGAAACTACTGAAAAATACACTTCTCAAAATATACTTTTCAGTGGTCTCGGACGCAATCTCTACCCACAATCTTTTGTATTATATCATATCCTTACATCTCTTGCAAGATTCTATATAACTAACTTTAAAATGTGGCAAAACACGGTTATTGGTCACTCCCATGTCAATCACTATGCTGATTGGCATGGATGATGCATGTTGTACCGGTTCGGCTCATTGTTTGCGTAAACAAACAGGGAGCGAAGACATCCAGCTGATGCCTTTCGCTCCCTGTAAAATACGTCTTACTTTCTTAAACCTAATCTTTCGATCAGTGAACGATATCTTTCAATGTCATTCTTCTTAAGGTATGCAAGAAGTCCTCTTCTCTGTCCAACCATCTTAAGAAGTCCTCTTCTTGAGTGGTGATCCTTCGGATTAGCTTTGAAGTGATCTGTAAGATCATTGATTCTTGCTGTAAGAAGAGCTACCTGTACTTCCGGAGATCCTGTATCTCCTTCTGTTCTTCCGTATTCTTTGATAATCTGTTCTTTCATTTCTTTTGTGATCATTTGTCACTACCTCCTAAATATACTGTTAATTGCCTGATATTAAGCAGTGGTTGGAGATTCCATCTGCCGAACATCGGTTTTTCATACTTGCCTAGTGTACCATATGCCCCGAATCCTGTCAAGAAGGATTTTATCTTTCCCGCATCTGGCAGGTTTTCATATTCCTGTTCACAGGCTGCCTGTAAATAACCGCATTTCCGGAGCTTTTTCACCGGCTCTGTTATTTCTTATGATGATAACGGAAAAATTCTTTTGCGTAAGCAATATCCTGATCGATCTGAGCCTTCATCATTTCTATCGATTCAAACTTCTGCTCCGGTCTCTTAAAATGATAAAGCTGGATCTCTACCTCTTTTCCGTAGGCATCACCACTGTAATCCAGCAGATTGCTCTCGATCAGCATCCGGTTCTCATCGGATACCGTTGGCTTAAACCCGACATTACCGATTCCGTTGTACCAGATTCCATCAATCCTCACACTATCCAGATAAACTCCGTTCGGTGGAAGAAGTTTATCCCTTGACGGATGTACATTAAGTGTCGGAAATCCCAGTTTTCTGCCCAGCTGCCTGCCATGCTCTACTTTTCCCCGTACAGTATATGCATACCCCAGCATATCATTCACAGCTTCCATATTTCCCTTCCGAAGCTCTTCCCTGACATAGCTGCTGCTGATCTCCCGTTTTCCGTACATCTCTTTTTCAATCACAAAAAGTTCATATCCATACACATCGGCATATTCTGCAAGCATTTTTGCATCACCACGCTTGTCATGCCCAAAGTGGAAATCCGTTCCGATCACAATATACCGGGCATGAATTTTCTCAATCAGGATCTTCCGGATGAAATCCTCTGCCGACATACTTGTAACATCTTCGGAAAACGGGCATTCCAGCAGTACATCTACTTTCTTGTCCAGAAGACATCTGCGCTCCTCATTGGACATGATCCCTTCTCTTGATTTTCCAAGCTTTTCATAAAGCGGATTCATATCAAATGCAAACACAACAGAACGAACGCCTTTTTTCGCCTTCAGCTGACATACTTTTTTGATCAGCTTCTGATGTCCTCTGTGAACTCCATCAAATTTGCCGAGTGTGATTGCTGCCTCTCTGGAATCCTGATAGGCTTCCAGCCCTCTGATATAGTCCATGTTCTTTCCTCTTTAATTACTTTTTTTCATTTCCATCAAAAAACATTTTTACAATCTTGAAGAGATCGTCTTTCCTACAGTAACAGTAAATCGCAATAAACTGATACGATTCATCGTACACGCGGACTCTCTCATCGTTCTCATACTCCTTTAATGCTGTTTCCTGTGAAATATCTCTTTTTCTGAAACTATTCCCGTTCCGTACTGCCGCGGCCGTTTTTGGTGGCAGTACGACCTGTGCATACGTTGGAAACATTTCATCTATCGCGATGATCTTCTCCTCCAGAATCCCTTCTTTCTGAAGCTGTGCAATTTCACCGAGCCGGATACTGTCTTCAAGTCCAAACCGCTCTACACGTGTTCTCAAAAGCTCTTTCATGCATCCGCCACAGCCAAGCTTCTGACCGATATCATGACACAGTGTACGGATATACGTTCCCTTTGAACAGGTCACTTCCAGTTTTACCTCCGGAAGATTGATCTCCAGGATCCGGATCTCATGAATCGTGATTCTTCGTGCTTTCCGCTCTACTTCTTTGCCCTCTCTGGCAAGCTCATAAAGCTTTTTCCCGTTAACTTTGAGTGCCGAATACATCGGCGGAATCTGATCGTATTCTCCCTCAAAGCTGCGGATCACATTTTCCACTTTTTCATTGGTCAGATCTTCTGTGCTATGTTTTTCCAGAACCTGACCGGAAGTATCCTGTGTATCCGTCACCTGACCGAGAAGAAGAACCGCCTGATAGGTTTTATCTTTATCTGTCAGCAGGTCACAAAGCTTTGTTGCTTTCCCAAAGCAGACCGGAAGTACTCCTTCGGCATCCGGATCAAGGGTTCCGGTATGCCCGATCTTTTTCTGCTTCACGATTCCACGCAGCTTTGCGACCACATCATGGGACGTATAGCCTTTTTCTTTATATACATTCAGTACGCCATGTATCATTCCGCTTCGCTCCCACTGTTAAACTGAAGTTCCAGTCTTCTTGCCAGATTGTTGATGATATCATGTGGTGTGGCAGTCATGGTGAATCCGGCTGCCCTTGCGTGTCCGCCGCCGCCAAAATAGCTTGCAACTACACTTACATCTATCTTTTCACTGGATCGCAGACTTACCTTAAAAGTTCCATGTTCAAGCTCATACATAAAAATTGCAACATCGATACCTTTTGTGAGTTTCAGCTGGCTTACGATTCCATCCAGATGTTTCGCTTTTACCTGGTAGAAATCCATCTCTTCTTTTGTAACGTAAGACACAATACATCTTCCGTCCATAAAAAGAAAGCTTTCCAACAATGCACGCCCCAGAATCTGGTTCTGTGCATAGGTCTTTTCATCAAAAGTCTCTGTAATTATTTTTGTAAAATCGATCCCTTTTTCCATCAGTGCTGCTGCTGCGCGCATGGTCGACGGATGGGTACAGGAATAACGGAACACACCGGTATCATGCACCATTCCTGTGTAAAGGCACTCGGCAGTCTCCACAGACATCTTCCCATAATCCAGCAGATCGTAGATCAGCTCACTTGTCGAGCTTGCATCTGGCATGATATAGTTTTGGTCTGCAAAACTCTGGTTGCTCACATGATGATCTACACAGAATCTTACTGCCGCTTTTTTGAAAAGGACTGCCGAAAATCCAAGTCTTCCCATATCCCCGCAATCCAGTGCGATAAACAGATCATAGGTTTTTTCTTCCGTCACTTCATGCCGGATCTTATCTGTATTTTTCATGAACTTCAGTGTATTCGGAAGCTCTTCCAGATAAACATCGATCTCTTTTTCAGGAAAATTCTCTCTGACATAGTTATACAATCCCATACAGGAACCTGCACAGTCCCCATCCGGGCGGACATGTCCGCCAAGTGCGATCGTCCCGGCTTTAGAAATTGCATCTAATAACATACTAATCATCCTCTTCCCGTAAATCTCTTGTTACATCATCAATTTTCTTTGACATCCGGACACCATATTCAATGGACTGATCCAGTACGAACTTGATCTCCGGTGTGTTACGCATATTCAGTGTATGAGCAAGTTCACGGCGGATATAGCCTTCTGCGCTCTGTAATCCCTTCAGGGTATCAGCCTGGGCTTTTTCATCGCCCAGGACACTGATATATGCTTTGCAGGTTTTAAGATCCGGAGCAACCTCTACCGCTACAACCGAAGTCATCGGTGCAACACGCGGATCCTTGATCCCTCCACGCAGAATAGTACTCAGTTCACGCTGTACCTCTGCGTTTACTCTTGTATTCTTAATGCTGTTTTTTCTCATTTTCTACCCTTCTTTATCTAGGAACTTCCACCATCTTGAATGCTTCTACCTGGTCTCCTTCTTTGACATCGTTGAAACGTTCAAATACAAAACCACATTCATATCCGGCTTTAACTTCCTTCACATCATCTTTGAAACGCTTTAATGAAGCAAGCTTTCCATCATAGATCACAACGCCGTCACGAACGATTCTTGCCTGGCAGTCACGTTCAAATGTACCGTCAAGGACATAAGATCCTGCAATTGTTCCGACTCCGGAAGCCTTGAATGTCTGACGTACTTCGGCATGGCCAAGTACCTTTTCTTCAAATACAGGCTCAAGCATACCCTTCATGGCTGCTTCAACGTCTTCGATCGCATTGTAGATGACACGGTACAGTCTCACATCAACGCCTTCACGTTCTGCCGTTTCCTTTGCAGTTGCGTCCGGACGTACATTGAATCCGATAATGATCGCATTGGATGCTGCTGCAAGCGTAACGTCAGATTCATTGATCGCACCAACACCACCATGGATGATCTTGACAACGACTTCTTCATTGGAAAGTTTGACAAGGCTCTGCTTGATCGCTTCTACAGATCCCTGTACGTCTGCTTTTACAACGATTCCAAGTTCTTTTAAGTTGCCTTCCTGGATCTGGTTGAACAGATCATCCAGAGACATCTTGGACTTGGTTTCTTCCAGTTTCTTGATCTTGTTCTGACTGATGAATGTCTCTGCAAAGCTTCTTGCATCTTTATCATTCTTGCAGCCAACAAATACTTCACCTGCATTCGGCACATCATTAAGACCGAGGATCTCAACCGGCATAGAAGGACCTGCTTCTTTTACACGGCGTCCCTGGTCATCCATCATGGCACGTACTTTACCATATGCAGAACCTGCTGCGATCGGATCTCCGACACGGAGTGTACCCTTCTGTACAAGAACGGTTGCAACCGGTCCTTTTCCTTTGTCAAGCTCAGCCTCAATTACAAGACCTCTTGCGCGGCGGTTCGGATTTGCTTTCAGTTCCATCACTTCTGCGGTAAGAAGAACCATTTCCAGAAGCTCTTTGATTCCTTCTCCTGTATGAGCAGATACCGGTACACAGATGGTGCTTCCGCCCCAGTCTTCCGGAATCAGTTCATATTCGGTCAGTTCCTGTTTTACACGGTCGATATTGGCACTTGGCTTGTCGATCTTGTTGATCGCAACTACGATCTCGATCCCTGCTGCCTTTGCATGGTTGATCGCTTCTACAGTCTGCGGCATGACACCGTCATCTGCTGCAACAACCAGAATTGCAATATCGGTAGAATTTGCACCACGCATACGCATTGCGGTAAATGCTTCATGTCCCGGTGTATCGAGGAAGGTGATTTTCTCACCGTTGATTTCCACAACTGAAGCACCGATATGCTGTGTGATTCCACCTGCTTCTCCTGCGATGACATGGGTATCACGGATCTTGTCAAGAAGAGAGGTTTTACCGTGGTCAACGTGTCCCATAACGCAGACTACCGGCGGACGTTTCTTCATTTTCTTTTCGTCTTCTTCGTCTTCTTTCAGAAGTTCTTCGATCACATCGACTACTTCTTCTTTTTCACAGAGCACATCGAATTCCAGAGCGATTTCTTCAGCTGTCTCGTAATCAATTTCCTGGTTGACTGTTACAATCTTGCCCTGCATGAATAGTTTCTTAACGATTACAGATGGCTGGATCTTCATTGCATCTGCAAGTTCCTGGATTGTAAGTACTTCCGGAATTGTGATCTGCTTGATCTGCTCCTCCACAACCTCTTTCTTCGGCTGTGGTTTTACCATTTTCGGCTGAGCGTTATTGTTTTTGCCCTTTTTGCCTTTCTGCAGTCTGTCTTCGTTCTCTTCATTTCTGTTATATTCTTTCTTCTTGTGCGCATCTTTTGGTTTGTTGCGGCTTGGTTTCTGTTCTGCGATTGCAGGTGCCGGAATAGACGGGCTGGATTTTCTTCTGTCGTCACGGCGTCCGCCATCACGCATCTCTCTTCCGTCTCTGTTATCACGGTTATCTCGATTATCTCTTCTGTCTCCGCGGTTCTGGAATCCGCCATCTCTTCTTCCATCACCCGGGCGTCCCTGTCTCTGATCCTGACTGTTTCTTGGTCCGTTTGGATTTCTGCGCTGTCTGTTATCACGGTTTTCTCCCTGCGGACGATCCTGTCTGTTTCCGTTCTGCGGACGTCCCTGGCCATTTCCATTACCCTGCGGGCGTTCCTGTCTGTTTCCGTTCTGCGGACGTCCCTGGCCATTTCCCTGCGGGCGTCCCTGGCTGTTACCATTCTGTGGGCGTTCCTGTCTGTTTCCATTGCCCTGTGGGCGTCCCTGACCATTTCCATTGCCTTGCGAGCGCTGTCCGTTTCGACTGCCCTGCTGGCGTCCCTGACCATTACGGCCTCTTCCGCCGCCCTGTGAGTTCTGCGGTCTGAAAACCTGAACGATATTTTTCTTCTTCGGGGTATCTTCAGAAGTTTTTTCACTTTTTACTGCATCAATCTGTTCATCTGAAAGTGTACTCATATGACTTGCCACCTCAATTCCTTTATCTTTTAATATAGAGAGTATTTCTTTGTTTGTCTTATTCATCTGTTCTGCCAGTTCATATACTCTTAATTTTGCCATAAATCTACCTCCTGTATACAGTTCCTATTATCCTTCTTCCATATCCAGATGTTTTCTGATTCCTTTTGCAAACCCTGCATCTGTTACTGCAAGCGAAGCGCGGAACTCTTTTCCCATCGCATGGCCCAGGGTATCTTTATCTTCAAAAAAGTATATTGGCACTTTATAAAAATCACACATGTTCTGAAATTTCTTTTTTGTATTGTCCGATGCGTCGTCTGCCACAATCACCAGATGCGCGCGTCCTTCTTTGACTTCTTTTTCTGTCATGAATTCCCCGCTCTTTGTCTTGCCGGCTTTGGTCGCCAGACTGATCATCGATAATGCTCTATTTATGTTCAAGCTGCTCCAGCTCCTTTTCCAGATTTTCGTATATCTCTTTTGGTATCGCCTGTTTGAAAGAACGTTCCAATCCTTTATTCTTTATTGCTTCCTGCAAACATTTTCCGGAAAAGCACAGATATGCCCCGCGCCCGTTCTTACGTCCGGTTGCGTCCAAAATGAATTCGCCTTCTGCTGTTTTCAGAACACGCAGCATTTCTTTTTTATTCTTCATTTCCTGACATCCCACGCATTTACGCATCGGGATCTTTTTGGTCGTACTCAAATAATCACCTCTGTCTATTCTTCATACAGATCAAGATCATCTGCTACTTCTTCCTCTGATTCTTCATCAGCAGAATATTCTTTGTCTGAATACTCTTCCTCCTGATAATCATCTTCATAATTCTCAGCCATATTCATATAATCTGCCGGAAGTTCGCCAGACTCGATCGCCTGTGTTTCGTTCTTGATATCGATCTTATATCCGGTCAGTCTTGCTGCAAGACGTGCATTCTGACCTTCTTTACCGATTGCAAGTGAAAGCTGGTAATCCGGTACAATTACACTTGCTGTTCTCTCATCCGGATCAGCCATTACAGAAATAACCTTCGCCGGGCTGAGTGCATTCTCGATCAGGATTGCCGGGTTATCACTCCAGTTGATGATATCAATCTTTTCACCGCGGAGTTCATTTACAACGGCTCCGACTCTGGCACCGTTCATACCAACGCATGCTCCAACCGGATCTACATCCGGGTCGTTAGACCATACTGCGATCTTGGTACGGGAACCTGCTTCTCTTGCAATGCTCTTGATCTCTACAATACCATCACGCACCTCGGTTACTTCCGCCTCAAAAAGACGCTTAACCAGTTCCGGATGTGTTCTTGATACAAGGATCTTTGGTCCTTTTGTCGTGTTCTTCACCTCTACAACGTAAAGTTTGATACGCTCTGTCGGCTCGAATTTCTCACCTTTTACCTGCTCATTCTCAGTAAGGATCGCATCTGCTTTTCCAAGGTTTACACTGACATTCTTGCCAATATATCTCTGAACCACACCTGTCACGATATCTTTTTCTTTTTCAAAGTACTGATCATATACAACTTTTCTTTCTTCTTCGCGGATCTTCTGAAGAATCAGGTTCTTTGCATTCTGTGTCGCGATACGTCCGAAAGATTTGGACTCAACCGGGATCTGTACGATGTCACCGATCTCATAAGAAGGATCGATCATCTTCGCATCTGCAAGACTGATCTGTTCTACTTTGTCCTCTACTTCTTCTACAACGGTCTTCTCCTGGATCAGAGTGTAATCGCATGTCTCCTTATCCATAATTACTTTGATATTGTCTGCTTTTCCGAAATGATTCTTACATGCATTGATCAGTGAATTCTCAATGGCATCCATCAGAGTATCTCTGCTGATATCTTTTTCCTCTTCAAGAATTGTAAGTGCTTCTAATAATTCGGTATTCATTTCCTTCTTCCTCCTGTCACTAGAAATCGAACGCCAGACGGATCAGTGCGATGTCTGCTTTATCAAATGTCATCGTTTCGCCGTCTTCATATTCAATGGTAACTGTATCTTTATCATAATCTTTTAAGATTCCAATAAACTCTTTCTGTCTGTCGATTGCCCGGTAAGTACGAACCTCTACTTCTTCTCCCAGGCTTCTTGCAAAGTCTTTTTCTTTCTTCAGCGGTCTGCCAAGTCCCGGCGAACTCACTTCCAGAATATACGCTTCATCGATAAAATCCTTCTCATCCAGAATGTCTGAAAGTTCCCGGCTTACAACCTCACAGTCATCGACCATAATTCCTCCCGGCTTATCAATATAAGCACGCAGGTACCAGTTTCCGCCCTCTTTTACATATTCTACATCCCAGAGATCAAATCCATGCTTTTCCACGATTGGGTTCAGAATCTCTTCTGTTTTCTGTTCATATACTTCTTTTTTTGACAATCTGCAACTTCCTTTCTTAATCAGGCTCCAAAAATCTGTCCGATTTTGGTTGTATGACTGGCAAAAAGAAGAGTGAACTTTCGTCCACTCTTCTGCCAGATTTCTTATGTAACTGCATACAGTATAGCACTACTTTTCCTGAAATGCAAGGATTTTTAAAATATATGCCTGATTCTCTTTGTAAAGACGCTTTCCGTCGTTCTCCTTCAGCCATTTTACAACCTGGATATCTGCTGCCCAGTCATCTGCCCAGACTTCATCACCTTCGCCACGCGCCGCCGCTTTTTCTGCGATGTATCCCGCCGGGTCTTCCGTAAGATCTTTCAGTACTTCATATGCTTTTTCGTTCTTATCATCCAGATCCTGTATCAAAACAACGGTTTCTGTATCCGGTGTCTTTCCATCGAGTGCCTGCAGCTGTTCATTATATTTTTCCAGATTCTCCAGGCTGTCCTTCGCATCCTCCAGACATTCTGTCAGGATTTCGATCTCCGTTTTTCCAGTACCACCCTTTGCAACCGAGCGGATAGATATTTCTGAATCAGCAGTCGTCTTTTTCAGCTCTGCCCGAATCCTTTCCTCATCGTGATCCATTCTTCCGATATCATATCCAAAGTAAAAACCGCCAATTCCAATCACAACAAGAAGAACGATTGCAAAAATTCTTTTTCCGGATTTTTTCTTTTTCATCTTCCGTCCTCCTTACCCTAATATCGTACCTGCTATAATTCCAAGGATCATTCCGCCGATCCCGGTTCCCGCAAGCGCCGCAAGATATAAGAGTACCTTCACCGCTTTGGATTTCTCCTTTTTCACCTTTGGAAGTGCCGGACCAGGCTCCGGTGTTCGCCTCTCCTGCGTCTGTTCCGGTGTCTCCTGCCGCGGCATTCTTTCGATTTCTTCTTGTGTCGGATAGGCAAACGGCATCACATCTGCTTCAAGAGCTGAAAATAATTTTCCATCGATCCACTGAAAATACTGCCAGATCGCCGCATCAAACATCCGGTGGGTGTCCAGAAAATGATACCAGGATTCCACAAAGGTTTTTGTTCGGAAATATTCTCTATACGCCGGTTCCTCCAGAATATCCTTCCAATGATACAGCTTATTCCGTTCCTTTTCATTCAAATACAGACTGATGCACTGCTCCATGATTTTCCGGACCTCACGGTCATCCGCGCCTTGTCGCTCAGAAGCATCCGCCATATTCTGGAACTGACGGGTCCAGTCACCGTCCCATGTCTGGAAATCTTCCTCTAACTGTACAGGTGGCTCTCCTGCCTCTTCTTCCCGGAAACTTTCCTCAGAATCTTCGTCAGAATGCACAGGAAGTTCTTCATACTGCGCAGAAGATTCTTCTGACTGTACATCTTCTTTCTGAGGATTTTCCATGTAAGCCTCTTCCGGGTTTCTCTCCGGCTCTGCATAATTCCATGTTTCAGATTCCGCTACTTTTTCCTGCTCCGCTGCTCCCATCTCCATCCGCCGCGGCTCTTCCGGCATCTGTGGCTCTTCCCCTCTTCCCGCATTGCGCTCCGCCCACGCAAGCGCCTCTTCATAGGCATCGTGGATCCTCTGGAATTCCTCCGGGTGTTCTTCCGGGTGGAACTCCCGGGACTTCGCCGCATACGCCCGCTTTATCGTTTTCTTTTCCGTTGTTGGTTCAATCCCAAGTACCGTAAAACAGTTCATCACTGCTGCCTCCTCCACTCATCATACAGATAAGCTTCTATCTTGACCGGCACCGATCTCTTCGGTGTATTCTCCACAATATCCAGAAGCTCACTTGTCCTTATATACGCCTTCTCGATCGTCCGCAGATCCTGTGCATTTAATGCAACTGAAAAATCTGCCAGGATCTTGTCCAGATATTTTCGGATTTCTCCGGTGTTTTCTTCGTAAAGACGGTCTCCTCTCTCCATCAGAAGCCGGTTCTTTTCCTGCTCTCTTGGGTGGATCTTAATCTTCTGCAGCTCTTTTCTTCTTTCCTCAATCTGCTCTGGTGTCAGATGGATATTTTTGTTGACGATCACCTTACTGAAATGCTCCTTGGTGCTCACCACGGTCACATCCACTTCCAGAATTCCGTTAATGTCATAGGTAAATCGGACATCCACCGCTTCCCTCTGATCCTCTCTTCTTGCCAGCGGCACCGGCACACGGATCCGCCCGAGCTCCAGATTCTGGTCTGCATAGCGGTGCTCGCCCTGTAAAATCGTGATATCACAGTATTCCTGGAACTGATGTACCGTCCAGTATCGCTCCACCCGGCTGATCGGAAGAACCGAATTTCGCTCAATGATCGGAGACATGATCGCCGGTCCCTTGGTATCTCCGTGAATGATCTCGGTTCCAAGTGTAAACGGACAGATGTCTGTAAGAAGTACATCCCGCACTGCCTGCTGCCGCTCCTTGATTCCGGCATACATTCCGGCGCCGACCGCAACCGCAACATCCGGATCGATCTCACACCGCGGTCTTTTACCACTCAAAAACTGCAGATAATTCTGCACGATCTTCATCTTACCGGATCCACCGATCATAATGATCTCGTCAATATCCTCCCATCCATAACCACTGTCGTTCATCGCCCGTTTCAGCGGAATCCCGATTCCTTCCAGCAGCTTTGCAGACACCTCCAGAAGTCCTTTCGCATCCAGTTTCATCTGGTAAATCTGTCCGCCGATCACAACCTCCATCTCGCCCTCCGGCGCATCAGTCAGTGTACGTTTCAGCTTCTCACTCTCCCGGATCAGGCTGGCTCTTTCTTCATTAGTGATCTTTCCTTCATCAATCCGATTGACACTTAGGAATTTTTCCGCAATTGCACGGTTCACATCATCCCCACCGAGATGATTGTCTCCGGCAACTGCCACAATCTCGATCACACTGTCAAATGCATCTACGATCGAGATATCCAGAGTTCCTCCGCCAAAATCAAACACCAGAAAGGTCTGATCCTCCTTAGTCTTTCCAAAGCGATAGGCAAGTGCTGCCGCCGACGGCTCATTGACCAGACGCTCCACAGTAAGTCCGGCAAGCTCTCCTGCCATCTTCGTCGCATTTCTCTGAAAATCATTAAAATACGCCGGGACACTGATGACTGCCTCTTCAACCGGCTCACCCAGGTATTTTTCCGCATCTTCTTTCAGCTGCCGCAGGACCATGGACGACAGATCTGCCGCTGTAAACCGCCTGTTTCCAAGCATAAATGTCTTCTCTGTCCCCATAAAACGCTTGAAACTTGCCACTGTACTTTCCGGATGGGAGATCAGACGCTCTTTCGCCGTTCTCCCTACCAGCATCTCACCGTTCTCATCAATTCCTACTACCGACGGTGTTAAATATTCTCCCAGATTATTTGGAATCAACGTGCATTTATCATCCTGCCACACGCTTACCAGACTGTTTGTTGTTCCAAGATCAATTCCTACCGTTGCCATATGACCGACCTACTTTCTCATTCGTGTTCCTGTTCCATCTCTTTTCGCCCGTTTCAAACGGTTCAGTGTCACTTCTTTTTCATGGAAGATCACCTTGCTCTCCGTTCCTTCTTCAAACAGATATACCTCTTCCACACTGTCATTTTTCTGTAATTTCATACCGCGCACACCAACTGCACCCTTTTTCTTCTCCGAAACTTCTTCCGCCGGGAAACGGAGCACAAATCCATTCTCCGTCATCAGAACTACATCCTGCACATCCCGGATCGGCCGGATACTTACCAGTGCATCTTCATCCTGCAGTTTCGTTGCCGCAATTGTCCGCTTAGTTACCTGGAATTCACTTCCTGCCACCTTTTTGATCATTCCCTGCTTCGTGACAAACAGGAATTTTGAGAAAAAGAGTTCTCTGTCATCACACAGATATACGATTTCTTCTTTTGTACTGTCAAAATTACTTACATTGTCGATTGGAAATCCTTTGTCCCTGAATTTTCCATAAGGGAGATCCATCACTTTGATCTGATGCATCTTACCATCCGATGTAAAAAGACACAACTTGCCGGTATTCATACAGCGCAGAATATACTTATTCTCCTTATCTGCCGCTTCCCGGTTACGTTCATAGACGGATCCATCCACCGTCTTTGCATAACCAAAGCGGTCCATCAGAAGGACAACCTCCTGCTCCTGTACTTTATTTTCCTCAAACACAGCTTCTTCTGCATTCTCGATCTTCGTTTTACGCTTCACGGCATATTCTTTTTTCAGCGCATCCAGATCATCAATGATCACCTGCGCCATAGAATCATAATTATTCAGAATATCCTCATATTTTGCAATATTTGCAAGCGTTGTCTCATGCTCCTTCATCAGCGCCTCGATTTCCAGACCGATCAGCTTGTACAGACGCATCTCCAGAATTGCCTGTGCCTGCCGGTCGGTAAACCGGAGCATGGATGCCATCTTCTCAGATCTTTTCGACTTAAACTTGATCTTCTCTGTCGCACCTGTTGTCAGACATTCTTTTGCATCCCTGATGGACGAGCTTCCACGCAAGATCTCAATGATCAGGTCGATCACGTCACACGCCTTGATCAGACCCTCCTGGATTTCTTTTTTATCCTGCTCTTTTTTCAGCAGCGTCTTGTATTTTCTGGTTGCAAGTTCAAACTGGAAATCTACATGATGTTCGATGATACGTTTGAGTCCCAGTACTTCCGGTCTGCCATCGGCTACCGCAAGCATATTGACACCAAAGGTATCCTCCAGTCTGGTCTTTTTATAAAGCATGTTGATCAGATTGTCCACATCTGCATCACGCTTCACTTCAATTACAATACGGATTCCTTCCTTGGAAGACTGATTGGAAATGTCTACGATGTCACTGGTCTTCTTTGTCTCCACCAGATTGCAGACATCGTTCAGAAATTTACCGATTCCGGCTCCGATCATGGTGTACGGGATTTCGGAAATGACGATCTTCTTCCGTCCGCCTTTTATCTCTTCCACATCTACTTTTCCACGAATCTTGATCTTTCCGGTTCCAGTCTCATAAATTTCTGCCAGATCATCTTTATTGACGACAATCCCGCCTGTCGGGAAATCCGGTCCTTTGATGTACTTCATCAGCTGTTTTGTCGTGATGTCATTGTTCTTCATGTATGCCTTAACCGCATCCACAATCTCACCCAGGTTATGTGTCGGAATACTGGTTGCCATACCAACTGCGATTCCTTCCGCACCGTTCAGCAGAAGGTTCGGAATTCTTACCGGAAGAACTGCCGGCTCTTTTTCTGTCTCATCAAAATTCGGTACAAAATCAATGATATCTTTGTCCAGATCGGCAAGATATGCCTCCTGTGTGATTTTCGCCAGTCTTGCTTCAGTATAACGCATGGCTGCAGCCCCGTCTCCTTCAATGGAGCCGAAGTTTCCATGACCATCTACCAGGATCATTCCTTTTTTGAATTCCTGTGCCATAACAACCAACGCTTCATAGATCGAGCTGTCTCCATGTGGATGATATTTACCCATGGTATCCCCGACAATACGCGCGCATTTACGGTATGGTCTGTCATAACGGATTCCCAGCTCATACATGTCATAGAGTGTTCTTCTCTGTACCGGTTTCAAACCATCCCTGACATCCGGGAGGGCTCTGGAAATGATAACACTCATGGCATAGTCAATATATGATTTTTTCATCAGCTCCGAATATTCCGTCCGGATGATCTGTGACTCTTCCATTTTCTCTTACCTCTTCTAGTTTATGTTTTCTGATGCACAGACTTTCCCCTTTTGAAAATCCATGCCTTTCCGATCTGTTTTTAAATATCCAGTTCTGCCTCTGTCGCATTTTCATAAATAAATGCGCGGCGCGGCGGAACTTCTGTTCCCATCAACATCTCTGTTACACCGGATGCCATACGTGCATCCTCGATCTCGATCCGTTTCATCATTCGAGTTTCCGGGTTGAGGGTTGTCTCCCAGAGCTGCTCTGCATCCATTTCACCCAGACCTTTGTATCGCTGCAGGGTAAAGTCGGAATGTGTCTTTCTATATCTCTCCAGTGCCTTATCATCGTAAAGGTACTCTTCTTCTCCCTTTTTCGGCATTGCCTTATAAAGCGGCGGCATTGCCACGTAGACATGACCTTCGTATATCAGTTCCGGCATAAACCGGTAGAATAAGGTCAGCAACAGTGTGGAAATATGCGCTCCATCCACATCCGCATCCGCCATGATGATAATCTTGTCATACCGCAGCTTTGTGATATCAAAGTCATTACCGTATCCCTCTGAAAATCCACATCCGAATGCATTGATCATGGTCTTGATCTCGGCATTTGCCAGAACCTTATCGATGCTTGCTTTTTCCACGTTCAGGATCTTTCCACGGATCGGCAGGATTGCCTGATACATTCTGTCGCGGGCAGTCTTTGCGCTTCCTCCCGCAGAATCTCCCTCAACGATGAAGATTTCACATTTGGATGCATCCCTGCTCTCACAGTTGGCAAGCTTACCGTTACTGTCAAAAGAATATTTCTGCCTGGTCAGAAGATTCGTCTTTGCCTTTTCCTCGGTCTTACGGATCTTTGCTGCTTTTTCCGCACAGGAAAGAACCTTTTTCAGTGTCTCCAGATTCCGGTCAAAGAAACGCGGGATCTCATCACTGGTCACCTTTCCGGTCGCTTTTGCCGCATCCTGGTTGTCCAGCTTTGTCTTGGTCTGTCCCTCAAATCTCGGATCCGGGTGCTTGATCGATACGATCGCCGTCATTCCGTTCCGTACATCCGCACCGGTAAAGTTGGCATCCTTATCCTTTAACACACCAATTTCACGGGCATACTGGTTCATGATCGTCGTAAATGTCGTCTTGAACCCGGTCAGATGAGTTCCCCCTTCCGCATTATAAATATTGTTGCAGAAACCTAATACATTTTCATGAAATTCATTCACATACTGGAATGCAACTTCCACTTCGATACCTTCTGCTTCTCCTTTATAGTAAACCGGATAGTGGATCACTTCTTTTTTGGAATTCAGATCCTTGATAAATCCAATGATCCCATCCGGTTCATGATACTCGATCCTCTCTTCCTGTGTCTTTCTTTTATCTGTAAATATAATCGTCAGTTCCGGATTCAGGTAGGCTGTCTCATGCAGTCGGCTCTTGATCTCTTCCTCTTTAAATCTCGTCTTCTCGAAAATTGTCGGATCCGGAAGAAAATTGACACAGGTTCCGGTCTTTTTGGTCTTTCCGATCACCGGAAGAAGCCCATCCTCCAATTCTACCACCGGAATTCCTCTCTCATAACGGTCGTGGTGGACCGCACCGTCACGACTGATCTTTACATCCATATAAGTAGATAGTGCATTAACAACCGAAGAACCTACTCCGTGCAGACCGCCACTTGTCTTGTATGCCGAATCATCGAACTTACCTCCCGCATGTAGGGTGGTATATACGATTCTGGCCGCCGATACTCCTTTTGCATGCATACCTACCGGCACACCGCGTCCATTATCTGTTACCGTTGCAGAACCGTCCTTTTCCAGTGTCACCTCTATCTGTGAACAAAATCCTGCCAGATGCTCATCTACCGCATTATCTACAATTTCGTACACCAGGTGGTTAAGCCCCTTGGTACTGACGCTTCCAATATACATTCCCGGTCTTTTCCGGACGGCTTCAAGTCCTTCCAGAATGGTAATACTCTCCGCGTCATATGTAGTCTTTTTTGCCATTTTCTTTCTCTCCTCTTATGATCTATCCTAAAATATCCAGGTAAAATCCTGCGGCAGCAGCCTCCTTACAATTTCCCGGATTCCCTGATCTGTTTCTTCAATTCAGTAAGAAAAATTCTATCTCAATTTCAATCCTCTTGTCAAGCCAAATTGACCTTCCCTGCCATTATAACATATTTTATATCATTAAACTTCTGTAGTTTCCATTCTGTCATAAGAATACTCCCTCTATCGTCCGGTCAGCACACTATTTAAAAGGTCTGCCAGCACCTCCATAGCATTTCGCATTTCCTCTACCGTGTTGGTCTGCGCGCCCGCCTCAATAAGAAGCATCCGCGGCATCAGATCCATATTGTATTTATAGCCGCGAAGATAGTTTCTCCTTGCAAATCCCGGATATTTTGTTTCTGCCGCAATCTTCATCTGCAGGGAAAATGCAAGATTATCCTGCAAATATGGATTGGCCATTCCGGCAAGGTCTCCGTTTACCCGCGTCCGGCTAAGTCCGTTAAAAAACATGATCTGTGCCGTCGGTTTCCCATTTATCTCTGTCACCAGATGCGTAGTATCCGCCACGCCGTCTCTATGCAGATCGATCACCACTTCGATACTCGGATTTTCCGCAAGGATCTGTTCCACCTCAGGTTTGGCAAATTCATAGGCCTCGCTCCGGTCCAGTTTCCCATTGATCAGATCATATACACCCTCATGATGCATGGTCGGAATCTTGTATTTGTTATTTAAAATCTCCGTCAGATAACGCCCGATCCCTACAATTGAGGTGGACGGATCATTGTCCGAATCTGCAAATGTCTCCTGGGAATGGGTGTGATAGATCAGGATTTTCGAACCGCCCGTACTCAGATCGATCCTCAAATCCTTTCCAAGCAGCTCCGAAGCGTTCAACTCCGAAGGATTGATATAAGTCACGCTGTCCACCGTATAAAAATTGCTCACAAGATATTCAAAATCATTTAGCCGCTCCATCGAAAGATCCATCGTCGGTACGGACGCCTGCCTTGTCTCTTCACTTTTATCTTTCCCGATAAGCTGTCCATTTTCATCCACCGAATTTTCTTCTTCTGCCTGCTTTTTTGCAAGAATCGCATAGGTAGCCTCATCTTCTGTCAGAAGCTCTGCCGCCTCCCGTTCAGTCACATAATTGCCAAGAGGAATCAGGGCAGATGCCATGTGGACAACAGCCTCCGTCACCCGGATTTCCCCTTGTTTTTTTTCCGTATATGTAACTCCCGGCATATAAAGCCGCTCCGCATTCTCCTGAACGCTCTGGATCATTCTGATCTTCCAGGACTTCGGGATCAGTGAACCGCTGCTTTTTGCTTCCAGTCCCCAGATTCCCAAAATCATAATGGCAAGAAGCACACAAATTCTCTGTTCTTTTTTCATCTGCGCGCCTCCCTGCCAGTTTCTGAAGATCACTGTAGCAAAACCATATCTTTCTAGACTGGATCCTGCCCCGGACCTTTTGTGTCATATTGACATAATATATGCAGCTCACTGCCTGATTATGTCGCTGAAGCTGCAAAAAGCATATTCAGTGCCTCCGAAATCGTATAACTGATTCGCCTGACGGTCTCATCAATATCTTTTGGTGTTACAAACATTCCATTTAAATGTGGCGCGATCAGTTCTTTGATCAGCTCATATTTTTCTGCCGGACTGTATCCTTTGATCACACTTGCCATGCCTTTTAAAGATTCAGATACTTCCACTGCACTAAGCAGATTATCCATCGTATCGCCTACAATGGTTGCCGCATCCACTACAGTCGGCACACCGATTGCAATCACCGGGATCCCGACTGTCTTTTCCGTAATTGCATTTCGGTGATTTCCCACCCCGGATCCCGGATTGATTCCCGTATCCGCAATCTGGATCGTCCGGTTCAGCCTTTTTGAATTTCTCGCTGCCAACGCATCGATCACCAGAAGGATATCCGGTTTTGTCTCTGCCACCACCCCCCGGATCACCTCCACAGTCTCCATTCCGGTCTGCCCCATAACCCCCGGCACGATCGCGCTGACCGACCAGACCTCATCTTCCCCTGTTGCATACTTTCCGTACTCCTCAATGATATGCCTTGTGATATGCAGGTTGTCTACCACATAAGGACCAAGTGCATCCGGTGTCACCTGGCGGTTGCCAAGACCGACCACCAGGATCTTTTCCATCTTTCTTTTAGGAAGCAGTTCTCCAATGAATTTCCGGAGCTGCTGTGAAATCTCCTCATGATATCCTTCATCGGGAACTGCCATTTCCGGTGCCTCGATCGTGATATAGCTGCCAACCGGTTTCCCCATCACTTTTGCTCCGTTTTCGGTCTCAATCCTCACGGTCGTGATGCGGATCTCATTTTCCTCATCATACTCTTCCGTCAAGATCACACCCTGGACCTCAACATGATCAGATTCAAACCGTTCCTTCTCTTCCAGCGCCAGATCCGTCCTGATATTATACTTTTCAACCATAGTCCTCTCCCATTTCTGTATTTTCTGTTTTATTCACTTAGTTTTTCGCAAAAAATTGGAATTATGTATTGACAAGCAATCTTTCTTCGCCTAAAATAAATAAGTGTGTTCGACGGATGTTCCGTGTCACTTTTCGTCGAATTCAATATTATGATTATATAATTTATGAAATGATAATTTGGAGGTGTCGGAAATGGCTAATATTAAATCCGCAAAAAAGAGAATTTTAGTAACTGAGACAAAGACAGCTAGAAATAAAGCAATCAAATCTAAAGTGAAAACTTATGTAAAGAAAGTTGAAACTGCTGTTGAAAAGAAAGACGTTGAAGCTGCAAAGGCTGCATTAAAAGAAGCAATCTCTGTAATCAACAAAGCAGGAAGCAAGGGTGTTTACCACAAAAATACTTGTGCAAGAAAAATCTCTCGTTTAACAAAAGCTGTTAACGAAATTGCTTAATTCCGGTTTCGAGATAAATAATGAATGATAAAAAGGCAGCCATCCCGTCAGTGGCTGTCTTTTTTGTTTTCATAAATCTTTCAAAAAAGAGTCTGTACTGAAATGCTGCTTGTATTCGGTACAGACTTTTTTTGTCTTCTGATTTTCTCTTATAATTTAGAATAACCGTAGCTGTTCACGATAGCTTCGATCCGCTGTCCTTCTCTGCACTTCGGGCAATCTTCCGGAGAATATGCTCTGTAATGCGGAAGATCACTGCTTGTGAAGATCGTATTGACTTCCATTCCTGCAATCTTGTTGACTGAACTGAAAATTGCGCTGATTCCGCAGACTCTTCCACCGTAGTAGAGAACAGACTCGATTGCTTGTTTGACAGATTTACCGGTTGTGATGGACGCTGCAAGGATCAGAACCTGTTTGTTCTCAACCATTCTCTGTTTGTTGTCACGGAACAGGATCTGTCCGTCCTGATACATCTCCGGGGTAATAATGGAAATGTTGTTTCCTTTGCTGAGTGAGTACTGGTTCTCATCGGCAAGCTGCTCGGCAAGGAAGGTTCCGATCACTTCTGTCTCTTCCATGCAAACGATGGTATCTACCGTTGTGTTAGAAAGGTAAGCTGCTGCAAGAACTTTTGCAGTTTCACGGGCGTTGTTGTGACGGGATTTGACCGTTGACATGTCGATGTAAGTGTTGATGTGGGAATGACTTGTTGCAAAGTGTCCTTTTAAAATTTTAATTCGCGCCTTTGGGTTTTTAGCGGAGCGAAGGTCTTCCAGTCTTTCATCCATTTCTAGTTCCTCCTTTAAGTTGTTTTGGTGGTTTTGACTGGTTTTAGTATAGCACAGAGGGATGGGTTGTGCAATATTGTATATTGTGGGGAGTATGGTGGAGGAATGAGACGGGATGGGTGTTTAGAGGGGACGCCAAACTGGCGCATAGCGCGGTTTGGCTGGGATGTGTTTGTGGAAGGACGGGACTTTTGTTTTGCGGGGACGCGGAATTGGCGCATAGCGCGATTTGGCTGGGGGTGGTTGTGGAAGGACGGGACTTTTGTTTTGAGGAGACTCCAAACTGGCGCATAGCGCGATTTGGCTGGGGGTGGTTGTGGAAGGACGGGACTTTTGTTTTGGGGGGACGCGGAATTGGCGCATAGCGCGATTCCGCTGGGTGTGGTTGTGAGTTTGTGGGTCGAATGATTTACATACAAGCCGGTCAGAGTCTCACAAGCAGAGCTTGTTCGACCGTTGGCGGCGCCAACTAACTAAGCAGAAATAGAAGGAGTCCCGGAAAAGCATGCGAGCATGTTTTTCCGGGACTCCTTCTATTTCCGCTTAGCTGACCGGCTTGTTACCTATCGCTTAGTTATTGATCAGTTTATCTTCACCATTCCAGCTGTAGAGTTTTCTGATTTCTTCTCCTACTACTTCTGATGGATGTTCTGCGGCTTTCTTTCTCATTGCTTTGAAGTGTACCTGACGTCCTGCCGGTGACATGTCGAGAAGGAATTCTTTTGCGAATGTTCCGTCCTGGATGTCTGAGAGGATCTTCTTCATTGCTTTCTTTGTATCTTCTGTGATGATCTTTGGTCCTGTGATGTAATCACCGTATTCTGCTGTGTTGGAGATTGAGTATCTCATTCCGGCGAATCCGCTCTGGTAGATCAGGTCTACGATGAGTTTCATTTCATGGATACATTCGAAGTATGCGTTTCTTGGATCGTATCCTGCTTCGCAAAGTGTTTCGAAACCTGTCTGCATAAGGGCGCATACACCACCGCAAAGTACAGCCTGTTCTCCGAAGAGGTCTGTTTCTGTCTCTACTCTATATGTTGTTTCAAGAAGTCCTGCTCTTGCTCCACCGATTGCAAGACCGTAAGCAAGTGCTCTGTCCCAAGCTTTTCCTGTGTAATCCTGTTCTACTGCGATCAGACATGGTGTTCCTTTTCCTGCCTGATATTCGCTTCTTACTGTATGTCCTGGTGCTTTTGGAGCGATCATTGTTACATCTACGTATGCCGGAGGTGTGATGCATCCGAAGTGGATGTTGAATCCGTGTGCGAACATCAGCATGTTACCTTCCTCAAGGTTTGGTTCGATGTCTTTCTTATACATATCAGCCTGAAGTTCATCGTTGATAAGGATCATGATGATATCAGCTTTCTTTGCAGCTTCTGCTGCTGTATATACTTCAAATCCCTGAGCTTCTGCTTTTGCCCATGATTTGCTTCCTTCGTAGAGACCGATAATGACATTGCATCCTGAATCTTTCAGGTTCAGTGCATGTGCATGTCCCTGGCTACCATATCCGATGATAGCGATTGTCTGTCCTTCTAATACTGATAAATTACAGTCTTCCTGATAAAAAATTCTTGCTGCCATTTTTTATTTCCTCCTATGACTTATTGAATTCTATAGAGTTAAAGGCTCCATGCCCCTAGCTTTCTTATGTAACTACTTCTGCATCCCTGAAGGTGCCACTTTCGAGCTCGTCGCTCTTTTCAAAACGTCTCTCTGCTTTAATCAAACATGATCACATCATCGCTTCCGCGCTTCAGTCCGGTAATACCGGTTCTTGCCAGCTCCAGGATCTCATATCCGTCCAGAAGCTCCATAAACGCTTTCAGCTTTGATTCGGTTCCCGTCAGTTCAATCATCAGACAGTCTTTTTCAACATCAACGATCTTCGCACGGAAAATATCTGCCAGTGAAATAAGTTCTGCTCTTTCAGATGCATTTGCACGAACCTTGATCATAACCAGTTCTCTGCATACTGAATTGCTGTCATTTAACGGCTTAATCTCGATCACATCTTCCATCTTGCGAACCTGCTTCTCGATCTGTGAAAGAATCTGTTCATCTCCACTTGCTACGATCGTGATCCTTGTAAATCTCGGATCTGCAGTTGTACCTGCGGTAATACTTTCAATATTGTACCCCCGTCTGCTGAACAATCCTGCCATACGGCTTAATAGTCCCGGATTGTTATAAACCAAAATTGAATAAGCTTGTTTTCTCATAACATACTCCTTTACTTTACAAAACAGAGTGCGTTCTGTTTTTTTATTGTAGCAATTGACACCACCTTTGTCAAGTAGCTTTCTAAAATTTTATCACTTTAATTCGATTTTATCAATTACAGGAACCTCTAATTATCGTTTTCACACTGATTTTTCCGGATTTTGTCAAAATATATCCTTTTATCATCTGGACATATAATTCTTCAATTGCCTGCCGGAGAAATCGTTTTTTGTCAAATTCGACTGTTGTCAGCTGCGGGCGGCAAATGAGTGCTGTTTCTTCTTTTCCGACTGCCATCACTTCAATTTCCTCCGGCACCTTGATTTCCAGATCATGCAGATAACCGACAGCCTCTGCTCCCTGTACGGCAGATGCAAATACGAGCATATCTGCGGATAAAGCAAGCCCTGCCAGCCGGATTTTATAGAACATTCTCCGCAGATCCCTGTCTTTTGGAATTTCCAGATATTGTTCTTCTTCAAGACAGCAGCCTTTTTTTGAAAATATTTTCTGCATTCCCTGCCATACCACTTTTCCGTACTCTTCCGTTCCATCCAGAAACCAGATTCTCTGTTTCTCTCTTTTAAACAGAAACCTTGCGACTTCCTCACCGGCTTTTCCGTAAATCCGGTCTGTTCTGTATATCGCAGCCACCGGAACTGCACACATCTGCCGGATTCTTGTACACTCCTCTTCATTGAGCCAGATACAGATAACCCCATCCAGTTTCCATACCGCCGCATATCGTACAAATTCTTCTGCTGTTTTTACAAAATGCAGCAGCATATAGTATTCCCTCTCATCCAGACTCTTCTCGATCTCACGCAGTATTTCTTCTAATTTTTCACTCTCCTGCTCCCATTCCTGCTTTTTTCCAACAACTACAGCAATCATCCCGGAAGATTTTCCGGAAAGGATACGTGCTCCCATGCTTGGAGCATATTTCTGTTCATCCAGGATCTCCTCTATCCTTTTTCTTGTCTTTCTTGATACTTTTTCCGTTCTTCCATGGATCACATTCGATACAGTTGTTGCACTCACTCCGGCTATTTTTGCAATATCTTTGATCCTGATTTTCCCCTCAGCCATTTCTTTCCCCCACTTATTTCTTTTGTTTTTTCTGTTTCTACTATCTTACACTTCTTTTCTTCTTTCTTACTAATTCGCATTTTTTCGACATCACCTGTAACTTTTCGATAAAATATTTTACAGATCATTGCCCGGATATCCACCTTGTGCTATCCTTAATCTGTTAAATAATTTTTCAGATACAGGAGATTGAATCATGGATGGTATTATATTTGACGTAGACGGCACACTCTGGGACTCAACCGAAGCAGTTGCCAGATCCTGGAATCAGGCGATAGAGGAGAATACAGATTTTTCCCTCTCACTTACAGCAGATTGGCTTAAGTCACTTTTTGGAAAAACAATGGATGAGATCACGCTTGCACTCTTTCCTTCCTGCCCAAAAGAAGAACGTGACCGGATCGGCTATCTTTGCTTTAACTATGAAAATCGGCTGCTTGAAACCGATCACGGTGTTCTTTACCCGGATGTTGCGCGGACACTGGAAAGCCTTTCTCAGAAAACCGACCTTTATATCGTCAGCAACTGCCAGTGTGGATATATCGAAGTTTTTCTAAAAACGATGGGACTCGGAAAATATATCAAAGATTTTTTATGCTTTGGTCAGACACAGGTTCCAAAAAATGAATCCATCCGTCTTCTGATGGAGCGCAATCATCTGCAGGATGTGGTTTATGTCGGAGATACTTCAGGTGATTTTGATGCCTGCCAGAAAGCAGACGTTCCTTTTATTTATGCTTCGTATGGATTTGGTGATATTCCGGATCCACCAAGACAGATTGGCGCAATCAGGGAACTTCCTGCTCTTCTTGGACTGTAGATTTTCTCTGTTTATGTTCCTGGTTCAGGATTATATAGCAGTTTTTTCCATCATTCAGCATCAGCAGAGTCTGCCACCGGTAGTTTCCTTCCATACACATGACAATATAAAAAGATCAGAGTCTGATAACCACATTTTTTATCATTCTCTGATCTTTTTATATTGAATTCTTTCCAGTGGATTTTTCCTTCTCTTTATTCCACATCCTCTTCATCAAATTCACACACCACATAATACCCCTGCGGTGTCTGCTTTACGTCAATCACCTTTCCCTGTCCTGACTTAAGTCTCTGCCATGAACGATAATTGGCGCTCATTGCCACAGCCGGCTCAATCGTATAATAAAAATACGCAGCTACAACGCCCTCTGTCACATCAACAATCTGTCCGGGTTCAACCAGTCCCGGACGCTCCATTTTAAATTCCATCTGTCTCATTTCCGCTTGATACCTGCCTCTTTTTCTATATTGTATTCGTTTTTTCTTGTAATTGCAAGTATTTACACAGACTGTTTTGTGACGAAGCTTTGAAGTAGAACGCCGCTGTCAGGTGGTCTTTTTAGTCACCTGATCTAAAACAACTGAAATCACATTATCCTTCGTTCTATTCGGATTTCTTACACTGTTTTTCATGCAGAACTTCCGGAACGATCATATAATGCTCCTCAATCAATTTTGCTGTCTTTTCAACAGGCAATTCTTTTATTCCTTTTAAAAGGATCTCATGATTGTAGCGAAGTACATCAAAGGGGATGATGGATTCAACACCCATTGTATAATATCCGCACAAATTGCTTTCCCGGAGCATTGCCCATATTTTATATAAGGTTTCGCACTTTGCTGCTCGAACAATGCATGAATGAAACTGTTCATCATAACACATAATGTGGTACACATCTTTTTCTTTCGCAGCTTCTTCCATCTGGTCCAGACACTCATCCATTTCCCGTTCGATTTCTTCCGGAAGTTTTCCGGCAATGATCCTGATTGCCAGAACTTCCAGGGTAGAGCGGACAAGATATTTTTCCTGCATTTCTTCATAGGAAATCGTCTTTACTGTACTGCCTTTATGAGACTCATAAACAACAAATCCTTCCTCCCCGATATGACGCAGGGCTTCTCTGACCGGTCCCCGGCTTACATGAAACTTCTCCGCAATATCTTCTTCTACAATTCGTTCCCCCGGTTTGATCTTTCCCTGAATGATGTCTTCTCTTAATACATCAGCGATTTGCTGCCAAAGAGTTTTTCTTTGTATTGATGCCTTCCTGGTATAATCCATTCATTTTTCCTTTCAGATTTTTGCAGTTTTTTTTATAAAAAGAACAGGCTGATCCCCACAATTACTGCCAGTGTAATGGCCAGAGCCGGCCAGAGTGCCCAGAATGCCCCCAGAACCATTGCCAGATAATCTCCCTTTTCAAAAACAATGTTCTGGTCACTCATCTGCTTTTTAAATTCCAGGAACTTTTTATCCTGTTCTTCCAACTGTCTTCCTCGTTTGCTGTATCCTCCAAAAAAGCTCATGCTAATTCCTTTCTGATTTTATGAATCCTTTTCTACTCCGAGTGGATTATGACAGGCTACAAAATGTCCCGGTCTCATTTCCACAAGTTCCGGTGTAATATGCTTACAGATTTCTGTACAGTATTTACATCTTGTATGGAACTTACATCCTTTCGGCGGATGAACCGGACTTGGGATATCTCCTTCAAGCGGGATCATCTCTCTGTTAGAATCTACGTCTGTCGTCGGAATTGCTGATAACAGCGCTTCTGTATATGGATGTGTAGGGTGATCAAACATTTCCTGTGACTCTGCAAGCTCTACGATGTTTCCAAGGTACATAACACCAATTCGGTCACTGATATATTTTACAACACTCAAACCATGTGAAATAAATAAGTATGCAAGATTGTCTTCGCTTCCGAGATCTTTCAGAAGGTTGACGATCTGCGACTGAATGGAAACGTCAAGTGCGGAAACCGCCTCATCGCAGACTACGAATCTTGGCTTTAACGCAAGAGCACGCGCAATACCGATTCTCTGTCTCTGTCCGCCGGAGAACTGATGTGGATAACGATGGATCATATATGGTGCAAGTCCACATTTTTCCATGACTTCCATGACATATGCCTGCATTTTTTCATCATTTTTCTTAAAAATGCCATGTGCAAGAAGGCCTTCTCCGATGATCTGTCCAACTGTCATACGCGGATTCAGTGATGAGTATGGATCCTGGAAGATCATCTGCATATCTTTACGTAGGAAACGCATTTCTTGTGTTTTCAGTCTCGCAAGATCTACTCCATTATCACGGTATCCGCCTGTTAACTGTTTGTTGATTTCATCACGGTCTACGATATAAGCGATTGCACGTCTTACTTCTTCAAACTGTGTCGGTCCAAAGTCACACATATAACGCATCTCGTTGATACGTGTTCCCGGTACAAGACCATAGTTAACAGATTGCGAACTACCCGCAAACTCAGTATTTAACACCTTTTTGGAGATTTTCATATAATCGCAGTCAAACCGTTACCATTTAGCGTACAAACCAGTTCAGTAACCTCTCTTACCGAGAGTACGCCGATTATTTGTTACACCGATATTTTTACAGCAATATATGCAACAGAATATACTTATCCGCAACAAACAATGATAAAGCACCTGGATTTGCAACTTTTCAAAGCAATTTGCAACAAAAAACATAAAAATAGACTGTTCAGAGCTTATTCCAGCCCAAAAACAGCCTATTTCTATCAATATTTTCATATTAAATTGCAACTTATCATAATCTTGTTGCAACAAAATCATTTCAATATCGTTTTTTTATTAAATTAAAAAGTCTATCTGCAGTATCCGGTCCTGTTTTGCCAGTTTGCTTTGATTGATTAACTCCTACAAATGAATTCTTCGAAAGCCTTGTTGCAAACACAAGATAATCCTTAAACAACTCGACAGCTTCATTCTGAATAACATTTGCAGCGATAATAACGTCAATGCCTGGATTATGATTCTTTAACTCATCAATAATCCTCATTATTGATTTTCCAGTATTAATCACACTATCAACAATAACTACTCTCTCTGTATTAATCACAGGAGCATCATCTTGCTTCGGGTTCATCGAATAAAAAATGCCGCCTGCTCCCATATATACTCCGTCACCAAAAAACCTGCCACCTCGTTCCAAAACTAAGATTGATGTATTTTTCTCTGGGAATACGGTAGCAATGTGCCTTCCTATTTTTTCTCCTAAACGCACATGTGCTGCTGCCAGCCTACTTCCACTTATTCCTGAATTCGATTTGCAGATAGCAATATCAGCTTGTACTTCTTCGTCCTCATCAGCCAATATCACCAAAGAATGATCGTAAATCGGCACCAAGCCTGATAAGCTTTCATTCTTCAATGATCTGCTTATTCGCTTACCAATATACAGAAATCCTTTATCAGCCTCGCGTAACATATATAAATCAATCTTGCTATCTCCATAGGCAAAAATAGTGTATCCATGTTCTCGCAATTGCTTTACGACATAATACTTAACATCTGCACTTATGTATGGACTAGCAAATATAGTTCCAAGATTCTTAGCATTAGCAATATCGCTCCACAAATCTTTTATTCCAGAAGAAAGTACAACATAATTATTCGATGCAACTATGTCATACACTTCATTATTAATTGTTATCTCTGCAATTTTAGATTTGTCAATAGACGCGGTTTGTAATTCCTTTTCAAAAAGAAATGATTGATAGCCAGTATAAAAATCTCCATCGAAGATCTTTGTCTTGCCATTACAACAGAACCTATATGAATCTTGAATAATAATGGTTTTATCTCCGTCAACCATATACAAGATATCCTGCTTGTTGAACTGCTCCATTATTTGATTACAGATATCTGTCGCTAAATCGTAGGAGCTGAAACCTTCTCGAAGTAAAGATAAGAAATCAAAAAACTTATTCTGTTCTTCTTCATTATCACTTACAACGTAAAAGTCCTTATTTCGCCTATGACATTCCTCTCTAAGATTATTTATTTCAAATTCCTGCCATTGTCTTAACGACTCAATGGACTCGCCAGCAAACTTACCATTTTTCTCTGACAAAGCATATCTTTCCTTAAGATTTTCCGGAGAACAATACAGATAAATAAAGATATCGTACAACTCTCCGTCAGCCTCAGTAAATGCAACAGTTTCCATAAATGAATAGTGTCCATCTGAAACAATTACTTCATCATTCAAACCATTAATATATTCTGTGTATTTAATTCTAACTTGATGTTTCTCTTCTTCTGATAGTTCCAAAAAGGAACCACCGCAAATACGTCTCAACTCCTGGCTGCCATTAATAACCTTTGCATCAGTGATTCTATCCATCAATGTACTTTTGCCTGCACAAGGCATTCCATATAATGCTATCTTCAACCAGTAAACACCTCCTTGAAACAACAGCTTCTGTCAAAATCGATAACGTCAAAACTGACCTCATTTAGAGGTGTGTCGTAAGGCATTGAAAAAGGTAAATCGATACAATTACCACATATGAATATCTTTCCATTTGCGTAAAAAATATTATCCATTCCTGCACCACACATACCACCATACATGGTACAGTCGTAGCCACCAGTTCTAACATTCAATCGTTCCATCGCCTTATTCAAGAACGCATTAAAATCAGGTAACGATATCCCCTGTTTTCCAATCATCCTAGAAAACGTGATCCTATTACCAAATTGTTCAAAGAACCCTATGGTCGCTTCCGGATTATCAATGATCTCTTTTCCAACAGTACAATTCATAGAAGGATACTTTCCATTCACTTCTTTGTATAAAGCTATATTTGCCATCACTCGCTCATGAGTTCCACATCTATACTTGTCGTGAATAGCAGAGATTCCATCTACTGAAAAGCCAACATTTACATTGTATTCTTTGAAGAATTCTAACTTCTCACGATCAACTAAAAGACCGTTTGTAATGGTGTATGCAGCAATTCTTCCAGATTTCAAATAATCTCCAATATGAGCGATATACTGCTTAAGTTTCTCATAATCTAACATTGGTTCTCCATTACCCACGAACCCTAACTTAAACAAATCAATATCGTTGTCTTCAATATGTGAAGCAATAATATCAAGGATAGTAATTACATCCATATTGTCCTCTTGAATGTAATCCTTCTTCTCATGAAAATGGCAATAAGTACAATTGAGATTGCATCGATTATTTATCGATATACAAGCTCGTGTTACCATCTTCTATTCCCCCTCTTCTGACTATTCGTATTGTTACCTCTATTAAACTGCTTTCTTGTAGGACCAGATTCATGATACTCACTAACCCAATCAGCAGCTGTTTTACCATCAATGTCAACGATCTTCTGATCAGCTCCTGCATCAATGAGTATCTTTCGAATATCCCAAGTATGCTTTTCCTTATTATTTTCAAAGTGACCATTCATGCAGGCCTTCATGAGCGCAGTAAATCCATTAGCGTCCTGCTGGTTAATACTGGTTCTTTCATCCTCACATAAAGCAATTACAAAATCCTTCTTTCCCTCCCAGGCAGCAATCATTAATGGCATATTGCCCTCATTCTTCTGGCGTACTTTTCCGGCATCAAAAGGATTTCTACTTCCAACATTAGGATTTGCCTTACACTCTAAAAGCAAAAACATAAACATCTCATAATCCTTCATCTGCACTGCATGCGATAGAGCAGGGAAATATCTACGACTGCAATCACGCTTATTCACATCTGCACCAAGCTGAATGAGCCATTTGATTTTTTCTTTTCTTTGCTCAATTGTGGCCCTATTATTTCTTACAGCAGAAATAATAAGGGTATTTCCATCCTGAAGATATGCATTAACTTCGTCTGCTGTCGGTTCTTCGCATTCCTCATATGAATCTGCGTAATAAGCGTCAATTCTAGCCAATTTAGTCATATTGATAAGATCCTGCTTAGTAGCCATATATTCTCTAAGATGTAATGCTGAAACGGATTCATGCCCTTTAAGATATGCTGAATAATCGATGTCCTCTGTTATGATATCTACTTTGCAGTGATATGTATCAGAAGCCTCCTGTGCAATATATATTATTTTGCAATCTTCGTTATCTTCATCAGCATCGCCATTATATTCCATAAGAATTGTACGAGAACCATAGCTAATACCACGAATAACTTCCCAAGCCTTTCTCCCAAGAGAACCTGAATTCTTATTCTTTATATTATCTAATTCATCAACAACTACCTTTGGAATAACTACCTTGCTATATTCCTTGTTCAGTTCATCAATTAACTGTGAATTCTTAAGTAACGCTGAAGTATCTGGAACTGCAACCTTCTCCCCTCTCAAAAATTGTTCAGTCTGTGATTCTGACATTCCAAAAACCTTACAATATTTTCTTGCCATTTCCAATAGCGTTTTTTCTGCAGTTTTTCCACCTTCAACACGAGAAATAGACGACTTGTTCATACCAGTTCCTGGTTTCAAGCCCTCTAATACATCAATCTTCTTTGCCATGTCATCCATGGTACAGCCATTCTTTTCACGAAGCTCCTTCAATCTCGAACAAAGGAAAGCTATCTGATTATCATTTGCCATAAGTAACGCCCCTTTCACAGGTATGTATGTAATTTGATTATTGGCTTTATCACATACTCTCATTATATACATCGTTGCATTTTTCACAACGAAAAGGTGTGTTTTTGCAACAAATATTCAAAAGGCGCAACTCATCACTTCATTTACTTAATATATGCAACTAAATGAAGCTACTTGCAACAACACAAATGTGGTTTTTTTCAAAGTTCCGTTTTTCGGATCAACGAAAAACTCCACAATGAAAACAGGCCCTTGGCCTAACAAAAATAACCTTCTGGCGTACCACTGGAACAAGTACGCCAAAAGGCTTTCTGGTGTTAAATCATTTTCAATTTTTCATCACACGCACATATTTTTCCGCACTATTTTGTGGATATTTTTATTAAAATAGTGCCTTCAACCCCGCTTAAACTGGGCATTTCTTTGAAAGGAGACAAACTGTTTCAACGGTACTTTCATTGTCCCAACAAAGTTCCTGTGTCTCCCTGTCTCCAAAATACACTGGAAAACGGAACTTTATGTGCTTCAGGAATCTGCCATCTGGCTGCTCCTGCTCGTAAATGTCCACCTGTTCCACAAAGCTGTTAAGAAATTCTTTCTTCTCCAGGTCGGTGAACTTATCATATAGTTTATCAAAATATAAAAGAAATTGATAGACGTTTTCTTCTGATATTTTCTGTTGCCGGATATTCAGCAGGCGATTCTTAACTTCTTCTATACTGTTCTCCACGCCTTCAATTTCATCATATAGACGATATAAGCGTGTCTCCATATCCTGATATTTCTTTTCATAAAATTTATCCATGATATCCAAACTATCCATCTGCTGTCCAAGTCTTGCTTTTGCTCCGGTCAGTTGCCTGTGCTGTTTTTCCAGTCTTTCAATCTCTTTTTCTATTTCTTCTGTATCTATTCTTGAACCGATTTTATTCAGAATTGCTTCTTCAAATTTCGGATTCTTCACCAGCTTCCGAATAACTTCTTCCACTGCATTGTTAATCTTCTCCTCGCTCCATTGTTTACGATATCCACATTTATGACCATCTACCAGGCGACGATGTTTGCAGGCATAATAGAAATAATCCTTATATAAGGTTCCGTCTTTCTTTTTCTTTCGGTTCACGTTTCCATACATACCGCTTCCACATAACGGACATCTCAATATTCCGGATAAAATATGCTCATGATCGAGGCTATGTGTCTTTTCATATTTCACACCTGTTTTTTCCCGTTTTTGATGAGCCAGCTCCCAGTCTGTTTCCGAAATAATCCCTTCATGGATACCATCGTGCAGCATATAATTTTCCTGCTTTACAATGCGATATTCATTTCTTGTACCAGAAACTTTCTCGTTTTTCCTTCGTCCATAAGCCAGCTTTCCACAGTATACCGGATTATCCAGAACGCCTTTTATAAATGATGCGGCAAATGCGTCCAGTGTATTATTCTGTCGTTTTTTCTTTTTATATCCATGCTGGTTCAGCCATGCAGCAATCGCAGAGATTCCCATATTGGTATGAATAAATTTATCATAGATCAGACGAATAATTTCCGCTTCATCCTCTGCAATCTGCAATTCTCCATTTACCAATTCATAGCCATATGGAGCAAATCCGCCGTTCCATTTTCCTTCCCTGGCTTTCTGCTTACGTCCCTCCATTGTCTGAACAAGGATATTCTCTCGTTCAATCTCTGCCACCGCAGACAGAACAGAAATCATCAGCTTTCCACTATCTTTTGAGCTGTCAATTCCATCTTCAACACAGATCAGATTCACTCCAAAATCCTGCATCCGCTGCAAAGAATTTAAAACATCTGCCGCATTACGACCAAATCTGGAAAGCTTGAACACCAGTACAAACTGCACCTCATCTGTGCCATTCTCAATATTATCCAACATTCTCTGAAATTCCGGTCTGCCCTCTACGCTCTTTCCAGATTTACCTTCATCGGAATACTCATTTACGATTTCCATGTTCTGAAATTCCGCATATCTTTTGAGTTTTTCTTTCTGAGCATCTAGACTGTATCCATCTACCTGCATGGTTGTGGATACTCTGGTATATATATCGCATTTAATCTTTTTATTCTTCATAATCTTCCTCGCAATATAACTCCGTTTTGTTGTCCCAACTTTATTTTAGTACTTGTTCCAACTATTTTCAATACTTCTTTTTATTTTTTATTGACATATTTTCGTTACAACCATATAATAATGATAGAGACAGGATTTCTGTCATCGAAAATATTGTTCGCCCACCGTTGGCGGCTTATAAGTGATCGGCTCGAAAATATTGTTCGCTCACCGGAAGCGTCTAATAAATGTCCGGCTCGAAAATTTCGGCCCTGCCGCATGGCAGGGCTTATTTTATAGGTGATAAACATGATATATCAAGAAGGATACGTTTACCATATTAAAGATGAATACTTTGAAAAAGTACAGGATTCCAACTTAATGCAGAACAAAGAGGGCGGTACATACCGTCCTACTTTTTACTGTCTGCGTGACAATAAAACTTCTCTGTTATGGATGGTTCCACTCAGTTCTCGTGTAGAAAAGTTTAAAGCAATACACGATAAACAGGTGGCTAAATACGGAAAGTGCCTAACGATTGTTTTAGGTGAATTTGATGGAAAAGAAGCTGCTTTTCTTCTCCAGAATATGTTTCCAATCAGAGAGTACTATCTTGACCATATACATACTCGAAATAATAATCCGGTTCCTGTTAAGCATTCCATTCACAGGGAAGTAACAACACGTATGAAAAAAATTCGTCAACTTCATTCCAGAGGCAAAAAAGTGGTATTTCCAGATATTGACCGACTAGAGCAGATTATGCTTGCAGAAGTAAAAGATAACGCAACCGAATAATTTCACAAAAAAGCGACAGTCTGATTTACATTTTGTATTTCAGGAAACTGCCGCTTCTTTTTCTTCCTTATTCTGTTTTTCTTCCTCCAACTCCCGGAGGACTTCTTCGCCGTACTTATCAATCATCCGTACCAGAAAATCAATGCACCGCTCAAATTCAATATTCTGTTGCATAAGCTCCTCCCGTTATTGTTTGTTCTGAGCTTATTTTACAGAACCTGCCTGAAAACCACATTGAATAGAAATTGATTGTAAATTGACACAATCACTTTAAAAATATCCGTATTTCCTTGAATCGAATGTATGTTCGTGTTATGATAGATATACTCAATCTTAACTACGAAAGGGGAATTTCTATTGAATCGATGCGATTTTTCTTCTATTAGCACTTGCTTAAAAAATCATATCAGCGAAAGTAATCAAATGAGTCAGCCTGATTTTTTATACGAATTATTTGAAGATTTTATGGATGATCCGGCAAATCAGGATTTTTCAATGGATAACGGTCTGGTTTGCCGCTGGATGACTGGTCAGGCTAAAATCAGTCCTAAAATATCCGCTTACTATTCCAAGCCATCCAATCAGGAAAAATTAGCCCATACCATCCACCAGAATCTTCTTCCACTGATGTCTGACTGTAATATGGCTATACAAGATATTTACACTTTATTCATTCAGGATGACAGCATCTCAGATGCGAAAAAGAAAAATCTGACTCCCTTATATAAACCAGCCAGTTCAAGACTGCTGTTTCTTGCAAAACTGATTTCTTTTGGCATGGAACGCCAATTCATCAAACGTAATACCAAAAATCAGAAGCTGCTCGCCGGAGGCGCTTTATCCCCCATTGTGCTGGATTATATTATGGACAGTGAGGTTCCGAAACCATGCCGTCATTTTATCGGAAGAGATAAAGAACTGGAAGAATTATATACCATGCTTGAGGAAAACCGTCATGTTTTTCTTTGCGGAATCGCCGGAATCGGAAAAAGTGAACTTGCCAAAGCCTACGCAAAGCGGTACATAAAGCAATACACCAATATCCTTTATGTAGAATATACCGGCAATCTTCATCAGGATATTACTGACATGGATTTTATTGACGATCTGCCGGAAAGCACTGAACAGGAACGGTTTCAAAGACATAACCGTTTCCTTCGTTCCCTGAAATCCGATACTCTGCTTATCATAGATAATTTTAATGTCACTGCGACACAGGACAGCTTTCTGTCAGTAGTATTAAAATATCGCTGCCAGATTTTGTTTACAACCAGAAGCAAACTGGATGAATACTGTACTCTGCCATTAAAAGAAATAGAGAATATGAACGCTCTCTTCCAGCTGGCATCAGTATTTTATTCAGAGGCAGACACGTACCGGGCAACAGTTGAAAAGATCATCGAAACTGTTCATTCTCATACTTTTGCCGTGGAACTGGCAGCAAAACTTCTGGAAAATGGAATCTCAACTCCAGACCAGTTATTAACAAGACTTCAGGTGGAAAAAGCATCTTTCCATAACGAAGATAAAATTAAAATAATCAAAGATGGACAAAGCAGCAAAGCCACCTATTACAGTCATATCCATACGCTGTTTTCTTTATACACTTTATCTCTTGAACAGCAGGATATCATGTGTAATATGTGCTTTCTTCCTTCCACCGGTATTTCTGCCCGTATATTTGCCAAATGGCTGGAACTGCCCACACTAAATGAAATCAACGATTTAATTGAGACTGGTTTCGTTCAGACAACAACACGTCGCACTATCTCTCTTCATCCGATGATTCAGGAAATCACCCTTTCAGAGACAAAACCATCTGTAACTCGCTGCCACATATTACTGGATTCTTTACAGCACATATGTTTAATACATGGAATGGAAGTTGATTATTACAAGAAACTGTTTCAAACAATCGGAAATATCATAGAATTGATTGAAAAGGATGATATACCAAAGTATCTGCTTTTTCTGGAAAATGCATTTCCATACATGGATAACTATAACTACCACAAAGGTATGAATGGAATCATTCAGGAATTGAAATGTCTATTAAAAACAAAAAGTATTGGCACCGACTCCGACCGGGCATTATTACTGGATTTTCAGGCAACTCTTGAAACTAAACCTGAAAAAGCAATAAAACTGGAAAAAGATGCACTTGCCCAGATAGAAACTATCACTGTTGACAATGCTCGCCTTGTTTCCAACCTTCATGCCAATCTCGGTGGACTTTACCGCATGAACGGTCATCCCGATCTTGCAAGAGAACACATGGAAAAAAGTATCTCACTGCTTGACCAATTTAACCTGCTTCATATAAATGACAGCATACCTCAGATTGCCAATTATGCAATGTTCCTGACAGAACAGCAGGAACCCGAAAGAGGAATCTCCGAATTGCAAAAATTATCCGGCATCATCAAGGAATACCATTCCGATCACTGTCTGGATTATGCCAAAGTACAGGAAACCCTTGGAACCATTTATCTAATGACTGCCAATCTTCCGCAAGCCAAAACACATTTTAAAAGAGCTTTCAAAATATATGAAAAGATCTGGACTGATGAACCAGAAATGATTGAAGCAAAATATCAGGAAATCCAGGAGTTATATCCACAGGTTGGTTGGTTTCTTTCTTGGACAACAGCTATCAGACTTTTTAACAAAACAGACATAATTTTACGGCGGACATAATTGTTCGCCGTAAAATTTCTTTTTCCCACTTTTGGGAGAAAGTACTTATTTCAGTTTTCCATATATCTCATCCGTTACTATTTCACACCATTCGGATGATGTTTTTTCTCCCGGTACTTCAATTGCCAGATGTGAAAACCATTCATCTGGTGCTGCTCCATGCCAGTGTTTTACTTCTGCCGGAATATTGACACAATCTCCGGGTTTCATTTCTACTGCTTCTTTTCCTTCTTCCTGATAGTATCCACGTCCTGCAATGCAGATAAGAATCTGTCCGCCTCCGCTTTTTGCATGATGAATATGCCAGTTATTTCTGCAACCAGGTTCAAAAGTCACATTGAAAATTCCAACCTGTGACGTAGACACAGGAGCCAAAAAACTTTTCCCTGTAAAATATTGTGCAAATTTATCATTTGGCTCTCCAATCGGGAATATCATCTTTTTAGCATGAGCTCTCATTGCTTCATCTTCATATGAAAGATCACCTTCGTCTATACTCCAGACATCTTTTGCAAGATTGAATGCCGCCCATCCTTTTGGCCACCCTGCATAAAATGCTATATGGGTAATCACGGCTGCAATTTCTTTCTGAGTCACTCCATGAGCTTTTGCATTTTCAAAATGATGTACTAAAGATGTATTAATCATTCCTGAAGCGATAAGTGCTGTGACTGTTATAATACATCTTGTCTTTACATCAATATCCTGATTATTCCAGTTTTCTCCAAACAAAACATCATCATTAAAATGTGCAAACTGTGGTGCAAATTCATTCAGTGCGTTTCTTCCTGCTGTCTGTACAATTTTTTTCACTTTAATCACCTGTCCTTATTTTAACTTTGCTCCATCCGTAAAAGCATTTCCCACACGTTCTCCAAGTCTGTAATATCCGTGATGTACCGGATCATATGTAATTGGTGTAAACTTACTAAGATCAATTTCTCCGTCATCACCGAGATATTTCTCATCTGCACTTACATTTTTAATTTCCGCAAGATACTTGCTGCCATCAATGACTTTTACAAGTTCACACTCAAGAGTCAATGGAAGTTCATTGATGATTGGTGCATTTACAAATTCACCTTTCGTTGTAGTAAAGCCTGCTTTTTTCATCTTATCTGCTTCTTTATTTGCAGAAACAATTCCCACATAATCGCAGGCAACCAGATGTTCAAGATCTGCCACCCCTACTGTAAAAGCCTTATTTTTTATAATATTGTCTGTTGTCTTATGGGCAGACAAATCTACAATAATCTCATTTGCACCTACAATTCCACCCCATGCAGCGTTCATTGCATTTGCCTTTCCATTTTCATCATAGGTTCCCAGAATCATAACCGGCTGTGGATATAAAAATGGCTTTGCTCCAAAATTTTTTCTCATTGTTTTATCTCTCCTTATGGTTATTTGTTTATATCAGTATTTATCTGCCCAATCCATTCTGTAATCACCTCTTCTGAAGTTTCCAGATGATCTTTTCCTTTGGAATCAAACTGAATCTGCATTTCATGTGCAAAGGCAGCTCCTTTGCAATTTTCCTCCATATCTTTTATAACATGCCCCGGCCATCCACCATTTGTCATAAATGGAATCACTGTCTTTCCTGTAAAATCATTTGTTGTCAAAAATGTAAGCACTGCAGGTGCCATCGTATACCACCACGTTGGAGTTCCGATAGCAATCACATCATAATCAGCAAGATTTACAGATATCGGATTGATCTGAGGCATAAAGCCTGCCTCTACCTCTCTTTTTCCCTGTTCAACCACATCTTCATGACTGCCGCTGTATGGCTCTGTTGTTTCGATTCTCGCAATATCTGCACCTGTCCCATTAGTCAGCTGCTCTGCAATTCTTTTCGTGTTTCCATTTGACCAGGAATAATATACAACTAACATTTTCTTCATTATCTCTATTCTCCTTTACTTATTTTAACCCCTGTAAACAGATAGATATAACCCACCATGACTACCGCTAAGAAAGCCACTATTACCCCGATGGTTATCTTTTTCCTTGTTTTCATTGCTCACCTCTTTTATTTCTTCTGTATTTTTGAACCTCCAAACACCTGCGACATCGGCATATGGGCAAGCATCTCATCAATAGATTTTACTTCATCCTGAGTCAGCTTTATATCTGCTGATTCCATATTTTCTTCCAGTCTATTTACTTTTCTTGTTCCCGGAATTGGTACGATATATGGTTTCTTTGCAAGCATCCATGCAAGAGAAATCTGTGCAGGCGTGGCATTTTTTTCTTCTGCAATCACTTTCATCCAGGACATAAATTCATTATTTTCCTTTAATCCTTCTTCTGTAAACTGTGGCATTGCGCTTCGATAATCTCCCGGCTTTTCAAATTCCCCATGGGAATGATATGCTGCTGTCAGTAATCCATTTGCAAGCGGCGAAAATGCAACAAATCCTATTTTCAATTCTTCAAGCACCGGGAATAATTTCTCATAATCCCTGTACATCATGGAATATCTGTTCTGAATCGCTGTAACCGGGCATACTTTATGTGCACGTCGAATAATCTCTTCACTGGCTTCTGATAACCCCCAGTGTGTGATTTTTCCCTGCTCCATTAACTCCTTCATAGCTCCTGCCGTCTCTTCAATCGGTACAGTCATGTCAATACGATGAATATAATATAAATCAAGATGGTCTGTGTTAAGTCTCATTAAAGATCCCTCAATCGATGCTTTAATCGTCTCCGGTCGTCCATCAGGAATCAAAGGTTTATTTACAGTTGTTGCAGTTTCATCAAAACGTATCCCACACTTTGATGCAAGGACAATTTTGTTTCTATATGGCCTTAACACTTTCCCAAGCAGTTTTTCATTGTGATGAGGGTCTTCTGTTGTTCCGTATATCTCTGCCGTATCAAAAAATGTGCAGCCTTCATCGATCGCTTTTTCAATCAATTCTTCTGCTTCTTTCTGTGTTGAAACAGTTCCATATGCATGACTCATTCCCATACATCCAAATCCGATTTCTGATACTTCTAAGTCTCTTCCTAAAATTCTTATCTCCATCTTTATCTTCCTTTTCTATATTTCAAACTTTACTGTAAGTATAAGAAAAAGAGACTCCGGACAGAAGTCTCTCTTTGTTAGGCAGTTTAAACCTAAAGGTTATGTCTTACTTATTACGATTCCTCCAAATATTTTTATATTCTTTTATAATCCAAGACTGTCTATCCATGAACTGATATCTGATTCAGACGCTCCACCATGGAATCGTTCCCCTTCTTTCCAGTCACCTGTTCCTGTCATCTCTTCCAGAAGATTACCGCTGTCACCGATTCCCGAAGTCGCTGCTGTACAGAATGGGATGACTGTTTTTCCTGTAAAGTCATTCTCTTTTACAAAGTTATCTACTGGCCATGCTGCAATTCCCCACCAGATAGGATAGTAAAATGTAGCCAGTTCCCCTCATGCGTTGATTTTACTGGGTTTAACTGTATACAAAACTGTGTTTACTGTTACTATCTTTCATTCTTTTCCAAAATAGCTTTGAAGCATAGGCCACATTATTTTCATATATGACACAAAGCTCAGCTCTACTTGTGCTTCATTAAACCATCCAACCATAAAGCTATTTATCTCTTCAAATAATACTTTTGAAAGTTTCTGAATAATAATTGTGTTATCCACTTCTTCAGTATAATCTTTCGCATACATTTTACATATAGAACGCACTCCAAAATAATTATATAGCACACCTACCGTTGTTTTTAATGCTTCAATATCTCTTGGAAAATCTGTTCTATTCATCATATTCACTACTAATTGATGTCTTGAGTTTAGGTAATTCCTAACTGTACTATTACCTATTTCAACATCAACTGTAAATGAAAAATCTTGAGTTTGTATACTATCTGCTCCTAACATTATCATCAATTCAACTTGTGCTGCATGATATTCTGTATAACCAGACAAAGCCATATATTTCCAAGAATCTTGCTTTGCATACATTTCCGTATCTAAAATATGCGTAAATTCATGAAACACAATATACCTTGGTATTTCCGAACTTTTGCATATCCTTAATATATGTTCATCTGTTTTCGTATTATAGTAAGCTTGGGCGGCTGAAGCGAATCCTGCTGCATCGCTTTCCTCAACATTAATTTCAAAAAAATCTATCTTATACTGTGGTAATTTCTCAATTTCCATAAACTCAATATATTCTTTTTCATATTCTTTAATTAAATTTTTAATTTGTATTTCTGTCATATTGTTTTATACCTCATATCAAAGTTAGCATTTCACTTTTAGTATACCATAAAACAATCCCATTCTCATTCTATATATTTTATCCTCAACGATGAAAAGATGTGTCTGCACACATCTCTTCCATCTTATTATTTTCAATGTTATAAGTTCTTAATAAAATTCAAATCCTGTTTCCGTAATGCCTTCTGTAACTTTTCGTTCTTTCTCTTCAGTTCCTTATTTTCTCTGCTCAGAGCTGCCACCTTCTGGTTCAACAGTTCAATCTGTTTTTCCATCGCCATGTTCAGAATTTCTCTTCTTGGATCTATCATTCCGGCCTGTTGCTCTACTGCTTGGTTCAATGTATCCCGGACGGTTGGATTTTTATAAAAGAATCCTCTCGACAATCCAGTTTTCTTCATCAGCTTTGGAACGCTGATACGTTCTTTATTTGCCAGCATATCTTGTATTGCTTGCAATGCCAGTTCAATTTTCTCTTTACTTTTTCTCTGATTTTCCTCAATCATCTTGTCGTATTTGCTCATATTCTTCACCCCATCTTGCCAGACTCATATATATGATGTCACTCATCCTCTGTCTTACTTCTCTGGTTTCGTCTGCCATTCTTTGATTGCTCATTTTCCGGTAATGCTGTACATTATTCAGTCTTTTATGCCCCAATAGTCTCGCTATCGTCCAGTCATCCAGATGCATTTCTGTAAGTTTGACGCCATAGTAGTGCCGGAACATGTGCGTTCCAAACCCGAATAATTCGCCATGATCATCTTTCAACTGCTTTTCCTGTATCATGGACATGACTTTTGTTTTTATAGCCATATACTGCATCGGGCGGTCAGGTTCTTTTTCATTAACAAATATGTATTCTGTATCACCGAACTTTTCCTGTGTATATTCAATAGAACTCTGTAACAGTTTTGCAAGTTCTTTACTGATCGGTTTTTTATATCTTTTAGTTTTAACTTGATATATTTCAATCATATCTTGGCCATTTTCTCTCGTCAGACAATCTGGTCTCAGTGTAAGGGTATCTGATATCCTAGTTCCAAGCATCTGATGTATCAGAAGACATCTTGCAATCTGTACATCCATCTGTGTAATTTCCGCATTCAGTCGTTTCATTTCATCATCAGAATACACTCTAAATTCTGCATTTACTTCCGGTGGAATATCCGTATTAATAAATAAATGCTCCAATCTTTCATAGCTGTAAATTTTTCCGATTGTCTCTAACTGTCGTCTTAATGAAATTACATAAGAACTATTCGCACTATGGGAAGTATCTTTTGTTGACAGATGTATCAAAAATTCTTCCAACACTTCTCTGTCTATTTCACTGCAGCTTTTTATTTTGGAATACTCTTTTTGGAGATATTCTGAGAATATCCTCATTATTGTCAATTCTCCCTGTACAGTTCCTATTGCTTCATACTGCAGATTCATATAAACAGCTTTCTTACATTCTTCCCTGATATCTGGCTGATATATTTTTCTGAAATCCAGTGTTTTTACATTATAAATTGGATTGGATCTGATTTTAATATCCAGATTTTTTAGTTCCCAAACATCTTTTTCTATCTCATCCCGTAAATCTTCTGGCCCTAAAAATTTCAGTACGTTTCTGAAATATAATATCGTCACTGCTTCGCCATAGCTTACTGTACCATACACACTCTTCTTTTCTTTTACAATAGTTATTCCCTGTTCTAACATCCAGCCTTTTAAAAGTGATATCCATTTTTCTGGATTTCTATCTCCAAGGCTTTTGATTCTCCGATTTATTCTGCTGTTCAAAAACTTTGCAATATGATTATAAGCTGTTCGATCCTGAATCAATGCTCTAAACGTTCCGTTTTTGCAGCGATACATAATATAACCTCGAAACTCTTCCTTTAATTCTTGCGTTGGAAGCAACGTTAAATCAAATTTTCCATTATCCTTACGTGTCCCTGTTTCTTGTAAATTGGGGAAATCGCTGAAGTATATAATATCATTTTCCATCTTTTTCCTCTTTCTTTAGCCATGATGCTAAACTACTTCCTTGCATTTCAAAGAACTCATCATTTGCTTTTGCAATCCTTTGCGGCATATAATCAATATACTGTCTTGTCATCTCTTCATAAGTATGTCCAAGATAATCCCTGATACTTTGCAGTGATACATGACTGTCATAAAACATAGTTGCTACTGTATGTCGATAATCGTGTGATTGAAATAAATATTCTCCATTTGCAATCTTATTTTCCCGGCACGCTTCTATCATCTGAGTTCGGAATGTACCATATAGACAAGCACCACCTCTGCTGTTTTTAAAAATGAATTCTTCAGGCTGAATTTCATGTTTTTTCAAGTATACTTTCATAATCTGATAAAGTGCCTGTGGGATTGGAATCCTTTTATAATTCTTCATTTTGACCTGATACACCTGAATCCAATAATCCTCGCCCTGCTGATAATAAGCATTTCCTTTCAATGTACACACTTCACTCGCCCGTAATCCTAGACACCACAGATGTAGGAACATACATCGTAATCGCTCTGGAAAAAGATATAATTTTTTCAAAATTTCCATATATACTGTTTCCTCAACGCTACGATCATGATGTACTATTACTTCTTTTTGTTGGAAATATTCAATTCGGAATGGCATTCTTGTAATATACTGTTTAACTTCCATGAATTTATAAAAATGACCGATACCGAAAATTCTTTCATTAAATCCCTTTGCCTGTATTCCCCGTTCTCGCAAGCCGTCTGCATACTTTTTTACTTCTGCGACAGTTGCATGAATCGCCAGTATCTTTTCTTGTTCCAGCAGTTCAATAAAATTTCTAATACATACAAATCTTCGTACAATCGTGCTGACTGCCTGTCCAGTAATTCCCAGTTCATATTTCATGTATGCCTGTAAAATTTCTCGATTCTGTATTTCCTTGACTTCCATAAAAGAAATGCTAATTAAGGATTTACTTTCGTCTATCCGATGTTTTCCAAGATGTAATCGTTCCAGATACCATACATTTGCTTCCCATTGGATCTGTTCCTGCTGCATAAACGCATCTCTTCTGCATTCACCTAAAATACTTCGTTGACTCGTTTCGGGAAAATTCTTTAAAATAGTTTCCACTTGTTCCATTTCCAGCAATCCAATATCCGTAATATTTAACTGAACACAAGAATCATAAAGAAGTTTTAAGGATTTTAACCTGACATTTCTATAAGCCTTAGACATTGAAGTATTGGCAATGATACGACTCAACGTATAAAAAATTTGTTTCTTTAAAACTTCTGAACAATTTTGTGTAAAATCCCACACCAATAGGTTTGTTTTATAAGAAGTTTCAAAGGTCTCAGCTATTTCCTTTTCCGGATAATACTTCAGAAAATAAATTTTATTTTGATATTTCCATTCATATATCCGCTTTCCATTTAGCGTCTGCATTTGTTGATAGATATGTTGTTGTTTTACCGTATCATATATTTTCAAATAGAAAGATACAATTTGTGATCGTATCTGTCCTCTTAAATATTGTTCATACGAATTTCGCAAAGGATAATCCATTTCTTCCAGATGCCAGATTTTTCTATCTGCCAAGAACTTTTTCAATTTGTTAATTCTTGAATCGCTTTTTATTCCAAGTGCATCAATTTCTGAATATAGTTCCTGCTTTTTCTTCTCAATATCTACTTCAGATTCTGTTATGTGTTCTGCCTGTTGCAATAAATATATAGGTATTTCTCACACCTCCCTACTCCAGCAGACGTTCCGCCCCATAAATAGCAGTGTGTTGTGCATAAAACTCATTACTTGCTTCTATCAGTTCATCATCCAGCCAGTCCAGATACTTTATAGTCGTATCCAAATGTTTATGCCCCAATGCCTGACTGATCATTTCCAGTTCCCATCCTGCCTGCTTTCGCATATTTGCAAAATAGTGACGTAACATGTGGGGTGTGATTTTAACTCCGGTTTTCTTTTCCATTCGGTCCAACATATCATATACACTGTCCACTCTTAATGGCTTTCCAATGTTCTCACCCATGATATTCACAAACAGGTAATCCTGATGTTGCAGGATTTTCCGATATTTTGCCAGATAATCCATGAGAAATTCAAACGTATCATTACTTATCTTGGCACTTCTGTATTCCGCATTTTTGGCTCTCGCTTCATTTTCATTATCTTCCCGGAAGCATACCCTTATCATGTGATTCCTATAATCAATATCTTTGACATATTTTACTCCCAGTAGTTCCCCAATTCTGTATCCGGTTTCTGCTAACATAAGTAACAGAAGCTGATCTCTTCGGTTCGTACAGGCCTGTAAAATTGTAATAATCTGATTTTCTTTTGCTGTTCTCCCACGATGTTCCTCTTCCTTCAGATAGGCTTTAAAAGAATGATTCCGCAGTACCTTTTTTACTCCCACCTGATTAACCGCTATAATCTGGTTATACGATAAGGTTTTGAGACTTCCGTACTGTTCATATTCTGCCTCTATAAATAAATAGAACCTGAACACATCTTTTAAGTATGCGTTGCAGGTTCCTTCATTCGGACACTTCTTTTCTCCAGCCGTTTGCTCTGTATGGTTTCCGGCTTTAAGCCAGTATAAAAATTCCACAAAGTGTTCTGTCTGTTTTTCATAATCTAACTGATAGACTTCTGTGAGTTCCATTTCTTTCTCTGCCATATATTTCATATAATAGCAGATTGAAAATGCTGTGCGTTTCACTGTATTTGGTGAACGTTTACATTTAATCTTATGCATTAGATATTTACTTGGCAGTTCTTCAATACTCATTGTTTCCAGATTTCTGATGAAAAAATATTTTTCTGTTCCATCTTTTATCGTTTCCACCTTGTATATCATAAGCTGCCTCCTTTCCTCTAACGCTATACACAGTATACCCACTTCATGCCGAAATAGCTATTCATCAATACCAACAATCCCACCGAAAACGCCCTTGAAATACCACCAAACTTTTCGTGCAAAATCTGCTTTTTCTGTAGCAGAACCACGAACGGTTACAGGTAGTATTCCACGCCTTTCCGGTTTCGAATAAAGTGCTGGACATCCTTGATATCTTTTGCCATCTTGCAGCTCGGAAGCGCACACATTACTTCCTCATGATACCTGCCACCTTCTCCTGCACGCTCGTCTAAAATGGACACGACACAAGTATCTGTCTCGGTGCGGAGAGCACGTCCGAATCCCTGTCTTAGTTTTTTCTGCATGTCTGGAACAATCACTGCCTGAATATAATCTTTCAGGCTGGCATATTCCTTCTTCTGTGCTTCACTGATGGGATCAGGAACAGCAAAGGGCAGTTTTACTATAATCAGCGAAGATACCATATCTCCAGGGAAGTCTACTCCTTCCCAACAGGAGCCGGCTGCAAAAAGGACAGCATTGTCCATCTGTTTAAATCTTGTGATCTCTTCCGGTGAATGTCTCCACACCTCTATCATCGGGAACGGAATTTCATCCCTTAACATCTGGTAAACGTTTCCCATCAAATGATAAGATGTAAACAGCACTAGCGTATGCCCGTAAGTCGAACAGATCAGTGAATGGATATGGCCTGCTATCATCTCTGCCTCTTCCTGACTTTCTCTTCTGCATGTCTTCAAATTCTTTGGCAGATATAACAGACAGTTCTTCTGATATTCAAACGGGGAGTCTGCCACATATTCCCGGACTCTCCGCACTCTCTGTAATCCTGTCATTTTCCGAATGTGGGAAAATCCCTGTCCGGTTTTTAAAGTTCCGCTTGTCAGAATCGCTCCCATTCCTCTGCTCCATAACATCTGGTCCAGATACTGTGGAATCCGTCTGCTGGATGCACACAATATAATCCGGTGGTCATGGTCCTGCTTCAGATGCAGCACATACTTCTTATCCTGATGGAAAAAGCATTCCAGCACACTTTTGGTTTCTTCCAGCTTGTTTCTGATCCACTTTGGAATCTTCTTTTCTAATTTTTCTATGATCTTATTCATGGTCTGTATCCCCTCATATAAATACATTGCACACTCTTCTGTCATGTGGAATTCTTCTTTTATCCCATATCTGGTTCTGTGGTTTTCTCCTATGATGTCCAGCACCATCCGGATCGTCCCGGACAGTTTTCTTATCTCCGGGCCTTGGTACTCATTCCCAAGATAAAAGCAGATTTCTCGGATATCGTCATAACAGAGGCTCTTCCCAAACATCTGCTTTGCCGCATCCGGCAGCTTATGTGCTTCATCGACAATCAATGCTCGGTAGTCTTTTAATAACGGGCGGTAATCCTGCAGCCTGTGATAACCATCAGCCAGCAGATAATTGTGATTACAGATCTGAATGAACATTTCATGATCTCTGGAACGCTCCAGATACTGCTGATACCTGCATGAGCCTCTTTTCGGGCAGTCTCCCGAACAGAACTTCGGTACACTCACCATCCTTCTGTCAAACCCACTTAAGTTGGACACTTCGTCCATATCATAATGTTCTTTCAACGACAGCAGAGCTTCTTTCTGCAACGCATTTTTGTTTTTTTCTTCGATTGCAACGATTCGGTGCTCCAACCTCTCATCGCAGACAAAATGCTCTTTCCCTTTTCGTATCACAGCTTTAATAGGGGCCTGAATCGTCCCGTTCTCCTGAAGAATCCGGGAGAGAAAAGGGATATATTCTGTAAGAATTGCTTTCTGGAGTGCAATGCTGGAAGTGGATATCACGACCGGACGCTGCTCATAAGGGGAACATCCTTCTGCAAGGAGGGAATATTTTCTCATCAGAACACAGGCCACCAGATAGGCATACGTCTTGCCGATACCGACACCCGCGTCACACAGTGCTATGTTTCTTCCCAGCAGGTTATCCAGCATTTTGTGGCATAACATAATCTGTTCTTCCCTTACTGCCATTCCATGTTCCGGGAACAGCACTCGGAAAATAGTATCAATTTCTCGATGCGCTCTATTGAGATATTCTCTTGTGTAATACATAATTTGTTACCTGATATGCGTGCTGATATCACATCAATACGGCTGTAAAGGATTTCTCCCTACAGCCGTATGTATCTGATATCAACGACACATTCTTCCTTGATTTCTTATACTTTTGATTTTTGGCGTTGTATTTGTCCTCGACTCCCCCATTGCCTTACGGGAACATTACAGGCGGATGCTTGGCATTGCACCGCTCACGGATTTTCTAAAAGTCTTGCTGATTACAACCCAAAGTCCATCCTCTGCTCACTGGCAGTTCCTATGTATCATTATCCCCTCGTAAGTGATCCTCGCAAAAGACCGCCACGGTCCTGTTTCAGTTAAAGATGATTCGCTCGAAACGAAAACGCCACAAAAGAACTCTGCCTCTCACTTTCTGGTCTAATTTCTTCCATGCCCTTTTCATCTGTCCTCGCGTCTTCCTGCCACGCTTCTACTTACGGGAACGTACCTGTAATGCTGGTATGAGGTTGTCAAAGTACACTGGCAAAATTTACCTGCCTATTAAATAGCCGACGAAAAACGCCATAATTATTCAATTTTTGATAAATTTTTTAATTTTTTTCTCAAACGGTTTCTTTTGGTATAAATCGTCTGTTCTGCCATTCCCATAATCTTAGCAACTTCTCTTCCAGAATATCCCCATGTACTGAGTAAGAGGATTTCCAGTGTCTGATGCTCCGTTTCTTTCAATAGTTCATAGATTCGCTTATCACCTATGTGATCCAGAAGCTCCTTTACATCCCTTGCAAACAGCTCGCTGTCCTTTTCTTTTATGGAATCCATATCCTGCATCGTTTCATCCAGATGTTCCCGGTATCTGCGCTCTTCCAGAAAGTCTTCCCTGTCCATCTGGCGCAGCTTTTGGATCTTCTCTTCTTCCATTCCCAGTTCACGCAATTTCTTTTCTTCCTGTTCTTTCCAATAATTCCACTTTCGTTCTTCACTTGTCTTGTTATAAGCCATTTATCTTTCCTCCGATCTGATTTTTGATATAGAAATCAAATCGGAGCATGGCGGTGACCGGATAGGTACGTTATAATGTTCGAAAAATGTCGAAGAAAAAAATGCTGCAACCTCTTCGATTACAGCACTTTTTTCCATCTTACGTGAATATTTCTTGTTGGTTCATAGGAGATTCCTTCTTTTTCTCATAATGAATAAAAGACTCTTGTCATCCATTATTTATTATAATTTTTCTACTATTACAATAGCTTTTTTAACAAGTTTTCTTGTCTTGGAGTTTAAAAGAAAGCTACCAGTTTTTTTCCTCTGATAGCTTTCCATTCATTCTTATTCTGTTGGGAACATCGCTGCTTCCAACTTATTCATCTCTGTATCCAAAAGACCATATTTTCCTGAGTTATCTTTTTCCACGGATACGTTTACAGTAACAGCTTTTCCATATCTGTTCTTTTCAAGACTCTTCTGGACACTTTCTGTTAATACAGCTGCAAAGACTTCCGGATCATTTCCATCCAATCCCTGCTTTATTTTTTCATTGCTTACCTCTGTAGAGCTTTGTTGCAATGTCTGAAATACATTGGATGGTTCAACTTGTACACTTACTGTATAGACTCCATCCTCTTCTTTCACATCTTGTACTTTGTATTTTGCCAGTTTCTTTACTTCTGTCAGTTTTTCCGCATAATCAGCAATTCCTTTATCCGTAATGTTATCGGAATCATCAAATTGCTGTTGGATACTCTCATTAAAATCCTCTTCGATTTCTTTCTTGGCATCTTTTTCCGAGATTTCTAACAGATTCGCATAGTCCTTATATTCTCCATGATAGTGTGCATCAAGAGAACTTTGGACGTAGGATTTGGCATCAAAGTCTGGTTGTCTGGAGCAAGCTGATAACAATATACATACTATAATTCCTATACTTATGCACAAAACACAATTCTTCTTTTGCATATTCTCTCCTTCACGCTTTATTTATCTTCAATTTTTATCGAAAATAACATTTTTAAATACTGTTCTATTGACTCCTTTTGAACTTTTCTTTCAATATTATATGGAATGCACATAAAAAACTCCACATAACCATTATCAATAAAACTCAGCAATACTTCTCCATTTTCTGTTAAAAAATGTACATATTTTTTATTACATTTACTTTCAAATTTAATATTCGACATTTGCTTGTATATTTTTTTGTAATGATTTTTTATGCTTACTTCATCTGTACAATCAGTTCCATCACCTATCAAAAAAGAAATATACAACTTATCATAATCTTCATTTCTATATGTCATATAAGAATCTGTATGACCATCACCAATATTTTTATAATGCTCATTTGGAATCGAATAACTAATTATTTTCCCCTCTAATGTTTCAAATCTTTCTGTTTCATCAATTCTAATTTCACATGGTTCAAACATTTTTTTTATAAACAAGCCCAATTCATAATCCGACATTTCTATAAAATTAATATAATCTTTTTCTTCCGTTTTTCGCGAATATCCCCCTCTATTATTCCGTTCCCATCTTCTAATTTCTAATTCATCTCCATTTTGTTTCAAATCAATTCTTTGATAATTCTTGGAAAATGTTGGAAAACTTTTATATTTTGTTTGTTTCCAAAAATTGTTTAATTGAGATTCGTCTACTTTTGGGGAACTTTCTGCAATTTTTATTCCTTTTCTAATTGCACAGCCTATCTTATCTATTGTTTCTTCAGCCATAATTTCAATTGTAGGTTCGATAGAAATATAACATCCCATAAACCTTTCAATGGCATTAGGCACAATTAAGAAACCATATTTTTGATTATAATATACAGAAATCATATCCGTTTTCTCCTCTCTATTACTTAAGGGGAATAAAATATTCCCCTTAAGCTATTTACTTTGCTATTATTTTCCTACTGTAATAATGAGTTTAACACCTTTATCAATACCATGTTTTGTAGCATTATTAACTGCATTTATCTGAGCTTCGCTTAATGTTACATTTGGAACAACTACTTGTAATTGTCTACCCACTATTTCTTCCGCATTAACAAATTTACCATTAAATGTTTCTCCTATAAATCCTGAAACTTTATTAATGTCCTTGACAATTACCTTTTCCAATTTATTACCATTTTGATAAGTCTTTGCACCTAAGTCTCGGCTTTTAACACTAGTCACAACACCATTTTCTACTTTATCTATGGTCGGGAAATTGTGTCCCAAGTTATTTCCCATAGCTTTGTCAATAATATCTCCTCGCTCTAATGGTGGTTTTTCCCAAGTGCCTTCTGGCAATTTTGTTTCGGTTACTTCTGCAACTAATTTTTTAAACGATTTATCAATCCCATCATTATGGGTACTTCCTGCACTCCTTACTACATTCAAAAGTTTCCCAGCCCCATAACTAAGGCCACCCATAACGCCACCTGTCACTGCTCCTGCAATACCACCGACTAACGTATCTTTTGCTACTTGTTTCAGACTATTTCCAGACAAACCTGAATTCACTGCACTATATGAAGCTCCACCAATAGCTCCAATAACTGCTCCTGAAACCATCGCCGTTCCTAAGCCACCCATTGCTGGCAATGCTGCCAGAACTGCTCCTGCAGCCAAACCGCCTGTTGCAGCAACTACAAGACCAGAAACTGTAACCGCAGTTATACCAATGGCTACTTTTTTCACCGCATTCCAGTCTACTTTTCCAAGCTTATCTGTAATACGATTTGTTGTCGTACACATATGTCGTACCACTTCTGAGCGGATTTCTGCCGTTCTTTCTGAAACATAGGATTTGAAAGATGTATAAGTTTTTCCAATTTTCTGTACCCCATTGCTTACAGAACGAATAAACTGACTTCCTCTGGATGTGATCTTTTGATATGTACTGCTACTGGTTACACGATTTTTCACAGATTGATATGTCTGTTTTGCATGTTTAGCTGCATTTTTGGCAGTTTTTGCTACCCCCTTCACTGTGTTAACAATAGTTTTTGCTGCTTTCTTAGCTGTATTTACTACTGTTTTGACTACCTTTTTCGCAGTATTAACGATTTTCTTGCCGACACTCTTGACTGCTTTCGCTGCTTTTTTAGCTGTACTCTTAATCCTGCTCCACAATGAATGTCCTGTCGGATCACTGTAATTCAGCGGATTATTGGTCGTATAATCGTAGCGGTTTCTGGTCAATGGATTTTCTGTCGTTCCAAGGTCACTATCTTCAGTTGTAAAGGTTCCGTTCTCTGCGTTATAGTATCTTGCCCGCAGATACTGAAGTCCTGTTTTTACATTTGTGGACTCCCCATTGTAACCGTAGTAATTGACACCGTCTGCTGTTCCTGATGTAAGGTTACCGTATGAATCATACTGATAACTGTTCGTCAGATTAGCTGTTTCGGTCAGGATTCCGGTCACGCTGTTTCTTCCGTCATATAAATAATAACTGCTTTCTTCCGATTTATCAACGCTTACCCGTTCTCCGATTCCACTTTCTCCATAAGTATAAGCCTGACGTACTTTCTCGTCTGCTCCATACTCTGCAAGGACTTCTGTATTCTCGCGATTGATATCGTTGATATACTCTGTCAGTGTGTATCCTTTGGCATTGGAACCGCCTTTTACCAGAGAGGCAAGCTGCTCTTTCGGGCTGTTTCCATCTTCGGTACGCTGGTTCGCCGGGATCAGGACTTCATCGCCATAGCAGTCTTCCCATTTATAGGTGTTATCAAGTTCGAATACCCGGTTGTTATCTCCATCGTACATGGCTGCCATCAGGACTGTTCCACCCTGTTTTACTACTGCCAAACGATTCTCTGCTGTGTATTCATAAGTAACCGGATCTGCACTGTTTGTCTTATCACATTCCTGGATCAGATTGCCATCTTTATCATAGCTGTAGGTTGTTCCCGGATCGCCCCAGATCTTTGCATTGGTGCGTTTGATGAGCTGGTTGGAATCGTTGTACTTATAGTTATATTTTGCTTTGCTGACACCATCCTCGATCTTCTCGTAAGAGGTCCGGTTTCCAATCTTGTCATAAGTATAATTATGGACTGTCTTTTTACCGCCCTCTGCTTTTTCTGTACAGCGTGTCAGTTCCCAGTTGTCATCGTATTCATAGGTACGTGTCGTCTGGATCTCTTTTTCCTGATGCTCACAGTCTGCTTTGTCTGTCTCTTTCTGTGTATCGCCCCAGTTGTACCAGTCTTCCCAGCTTGGCGTCTTTCTTGTTCCAGCTTCCAGTTCCGTAGCTGTTTCTCCAACTACATATCCCTGATCATTGTACTTGTACTCATTCCTTTAGATAACTATAAAACAACGAAGCCCGTTAGCCCTTGTGGTTAGCGGGTTTTCGCTGTTCTGTACTTGTTGCAAAATCCGCTTCGGTCAAATCTCGGTCAAATAATTTTCTAAAGAAATGTTGCACCTTTTCTATTCTCTTTCTTATTCTTGTTCTGATTATATGATTTCCTTATACAAATTCTGTAATTTATCCATTTCCGATTTTGCTTTATCATCTGTGACGTGCGTATACAAATCCAGTGTGATTGCTATGGAATAATGTCCGAGGAATCCTTGTACTACCTTTGCGTCAATCCCGGCTTCAAAACAACGCGTTGCAAAAGTATGACGAAGTGCATGTGGATAAAAATGCGGAATCGGTATAAACACTGTCTTGTTTTTCTCTGCCTGCTTTTTTCGTTCCTTATTGATAGATTTTTCTATCCAGTCTAACGTCACTTGAAAGGTGTGTTCTGTAATCGGTTTTCCGTTCTTTCCAACAAACACAAGATTTTCAAATCCCTCTAATGGTTGCCATTCACTAGCTGACAACTGCATTTCTTTCAACTGAATCCACTGACGTTTTAAAGCCTTATACACACTGTCCTGCATGGGAATCGTCCGTATACTGTTCTTTGTCTTTGGTGTCTGGTACTTGAATACATACTTCTTTGTTTCCTTATCTTTGATATACACCAACGTTTTATTTACAGAAATTTCCCGTTTCCGAAAATCTACATCATCCCATGTAAGCCCAAGCAGTTCTCCGCCACGCATTCCCGTTCCGAGTGCTACCTGTATGAGATTCTCGTGTATTCTCTCCTTTGCGTGTTCCAATACTTCCCGTTGTTCTTTCACAGTCAGTACCCGTATCTGTTTTGTCTTTGTTTTGGGAACTTCCACTCCTGCACATGGGTTGAATGTAAGAATCCTGTTATGCACTGCATATTTGAACATAGCATTGAGAATATTATACACATCCCGTATAGTCTTTGTGCTGTAATCATCATCTGCCATATTCTGAAGCAGACGTTCCAAAATAATCGGATTAAAATCTGCCACACGTTGTTTTCCTATCTGCTTCTTTATGTAACGTCTGTAAAAATCATCATAACGTACTTGTGTACTCTCCTTGATAGTCCGCTTCTTATGGGTATTCAGCCAGATATCAAACCATGTATCCAGAGTGATATTATCGCCCTTTCCTTTCAACCCATGCTTGACTTCATAGCGTAAATCTTCCATTTCTTGAACTAACTTTTTTAAGTCCGCATTATCTTTTGTATACGTTTCTCCTTTGTAATAAAACCGCCCTCTGTAAATTCCGCTTTTTCTCTGCATAATTCCCGGCGGTAATGGATTTCCTTTTAAGTCCTTGCCCAATCTGCACGCTCCTTTCCGTGCAAGGACTATCAGAACTGGTCTGACAGTATTATATGCTTATTTGTGTTTATACTGCAATTACTTCATATTTATTTTTCAGATTATGCCCTTCGTTTTTCTTCAAAAACTGGTCTAAAACCTCAGAGCGTATAAGAATCTTATTTCCAATCCTTATGACCGGAATCTTCTGCCATGTAATCAGCTTTCGCAGATTATTTCTTCCAATTCCCGTATACTCTGACGCTTCATTCACTGTAAGGGCTTTCTTTGTCTGTATCGTTTTCTGTGTATGTTCTGTCAAAGATTCTCCTTTCTTCTTCCCTCAAAAGGAAAGATTTTTTATAGTCCTCATATATGCGTTGTTGTTCTTCGTTCATCTGCCCCCGTTCTATTAGCTGGCGGATATAATCTCTGTTATCCAGTTTTCCGATTTTATCCATTAGCTTTAAAGAGGGCGAAACTGCTACGTTCAGCCACTGCCATGTTCGTTCCAGTGTCTTTTTCTCTGGATTCATGGTCAACTTTATCTTCCCTACATCCTGCATGATTTCTTCCCACGGGGGATAAGTAGGATAAAGCCGTTTTCTTGTAACCGTGCTGTTTTCCGGCTTCTGTAAAAACCGCACTTTCTCGTTTAATACAGACAACGCAATCCGTGCCACATCCCTGTCTTTCAGAAGTTCTTCTACTAATCTGACCGCTTTTTTGTGCCGGAATCGAAGTTCATATCTGTTCCAGTCCGGGTTGAGTTCTTTTCCGAACTTTTCTGCCTGTTCATATCCCTTTTCATAGAATGTAATCCGAAAATCACTGTGTTTACTGCCGAGATATAGTGTTTTTCCCTGCGCTTCTATTTCATCCTCTTTCAGTCTATCAGAACGATTCTCTGCTGTATCACGCAACTGACTAGATATCAGCCCCTCGTTTTTCAGACGAATCAATTCCGGGATAGACAGATAAGGCTTTGTATCGTCGATTGCCAAGTCTATCCTCGGAAAATTCACCGGGTATCTGCAAACTCTTTCCAGAAAATCAAACCATGTTTCCTTATTCATCATAAGGAAATTTTCATAATTCCTGCACCCCGAACCACTCATAAGAATCTGAAATCCCTCATACTGTGCATTTCCTGTCGGTTTCAGAATCTTGATATTGTCAAATCTTGCTATCAGTTCGTGTCCAGCAATTCCTTTTTCCTTACCATGCAGTTCCATAAAACTCAGTGGAATCCGCAAGATATCTTCTATGATTATGAACACGTCTACACCTTTGACAGTAATCTGACACCAGTCAATCAGTGCTGTCAAATCTTCTTTCTGACGAGTTACCCCCCCTGTTAGTATAGGGGGGTTCTGAAATTTTCATTACCTCTGTTATCATCATCCCTGCCTTTCGTAGTATGCCGTGGCTTTCGCCACGTTCCCGGAACTTCTCTACTCCCTTTGCTCCTTTCACGCTGTACGGAGCAGTCCGCAGAGAATTTCCGGGAACAGTCTCTACACGTTTCCTTTTCCGGTAACAACACGGATACCCTTGCAGGAGATTCTGTCCACCAATACCGGGAAGTTTCCTCTCTGCACATAAGGGGCATATACCGCTTCTTCTAGTTCTACCACTGTGTAAGGCTCTACCTTTGGAAGTTCTGTTGCTTCCAGACGGATATCTACGCTGTTTCCAAGTTTCATGCTTCCGAGGTGAAGTTTCAATGCTTCCACTTCCTCGGTTTTCTTCCGGGTTTCCTTATCATACTTGTAGCAGTAGTCTGCTCCCATGTAACGGAGTTCCCCGAACGCTTCTCTGACCTGTTCTTTTGTCAATGTAATCTGCATGCTACATTTCTCCTTTTTTGAAATCATGGTGAATGAGTGTCTGGTAAGTGTGACAAGTCCTTTTCATATCCACGTCTATATTTATTTCATTACTTTTCTCCTTACCTCTTAACCTCATCATAGACCTGTTTTTTCTTCTTGCCAACAATTATTTTACTTTTTCCCTTACTTTTTATTTTTGTATTTCAAACGCTTAACTATATCTTTTTATAACTTATTATAATTTTACCCTTACATTTATCCTTATCTTGTGTTATGATGAAAACAGAAACGAGGTGTGCATATGTTTGTGAATAAAGAAGCAGTAGGAAAACGAATTTTACAGATACGCAAGAAATACGGTTACAGTATGCAGAAGTTTGGGGAAATCATAGATAATGCCCCGAAAGGCTCTGTAAACAGTTGGGAAAAGGGTGTGAATCTTCCCAATGAGAAACGCTTGAAGCAGATTGCCACGTTGGGCAATATGACGCTGAATGAACTTCTGTATGGTTCATTTAAAGAATATGTAGATATGCTTATCACAGAAAAACTGGGGATTGAACTGCCGGAAGAATTTACCAGAACTTTCTATTCTCTTTTAGAGCAGAACGGATTTACCTACGGGGATGATATCGAGATTGTCCGGCTTGTAAACGGCTTTCTGACTTATCATAACCTTACAACAAAAGAAACCGCCATTTTCTATCAGCCAACTGCATACTCCGGCGATTATTTTGACGGTATCATACAAAAAGCGGATTCTTCCGTTCTGGTCTGCCGGGCATATGCAGATAAGGCAAACAACACCTTACATATCATTCCGGCTTTTGAGAATGGACAGACTGAGGAAGTAGCAGACTTCTTTCATGCACTGAAAAGCATAACCGCTCCACACAACAACAATTATTTCACTTCCGGCTTTCTGACACTCGGACTGGCATTGAGAGATTCCAAAGTAATTATCTATGGAATTGATGAAAAACAGGGAACAGCACAGGTAATCCCTTACGAATATGATTGCGAATCAGACGCTTATATCCAGAATGAACATCTGTCATATACCAGACAGGATAGCTTTTTCCGAGAAGCCACGAAAGAAGCGGTCTATTGGAAAATGCAATCCGACAGAAGTAACCCATAAGATAAACAAGAGGACTTGCAAGGTTTGTGACCTTTCAAGTCCTCTTATGTATCATGATGGTATTGGCTGTGTCCGTTCCGTAAAGGACTGCCCTACGGCGTCTCGGCTTCGCCTTGTTCCTTTACCTCACTAATAATAATGTTCTGATAGCAGAACTCTTACTTATACTTTTATCTTACTATTCTTTCAATTTTTACCGTTTCACCATCAATATTATACTTAAAAAAATAAAATTTAATAACATTTCCTTCTGATACTTGTTCTAGATCACCTTTACACTTAGTACAATCTAAACTAACTTTTGTCGTATCAAAAAATAGACTACTTTCTTCCTTCTCATTTAGTTCTATTAAAAGTGTATCAAAAGTTTTCTCTACAACAACCCCACTCAAATGAAACCAATGAGAATTATCATCTCCACTAGAACGCAACTCCATATTTTGACGATTCTCCTTAAAAACATTTCCTTTTACGCCAAGCACAATTAATACTATTGCAAGCAAAAGTATGATTAACAAAATCAATCGTTTCTTATCCATTAAATGTAGTCCCCGATATGTCTGTCCAACTATCAAAATCAAAATTCAAATAACGTACTGTATCCCCCCATCCATCAAATACCATCAATGTATGTACTGTATTTCCAGAATTATATGCTCGCAAAGTTGCATATCCCTCTGCTGCCATTGAATGCCCCGCACGTTCTCCAGTATCACTGCTAATTATACCACAATGGACAACTGCTATATCTCCTCTATCAATGCAATTAGTGAAAAAATTATAATTGGGACTATAGTCAGTATTTTGTGTTACAGAAACATTCTTTCCAGCACAAAAGTCCACAAATCCAGGTCCAATATTGCCAATAGTTGTTGAACCATATGTTATTCCTCCACTCTCCGATGAAACTGTCGTTCCTGTTGAATCCCAAATATCCATATAATCACCTGCAATATCTGTATAATCAACAGCATTATAATATGCACCACATGCTAATAATGCACTAACTGCACATGCATAATGTCCTGTTACACTTTCTATATACGGCTCATTAAAGGAAATAAATTCTTGAAGATGATTTGTTGAAACAAGCGTGTAGTTTTCATAAACTTCATCAATATCTAGCAAAACCTCATCCCAAGTAGCTGGGTCTTTTCCCCTACTCTCATTCAAGGACAGTACTGTTTTTTCTAATGTTTCACCATAATTCGTTCTAATCTTTCCCAAATTATCAACAATACCATATTCAAACGGAGCTATTTTATATATTTCAGAGGTATTTGCTTTTTCACTAAATACATTTGCTTCACTTTGATAAATCACCTCATATGGATTTGCTGAATTATTACCAAATGAGTATTCTGATATCAAAGATTCACACGTAGTATCAAAAACTACATATCCATATGGTTTGTTTTCTAAATTGTAATTTACAATATATCCAATAGCTTGACCTGTTGTATCATAAAATTTTCTCGGATTATTAGCAACAATATTGCTATTTTCTCCTATTCCCTTTGCAAAACGTTCTGCCATCTGTATCGCCAAATCATCCGTAACATTTACAACAGAAGTATTCTCCGATGCATGGACAGGAACTATTGACATAATAGTCAATATAAAGATTGTCAAAAGTGAAGCAAATCGTTTAAAAATTTTTCTCATAAATATCCTTCCTCCTTAGATTATATATTTACTTTAATATTATATCTTATTCCCTATTTTGTCTATATTTTTTTATGTTTATTTCAAATATTTCATTCTATTTTATTTTTATCAAACTATTTTCAAACAAATCCAAACAAAGAATCTCGGGGCAAATTTCGGTCAAATCAGGATAAATAAATATAACACTTTATATGTAAGTCAATTTTAAAAAAGCCTGTAATTCCGGGCTTTACAACACTTTGTAACACAATATAAACCAGTTCGATAATCCCTCATAAGTACTGATTACTTTGCCGCAGGAACCACAGGTATTCACAATCTTTGTGATATGATCTTCTGCATCGTAAGATACTTCCGTCTTTGTTCCATTACTTCTAGTAACTTCTGTCACACGGTTCAGTGCATCATGCTTGTAAGTGGTTACTTTTCTATTACGGTCTGTCAGTTTTACCAGATTATCATTTAAGTCGTATTCATAGCTGATCTTTGTCCCATCCGGGTATACGATTGCCTGCAGATTATCTGCGTCATCATAAACGTAGCTGACATCCTTTTTCGAACCGCTTGTCACTTTGGTGATTCTTCCAAGTGCATCGTATTCGTAGCTGCTCTTGCCTGTCTGATCCTTCATGGATACCCGTTCCCCGGCACTGTTATATGCGTAGGTCACGTCCTTTTCGGATGTCTCGCCTTTTGCGTCCTGATAAGATTTCTCCAACAGGTCATTCAGTTTGTCGTAATCATACGTGGTTTTCTTGCCGCTTGCCTGTGTATGTCCGGTCAGTCTGCCTTTTTCATCATAGTCGAATTTCTCCGTTCTTCCTTCCGGATCTTTGATGGATGTCAGGTTGCCTTCTAAGTCATAAGTATAATTCGTTGTCTTATTTGCTGCATTGGTGAAGGTCACCAGGTTATCCATGTTGTCGTAACCATAAGTTGTTACACCGCCAAGGGCATCAGTTACTTTGGTCAGGTTGTCATTCTTGTCATATTCCAGATGGCTCTTTAATCCGGTCTTATCTGTAACAACCTGAATATTCCCATGTGCATCGTAATCAAATCCCGTTGTGAATCCACGCTTGTCTGTAATAGAAGTTACCCTGCTGTCCTTATCATAGGTATAGGATTCCTTCTGCCCCAGTGCATCGGTCTCTTCTGTTACACGGTTGTCTTTATCGTAGACTGTCTTTGCAACATAGCCCATCGGATCTGTTACAGATGTAACATTATAATTCTTATCATATCCATAGCTGGTCTTTCTTCCACCCGGTTTGGTGATCTCAGTAATATTTCCTGCCGGGTCGTAAGTGTAAGCAGTTATCTTACCAAGCGGATCAGCTGCAGAAGTCATCTGACCTGCCAGGTCATAACTGTAGGTATTGCTCCGTCCAAGCGGATCTGTCTCCTTCACCAGATTGCCATACTTATCATAAGAAAAGCTGGTTGTTCCATCCAGTGCATTGGTAGAAGACTTCATGTTATGGAGCTTATCGTAAGTATAAGTAGTGGTACTCTTTAAGCTGTCGCTTTCTTTTACCACGTTGTCCACTTTATCATAAGAGAAATTTTTAGTATAACCCAGTGGACTGGTCATACTCTTCAGACGTCCGGCTTTATCATAACTATAGGTATACTCTCCACCATTCGCCTGTGTCATCTTTGTGACATTGTCATTCAGGTCAACACTGTACTGTGTCTCATTTCCCTTTGCATCCGTTACAGAAATGACATTGCCATGCTTGTCGTAATCATATTTGGTAACTGCTCCCTTTGGAGAAATCTGTTCCGTCATGTTACTCAGGCTGTCATATTTGTATTCGGTAATGAGTCCCATCGGATCTTTTGATTTGGTAAGATTTCCAATGGCATCATAACGGTATTCATTTGTTTCTTTTAACGGAGAAGTCTCACCGATCTTGCGGTCCAGTTCATCATACTGGTAGGTTGTCGTATTTCCATTTCCGTCTGTCTGGGATACGAGATTGTCATTTTTATCGTAAGCATACTTGGTAACCGTACCGTTTTCATCGACAGATTCCGTCACATTATCATTTCCGTCATACTTAAAGGTGCTGGATGCTCCCAGTGGATTTGTCTGAGAAATAACCCGGTCTTTCTTATCGTAAGCGTATTTATATGTGGCTTCCTCTTCTTCTGTCATGGATAACTGGTTGCCGACTTTATCGTAGGTAAAGGTTGTTTTATGACCTTCCGCATCCGTTACCGCTGTAATGCGGTCCATAACATCATATTCATAAGATGTGATACTTCCGTCTGCTTCAGTAAGTTTCAGGAGTCTGCCGTACTGATCGTACTTGTATGTTGCTGTCCTGCCAAGTTCATCGGTCTGTGTCAGTACATTTCCGGCACCATCATAAGTATAATCCATACTGTTTCCACCATTGTCGGAGGAATGGATCAGGTTGCCTGCTCCGTCATATTGATAGGTAATTACGAGTCCCTGTGCATCCGTACATTTTACAAGCTGTCCGATGGCATCGTACTCCATCAGCACCTTGTCCCCTGTCGGCAGTATTATGGATGTGTTATTTCCCTCTTTATCATACACATAACTATACGCATTGCCGAGGGCATCTGTCATCTTTGTGCTGTTGCCCTGTGAATCGTATTCGTAAGTGGTCTTTCCTTTCAGGGCATCCACCGTCTGTTCCAGATTGTCGGTGGAATCATATTTCATTGCTGTAATGTTGCCCTTTGCATCGCTTACCGATGTCATGTTTCCATTACCATCGTAAGTCATGGTACTGGTATTTCCATTTTCATCGGTAGAGGATACCAGATTTCCATTTAAGTCATACTTCATGGATACGGTATATCCAAGGGCATCTTTGGATGTAGTCAGATTTCCTGCCTTGTCGTAAGCATAAGTATCTGTTCTTCCCTCTTCATCGGTAGAAGATACCAGATTTCCTGCTTTATCATAAGTATATGTGGTAGTTCCACCTTCTGGGTTGGTTTCACTTAAGCGGTTTCCTGTATTATCGTAGGTATAAGTCCAGGTTCTTCCACTGTCATCTGATTTTGATACCAGATTGTCTGCCGCATCATAAGTATAAGTGGTAACTGCACCTAATTCATCTGTCTCTTTAGCGAGTCTTCCGCAGTTATCATATTCCTTGGAATGGCTGCTTCCATCTCCATAAGTAATCTTGGTTTCATTTCCTAATGCGTCATATTCATATTTGGTTATATTACCAACTGCATCTTTGGACTGAAGCACCTGTCCAAGAGAATCAAACTTGGATACGGTTGCATTTCCATTTCCATCGGTATATTTTTTCAGATTTCCTGCTTTGTCATATTCATAGAGCTTTGTTCCAAAATCTTTATTACTCTCTTCTATGACACGTCCCATGCTGTCATACTTATAAGTAATTGTATTTCCTTTTGCATCGGTTGCTTTGACCTGCTGATAATTCTTATCATAAACGTAGCTGATCTGATTTCCTTTCGGATCTGTACCACTGGTCATCACATAAAATTCCCATAATATATACCATAAGTGTATTCCAGACATGATGTTGCCAGTCTGCCTGATATGCCACTGTTATAATTAACAGAGCTATCAGCTCAAAGATCAGATCTCCGTACATCGTTCCCCACTGCATGCTTCCCCAGCATGAAAGCAGATATGCACAAAAATATGCAAATAGCTTTTGTGTATCCTCATTTTTTGGATACAGGATGGTATTGTAACGGAACACAGTATAAATCCAGAATAATTTACTTGTCAGATAAGTGATCAAATGGATATTCATAATCTTTTCTTCTCCGTTTGTAATAGTCTTTCCCTGACCTTCTTGCGATTTGCTTTACTGATACTGAGACGTGTCTTGTCTTTCATAACCACGTTGTCATATTCGTAATGCTCCACGTGTTCCATATTGATGAGATAGGACTTGTGAATCAGTAAGAAATATTCTTCTGTTACATCCGCTACATCCTTTAATTTTCCTCGATATTCATATTCTTTTTCCGATGTCACGATATGTACTCTTTTTCCCAGACTATAAAAATACAGGATCTTGTCATAAGAAATCTTGTGGATTCCTTTTGTATCCGTATATTCAAATATTTTCTTCCGTTCTTTTAACAGTTCCCGTAATTCACCTATCACCCGGAAAAGTTCTTCCTCTCGGATTGGCTTTACAAGAAAATCAAATGGATGAATACGGAATAATTTCATAGCATATTCCTGATATGTTGAAATATAGGTAATCCGCAGTTCTTTTCCATAATTTTTCTTTCGTATCTCCGTTCCGATATCAATTCCATTCTCATGTTCCAGACAAATATCAAGGAATAACATATCGTAGGATTCTTCTTCCAGCCTGTTAAGAAGCTGCTCCGCAGAATAGTATATTTCTATAGATATCTGACAGTCATTCGCTTTCCCATAATGGAGCAGCTTCTGTTCTAACCAATTACATAGGATGATGTCATCATCACAGATTGCAAGTTCTAGCATATTTTCTTACCCTCAGTCTTTCGTAACACGACAAATGGGGAAAAGAATCCCCTTCAATTCTTTTCCCGAATGGACATCACTAATTTTGTGTCATTTTTCCGATGCAACAGCACCACTTCCTTTGCTGTCTTATTTTGTCCTCTATATAATAAACACTTGAACAAGAAAAAACTGTCGCCATTTTATAATTTATTTATATTTTTTATGTTTTATTTATATTTTATCCAAATATTACAGCGATAACTAATAATGTCACCCCCTGCATTATTCTTTTTATTTTTAGCGTCATTTGATAAAACATCAACGTTTTTGATGGCAAAAAGGGAACCTGCAAAACCAGATTCCCTTTAAAATACATGCTCTTCTCTAAAAGGATGATAAATCCACCATCCTCTGCTTATTTTTAAAAACTTTTTCCTTTTTTACAATACTTATAAATATTAAATGGTTTTTCTTTTTTTTCAAATAAAATCCCTGTTGTTTTAATAATTTTTATAAGTTCATCCGACTCCATATCTGTCGTTTTAAATATAAATATTTTCTTTTCATTTGTTATGAAAAAAAAGAAGTTTTTATATAAGAACATTCTATCAATATTTTTAAATTCATAAATTTGATCTTCATCTATTTTAATTGCGTTTTCATCGATATCCACCGTTTCATATCCTGATCTACCCCAGACAAATTCATGAACATTTTTTTCAAAATTTTTACCAATCATTTGATACCAAATAATCCAAGCCACACAAGCCACACAAGTTCCAATCCCTATTCCAAACATCAAATAACTTTCCGACAGATAACAATTAATCGACAGTAAAAATTCTACAGGTGTAAAAATATAGATAATCATTCTACTTTTCTGTCTTGTTTTAAATAATTGATTAGGAATTATAAACCCAAGCGAAAGCATTCTTTCTAATTCTTCCCTATCCTCATCTGACACAATTGATTTAATATGCATTCTTCTTAATCCCCCTTTTGCCAGAGGTCCTCTTTATAAAATCGAACCTCTGGCCATTGTCTCTTTTATTCTTTTACAATTTACAGCGCTTGAATCAACAAACCAAAAACAGTACCTGCTCCAGCTGAAAATAAAGCAATAATTGACGGAATTGCATTTACAACTAATGCACCCGCAAGAACTAATATTACGGCTCCTGCCAGTATATTACTATGCTCTTTTGTGAATTCTACAACATTAAATTCAAGACCACTATTAGAATTTAATGTCATTGTAAAAATCAAAGCAACCGATATTGTCCACTCTTTTTCCTCTTCTGGCAGCAAATCTGATGTACTAAATACAATGGAAAACTCTACACTATTGGCAAAAACATTATTTATTTCAAAAGCAATATTACCAGATTTAACCGATAAAGCAATTTTTTCTATCGTATTTCCAAAGTTATCTGCTCCCTCTATACCTGTATCTGATAAATTTGATGAAATCTCCATAATTTGATTTTTGCAAGTTTGTGTCAATTCTCCATCATTTCCTATATCCACTTTTATATTATAAATTTTACCAGTTGAACTTTCAAGCGATGTGGATATTTTAGTAGAAATATCAATTGCTCCTTGAGGACTCATCATTGTTCCCAGTGAAATTTCCTTATCATACTCCACACCCACATCCATAATTTTATTCAGATAACCAAGCGGCTCCATTACATTATAGACATATTGATTTCGTGCTATTTTTACCTTTGCCCGAAGATTTTCTTGCGCTATTTCCTCATCTGTTTTTGTCGATACGGCATCGAACTTTTTAAATCCAGTATCTCTCCCTGAATATGCATCTTTATCCAGTGGGAACGAAGGTGATGAAGAAAATGAGTTCAACTCACAAAATTGATCAAATGCCCAGTTCTTCGGCATCGAATATCCCAAATTACAGCTAAATCCAGTTGACATATCTGCCACAAATGATTTACTTGCCAATCCTGCTTCATAAACTTTAGTACATACATATCTTGGTGCATAAATGCCGACTTTATAATTTTTATCATTTGTCGAACTGAAAAAGATCATGTGAATCTGTTCAAAATAAGGTATAATAAATGTATCAATCTGATATGAATAACAATCAAAATCCACTGCAAAGTATATAGTCGTTCCACTTGGTATACCGATTCTCTCGGCTGCTAAAATTGCTGTCTGTGCATCAACACTTCCCTGGGACGGATCCTTAAAATAGTTTAATTCATATCCTCCATCCTGATATATCGGGAATACCGATAATCCTGCATTTTCAATGTTTTTCACTTCTGTTGATGTCAAATATTTCGGTGTATGTTCTTTTCCAACAGAACCTGTCAGATAACGTCCTACATGAGTATACCCTGCATTTTTTATATCTAATGCCTGTTGTTTATTTAATACTGTTGCACAGTCACACGCTTTTGCTGCCCTGTTTGTATCGCCTTTACTCGTAAGCAATGATTTCATAGTAGAAACATTTACTTTTCCTTTTGTTACAAGTCCAATTCCTGTCAGACCATAAAACTCCTGAAATTCTGACACCTTTGACTCTGTAGTCGAATCAAACACGCCATCGAATCTTCCCGGATTATATCCGTTAAAATATAGTCCGTATTGAGCAATCTTATTAAATGGAACATATTTCGTCGAGTTCTGTCCGTTCTGTAATGTACCCGGAAACGCATTTGTTGTTGCATCGCCAAAATTAACTGAATTCAAATCTGTAATTAATTCAGTTGTAACTCCTTCAGCCGCCTGCAATGCACCAACTAAAGACAAAATTGTCTGTCTTGAGGCAATTCCATCACAAGGTCCAACACCAATAACATCTGACCAGTCACTATTTAATTGCTGTTGAATAAGAACAATATTGGAATCCCCACCAGAAACCTTTGTAAACCAGTTTAGGGATAACAATCCAGACCAAACTTTCCAATCAATTTTGCCCGTAACTTCCAGTCCTGCATTTTCCTGCATCTTTTTAACTGCATTTACTCCTGATGTATAATAAATTCCAGTAATTCCTCCAGCAGCATATCCTTTGCAAAACAGAGCACACTGAATCAAGCATACATTAACCTGCGGAGTATCATTCGGATCCATTTTTGTAATAATGGCTAACTTCTTCATGGTATTAATAGTAAGTGGTCCAACCGTTCCTGTAATCGTTGAGATTCCATTCTGAATCTGAAATGCACGAATGATTCCCTGCATCACGGCTGTTCCGGTCTTTCCATCTTCATCCAGTTTTACCCAATCCTTATGTCCACCAAACATCGCATTTAAATATTTTTGTGCTGCTTTTACATTCTGATCACTCATATTCACTACCTCCTAATTCAAGTCAATTATAAAGATTTCTAACTCTTTATATGTCTATCACTAAAAGTTACAATAACAATTTATCAATCAACTGTGCCTATTTTGTGACTATTTTCCAAAGGATTCATTAACTCCCTTATAAAATCCTTAACAAATTATGAAAGAAACCATCAATTTATCACCCCATATCCCATTATAGAACTGTAATCTACTGCATAATTTCTCTGCCGTACCTGATCACTGGAATTTCCCTCAATCGTGTAAACTCTTCCACCTTCACACTTTTCTACTATTCCTACATGATCCGATGTTCCATCATGATCCCAGTCAAAAAAGATGATCATTCCAGCTGTCGGAGTTGTTCCGCCACTCTGCCACTTATTCTTTCCCTGAAACCAGGACACTCCATCACTGCACAATGAGAATTTAGGAACATTCCCACTTGCAATCAGACCGCTCTGATCCGCACACCAGCTTACAAAACAGGCACACCATTCTACCCGACTGTCAAATCCGTACCAGCTCCAGAACTTCTGACCGCCACTGTTTCCAAGCTGCCCCATTGCAACCGACACAATCTGCTGATTACCAAACAAACCAGCAAACAGGCTGCCACCGGAATAATACCGCATCACATGGGGAACGTATTGGGGATCTCCGTAACTGCTCCATCCATGCGAAGCTGCCTGTTCCTGTGAAAACTGCAATGCATTGGCTTCTGTATAACCGCCTCTTTGCAATGCCCATCCTATGTAGCCATTTCCATAGTTATATCCCTGCCATGCAAGTTTCAGCTTGTCCAGATCCTGTGGACTGCTGCATCCTGCCTGTCTGATACAGTCTGCAAAGGTCTGTACTCCAACCTCTATCGAATAATCCGGATCAGTAATAGAACCAGGAGTGTGTGGGAATCTTGTATTATATGGACTTTCCGAACACTGCATCGGGTCTGTTCCCCTGCCTCCAGATTCCTGCATCATGATGGCCTGTATCGCAGACACATATTCCGGAATGCCGTATTGGGATGCATACTGCTGTATCACAGAAGTATACGCAAGCACTTCTTCACTTAGGGATTCGGAGCTTTCCGAATTACTGCTGAAAGCTGCTCCTGCAATGATTCCCACAATCAGAATAAATACCAGAAGAAATGCACTACCTCCGGCAGCAATCCATTTTCCCATTTTTTCAAGAGCTACTACCCCTTTTTGAATCGCTGCTGTAATTCCCTGTACGGATAACTTTGAACCCTTTCCAGTTACCTGAAGGACTGCTTTTCCACTTTCTGCCGATGCCTGTGCTGACTTTCTTGCCATCTGGGCTGCTCTTGCTTTCTGCATCGCCTGAAGACTTTTTTCCATCTGCTGTTTCTGCATGGATGCCTGTGTCTTTATTTTTTCTTGAGACAGACCGGATACTTTTACCACTCTCGGTGCTGCTTTCACCTGCCGTTTACCATTCTCCTTGGCAAGTGCTGCCTGCTCCGGTTTCAACTTGATTAATTTCTTTCCGCTTTCTGCCCCCTGCTCCATTGCTTCTTCGGCAGCTTTCGCTTCTTCCTGTCTGCTTTTTCTTTCCTTTATCTTCCTGTAGGTCACTCCAGCAAGTTTTTTTCCACCTTGATATGTGGTTTTCCCTATACTTTTTCCTGCCACACTCGCCGCTCTGTACTGTACGGATTCTATTTTTTCAGTTCCATACTGTGTTGGGGATTCTGACTGCCCACTGCTTTTTTCATGTAGTTCCCTTGGCTTTTCTTTTGCTTCCAGAACCGCTGAGCGAACCAGTTCTTTCGGAAGTCGGGCAGCCGGATTTCGAATCTTCGGATTCTTATCCCTTACCCGTTCCTTGATATCTTTCATCCGGTCACCCTCTTTCCGTATCTCTTATCTCATCGGGCAACATCCCGATGTTTCTTTTTTTCCTGCTGTTTCTGCAACTGCTCCACCTGTCTGATTGCCTCATTTACCAGTGGATGTTCGTTGTAATATGGCACAAGTTCCAAGTCTCCCCTGTCTTTTGATGACAACGGTAATGGATATTCCATGTCTGAATAAATTGATTCTGGATCATGAATAGAAAACTCAATAGCCGGACACATATTGGCAGATGTTCTACAATATTTCTGGTACTTTTTATATGCCTCTTCCAGCGTTCTGCATTTTGTATATTCTCCTAAATCATGGAACTCACCGCACTCTGCAGCATAAAAAGTTATCGTTACTTCTTCTTTTTTCTTCATTATGATTCTCCCGGTTTTGTTGTCATTAGTTTATAAAGGTCTGTATTCTTTGGGAACGTATTCTCAAATGGTACGATATTCCCAGAGCAACGGATTAGGCCACTGCCAACCGATACATTTGTAATATAGGACAGTTGGTTTTCGGAAATATTCAAAAGAGCTGCCAATTCTTCCCTGTCTGTACTTGCCTGATTCAAAAGAATCAAAAACTCACTGTTTGCCAACATCAGTCTTGCAGTGTCCGATTTCAGAAGTTCCTCAACATTTTGGGTTAAACCTGTCACGAATCCATTGTATTTTCTGATTCTCTTGTACAGTCGGTAGAAGAAATTTGCACTGTATTCATAGCGGAATAACAGATAGAACTCATCGGCAAATATCCATGTCGTTTTTCCTTCTTTCCAGTTCTGAATTACCCTGTTGAAAATACTGTCTAAGGTAACCAGCATTCCCAGTGGCATAAGCTGTTCCCCCAGTTCCCGGATATCATAATCCATGATCCTGTTCTTCTTATTCACATTGGTCGGCTGTGCAAAGGTGTTCAGGCTTCCATTGATAAAAAGTTCGGATGACAGTGCAAGTCCCCTTGCCTCTTCTTCCGGCTGTAACATCAACTGTCGGTACATATCTTTCAATGTCGGAACTTCTCCGGTATAACCACTTCGGATATAATCCCGGTACACATCTGCAGCACAGCGGTCCAGGATTGACTTTTCTTTTGCTGACAGGTTTCCTGCTCCAACCAACTGTTCAAATACAGACAGAATAAACTCCGATTTTTCAATCAGTGGATTCTTTTCATTGCCGTAGGCTGCGTCCATATCCATTGCATTCAGGTGATTGTCTGATGTCGCAGATACTTTTACAACCTGTCCACCCAGAGCCTCTACTAATTTTGTGAATTCGGACTCCGGATCAAGAATCAGGATATCGTCATCGGTACTCAATGCCAGATGCACAATCTCTTCTTTTGCCGAAAAGCTCTTTCCTGATCCACTGACGCCCAACCGGAAACTGTTTCCATTCATCAGTTTCTTCCGGTCGGCTACCAGAAGGTTCTTGCTGACTGCATTCTGCCCATAATAGATACCGCCCGGCTGCAGGATTTCCTGTGTATGGAACGGGATTAAAACAGCCGTTGATTCCGTTGTCAATGTACGCAGGGCATTGATCTTTCGCAGTCCGTAAGGAAGCACTGTATTGAGTCCGTCCACTTGCTGCCACTTTAATGTTGCCATCTGGCACAGATGCTTTCTTGCTATCGACAATAATAATTCCGTATCGGAATCCAACTGTTTTTTACTGTCTGCCAGATGTACCATTGTCAAAATTCCGAACATCATACGCTGGTCTCTGGTTGTCAGATCATCGAGCATTTCCTTGGTTTCTTTTCTCTGAAGTTCCATATCGTATGGTACGATTGCCGAGAAGTTATTATTAGCGTTCTGCCTTCTCTGCCAGTTGGTCACGTTGGTTTCCACACCAAGCAGTCGGTTCTGGATTTCCCTTACCGCTTCATCCGTAGGGACTGGCAGGATATCAATCGACAATATCAGATTCCGGCTGAAGTCACACAGTTCTGAAATCATGTCATCTTTAACATAACTTGCATAATCCTGCATATACAGGACTCTTCCGTACCTGTCACCGATTTTAAAATGGTCACGTTCAAATTCCATAGAATCCGGACACATCCAGTCCTTGAAACTTGTTCCCTTCTTGGCAAATTGTTTCAGATCAAACGGAAATGCCTGTGGGACATCTCCCTTGAAGAAGTCCCTGAAAATCTGGAGCCGGCTCTCTGCGTCCAGTCCTTCTGCTGTGGACGATAACTTTGCCAGATGTGTTACGATGTCTGTTCCGATACGTGCAAAATAGGTTCTTGCATCGTCAATCGATCTTTTATGTACACTGACAGTCAGATACCGTTCCTGATAGATGCTGTTGTTTGTTCCTGTAATCTTAGACAGGAGCATTTCGTTGTATTCTTCCCGATAGTGGTCCAGTCCATCTTCCTTCATTGGAAGCAGGATTGATTTTTCAAATTCTTCTTTATTGATTCTCCGGTTATTGATGGTAATTTTGGCAGAAATGCCGGAATCCAGTGAATTTAAGAGTTCGGAATAATCCAGAAACATTTCTGTCTTATTGTCCTTACTCGCAATATAATAGTTGATATCTGTAAAACGATATGTTTTTGAGAATTTCGTTCCCTGTTGAAAAATTCCATCCGGCCAGATTCGCTGGATGGGAATTGCCTGTTGGACTGATTTCGGAACTTTGAAGCGTTCCTTATCCATCCGAAGTGCCTGACTTAAGGTTTTAATCAAAGGCATCACTCCTTCCCTTGCGTTTCTTTCTCTGTTTTGCTTCTGCTCTTTGCTCCCGCTCTTTTATGATTTCCGCTCCATCCTTTTGATTCTTTTCTCCCAGCGAGATGGTCTCCTGCATGCAGGAGTAGTGGATATCTTCCGACTGAAACACCAGTTTCTTCGGATACAGCAATTCGGATTTGATCACTGCCCATAAAAACTGTTCGGCTGTCATACCATGATATTTGAAAAAGCCACAGGCAGCAAATGGAGTAGCACCAAGCACACACAGCCATCCGGTTATTTCCTGTCCGGTAATTTCACGCATTCCAAAGTAAATTCCGATTGCTGTAAGAATCGCAAGAACAGAACACACACATTGTCTCAGGTCCAGTCCCATAAACATGGATTCCTGATAGTCCCGGATTTCTTTATTCATCTTGACTTCCATAACTTATCGCTCCTTTCCTCTGCTTTGTTTCTTCGTTTTCTGTGGTTTTTCTTTCGGTACTTCTATCCCGGCAAATCTACAGTGTTCTGCAACGCCTTCCGGATCAAATTCCGCAAGTCTTGCTAGATCAAACGCTACCTTCTGATAGGTTGCATATCCTGATCTTCCTGTTTCATTCAACACTTTTCCTAGTTTATGTTCCTTGATAAAATGAAGCATATCCTTGGTAAAATCTCCTGTTATAAAAGCCTCATTTGGCTCTAAGAACTGATAGGGCAGATTAATGGTTACATCTCCAAAATCTTCCCATTCTCTCCCTTCCTTATGGCAGAGTCCTACATATAAATTTCCATTGTTCCGATAAGAGCTCACTCGTATTGCTACTGTCTCACGTCCAAATTCCCAGTTATATCTTAATGTTTTCTTTATATCCATATTTTTAACCTCCAAGTCCCATCATTTCTCTGACAATACGGTCAGATGCCTTAATTGCTCCAACCAGCACCAGTAAATTAAATACCAGTTCTCCGACATAGTTCCACACGATTGTAACTGCACTCAACTCCGTATCTCCGACAGCCGGAGGGCTTGCTGCATAAGCAGAAAAGATAATACATGCCAGTGCAATAATTGCCCCTTCCAGACATACGCCTACATAAGAACGGATAAAGTTCTTTCCAATGGACTGCGTGGGTTCTCCTGCAAATGAGGAAATCGGAATCGGGGCGATTGCCGTATACATATAGATTTTGAACATTCTGCCATACACTGTCAGGATCATTACAAATGACAATACAGTGATCAGCAGACTGCCAAGCAGTGTAACAATCCACAACGGAATGGATTCCAGCATTCCCACGCTCTCAATCTTATCTACAATCTCCGTTGGCAGTTCCGTCACGCTTCCTGCCATACTGGAGCCACTCATTACGGTTGTCACGATTCCCTGCACAATGGAAAACAGTGCCTGCATAAGTTCCATCCCGTATGTAATTGCTCCCTGAGCAAGTGCAAACCGGATAAATGCTTTTAGCACATGTTCCGGCTTTTTCAGATCTGTAAAACTGCCACACGTTTTAATGATTCCGGCTGCGAAAAATAATACCAGTAATCCATAAGCAATGGCTGTCAGTGCATCATTAATATTTACCATAATCCGCCAGATGCCGCCGCCCTTAAAAGTTGCCGGATTTTCGGTCAGCAGAGTCCACAGTTCTGCCATCTTTTCACTCCATGTGGATAGTGCTGAGTTTAGATTCTGTACAATCCAGTTATCACTCAAAAACTCTCACCTCCTTAAACATATTTTTGAATACAGGAGTACCTTCCGGCACTCCTGCTGTTTCCTGATATATTTTTTCAAAGAGGCTTACGCCATAATCAAATCGAGGATTTCTTTGGCGAACGTAATAATTACCCCTCCGGCCAGTGTCAGAAATCCATTTGCCCTCTGGCTTGGATCATGGCTTTTTAAAGACAGACCAACCTGCACAACACCAAATCCAAGCAAAATCAAACCGATCGCACGAATCAGAGAAAAAATAAAGGTAGACAGGTTATTGATAACGGACAACGGATCTCCGGCTGCGAATGCGGTCGTTGCTCCAACCGTTACGGTCAGTACCAGTGCCATATAAAGGCTCATCCACTTTTTCTGTTTTCTCCCCATCGGCATCGGGGTTATCATTTTTTCAGTTGTATTCTTTTTTGTTCTATTTTTTTCTCCTGTGAGAAGTTTCTTCAATACACATCACTCCAATCCATCAAAAAACTGCTATTCACCAAGGATGTCCTCGGTAGACAGCAGTTCGTAATCGTCTAATCTGTTAATGTCAATCTTTAGGTCGTCGTGAGCCAGTGGTGTTTTCGCATAATCATAAGGCGATGCACCACCGTCCTCTGTGTATCTGAAATTCACATGCTTTTTTAAATCATATTTATCGTCCATGATCGGACGCTCCCCACGAATAAACAAAATCGCTTTGCGGTTATCTAAAAGCCGTATTTCATCCGGTGTTAAAAGTTCCCTTCCTGTCTGCTGATAATTCACCGAATAGCTGCCGCTACGCCCTTTTGTCTGTCCGTAGGTATTGGTATCCAATGTCTCTTTTCCCAATAATTCCGAGACATACTTATGTCCTTCTTTTTCATTTCCACCCAGATATAAAAATTCATCGCAGTTGCCGATCAGACTCTCATACGAGTCTTTAAATAAGGCTTTCATCTGTGCAATGTTCTGGATGATGATACTGCAGGAAATCCCTCTGGAACGCATGGTTGCCAGAATCTTGTCAAAATCATCCGGCAAGGCTACGTTTGGCCATTCATCCATAATGCAGTGTACCGGAATCGGAAGCCTTCCTCCGTACTTCCGATCTGCCACATAATACAGTGTCTGAAACAGATTACTGTAAATCATGCCGACCAGATAATTCATGCTGGTGTCTGCATCCGGAATACAGCAAAACAGTGCTACTTTTTTCTCCCCAATACTGTATAAGTCCAGTTCGTCCGTACAGGTCAGGTTGGCGATTTGTTTCAGATTGAACGCTGCCAGACGGACACCAACCGATATCAAAATAGACTTTGCGGTCTTTCCAGTAACAAAATGTCAATAGTTTTTTAATCATTTTTCTCAAAAAGGCAAAAAAATAGAACGTATAGTTTATTTCCATACGCTCTATCTCACATTTCATATTAAATTTTGAATTCTACAAATTTTTTATATTTCGTTGTCAATATGTTTTCTACTCTAACGCCCCTTTTACTTTTTTGTGGGAAATGCACCGCTCCTCCCGATTGGCAAGTGCCTTCACCCTGCCTTCTAACAGAAGTTCCCTTCCTTTTTCATTTCTTGTATACACACAGTCATAATTTCCGATATACGGATGCATGCATTTTGCAAAACGTTCCGCATCCTCCTTCTTTTTCGAAAAACAATTTGGAATGGCATAGAAACCATTCAGTCCTTTGTGTCCCTTCTTTTTCACAAGTATGTAACGCTGGTTGTCGATCACATCAAAAAATTCATTGACACACTGTGCGAACAACGCTTTATCCCTGCCGCTTCCACCGGACAGATAAATAATATGGTTATCCGGTCCGTTTGATTCTGTCTCAACTTTACAGTGTGTTTCTTCCAGAAGCTGTTGCTCCTCTAATGCTTTGCGGATTCCATTTCCAAATGCCTTTAATCTTTTTAGCGGACTTCCCAACATGAAAATTTTCGGGAAACGTATCATAATTCCAGCCAGTCCGGCAGCAATGAAGAAGTAACAGGTTCCGGCCAGGATACCATTTTGGGACGCTGCAGCAACAATACCTGCCCCAATTGCCCCGATCAGACACAGAATTCCTGACAGGATCATTGTAAGAATCGCATCCCAGAAAACAACACTTGTGACAAATTTGTCTTTTACTTCTGTCTCATCCACAATATCCATTTTGTCATAGACTGCAAGTGCACTGTTCCAACGTTCTTTTAACGTATCGCGCTGCCCCGACATTTTCAGCATTTGTCTGTTAATCCTGTCAATATTCGTTTTATTAAATGGCGTTTTAATAACTGACAACCGTTTCATTCCATTTTCAATCGTATTTTCTGTATAATGCAGACCGAGAAAATGTTCCATCCTTCGCTCCAGCATACTGTAATCTTCACTGATCTGATTGTCATCTGCCTTTAGCACTTCGTTCCACGGTCTTAAACAGACTAAATGCCAGATGTTACTTGTTTTTTCCGGATGTTCTTTCATCACACGGATGGCACGCCCTCTCATCTGGTTGCTTAACATAAATGAGCCTACAAAGCTTGCAAGGATCAGGGAATTGATACAAGGAGAATCCCATCCTTCCCCTAACAGCGATTTTGTACCGATCAGCACCTGCATATAGCCTTTTGAGAAAATATCTGTTACCGCCCCTGTGAGAAAATGTGCATTTCCAACCGCTGTCACTTTAAGATAATCTGTTTCAGAAAGATTTCCGATCCTGCTGAATGTAACTTTTCCGCTCATTCCGATCGCCTGCTCTAATGCTTCTCTTGCCTCTGCCGGAATGATCACAATCGTTCCACAAAGCACCCCAAAACGGATTTGTTCGTTTTTCTTTTCATTGTCACGACGGAGCATCTCAAAAAACGGAAGCACTCCAAGTGAGTTAACATCATATTCTGTATTTCCAATTGCTTTTTCATATTCTTTCCGGATGTAATCTGTCAAAACAAGCAGCCTCAAATCCTGACCGGATGCCTCATATTCATGGAACACAATATCACGGATGCTGTTACATTTTCCAAGGGAATTTGTGAGCATTTTTTCCACTGCCGCACTTTTCGTCATGACGACTTTTTTCTTTTCTATCAGACCGTCGGATTTTAAATCAGCAATTAGCAATTCACGATATGTCTTGTCACACAGGTATGAATCCACATCATCATACAAGAATCCCTGTAACAGACGCTCCATCCATTGCACATTCATGTCCGGTAATTTTTTTGCCCCCAAAAGCCTCTGTAATCTGGACGGAATTGCAATATTTTTGCTCTGTAAATAAATCAACAGTGATGCCAGATATGCCGGATTATCCAGAAGCAGATCATCTGAGAGCTGTCCACTGAACCCCTTATGGCTTCTTACGTACGTAAGGAACTGAGTATCCCGCATGATTTTTTCTGTCATTGCTTTACTGCGTTCTTCAAAACGTCTGACTTCCTTCTCTTCTTCTTTTGTTGGATAGTTGAAGTAAACATAATCCTGATGCGGACAGAGGCTTCCCTCTTTTACGAGCTCCGGTATCGTAATCTCTTCATCGATCTCTCCACACATATTCATGTACCGCGTCCACATAGCCGGTGTGGAATCATATGGTGGTGTTGCTGTCAAAGCGATGATTTTAAGGTTATTCACCTGTTTTTTGAATTCTTCTAATGCTTTCCACCATTCACTTCGCAAGTGGTGGCATTCATCCAGACAGAGTACTTCGATCCCAGCCTCTTTCATCGTCCCAACCAGATCAAAACCGCTGTAATCTACTTCCTTTGTCTCTGTTTTCGCCGGGCACTCGTCTGTGCCTGTGCCACTATCCTCACCTGCATCTTCCTGTATTCCCTGAAATCTTGTCATGGCACTGTGTAATGCCTGATAGGTTGCAACCGTGATCGCCTTTGGCTGTTTTAAATTCTGTGAAAGATAATCTTCCCCCTGTATGCCCTCACATAAAAAAGCTTCCTCAATCCTTGCGATCCACTGCTCCCGGATCGTAATGGATGGTGCCAAAATCAGTGCTTTTCCGTTCATCCTGCGGATCAGTTCAATTCCCAATGTCGTTTTCCCGGATCCGGGTGCCGCTACAATATGTATTTTTCCATCTGCCATGTACCTGTCTGCGTGTTCCAAAACCCTTGCCTGATACCTTCTCCATGTTCCTTTAAACTCTAAAATACCTTCGTAATTCATAATCATCCATTTTCCTCTGCTTATTCCACTTTTTCTGTGGTCTGTAACTATTATATACAACTGCCAATTTTCTTACAAGAAAGATTCCGTGTCCAATAAGAAGTATGCCTATGTTGGGATATTTAAATCATTCTGCATCCTCAAAGCAAATGAATTTAAATAGAATTTCAGGTGTGCCTGTGATAAAATATTAATAAGTTTAACAACTGAAATTTGACTGTATCATTTTGTTCATCAAATTTATTATTCATAAGGTGTCTATTTTGATCCTAAGAAGAAATGAATTTTAGGTCTTGTATATTCATCAAACTGATCTTCTGTCTCTGTATCAAATGAACAAGACAAACTGATAGGCGCATCCTGATCATAGAAACGGAAACTCTTATAAAATGTCCCATTTAGAAATTCATCTTTAAATTGTTGTGGAATAGCCTGATAAGATAATATCTCAGGATTAGATACGGATACATTTAAATTCTCAAAAGACTTTTGTAATGTCGCAAAATCTTTTTCTGTCTGCATTAAATTCTCTTCTAAACTCTTATTAATATCCACACCTTCTACATATGAGATATTGATGATAGTACCACTATTATTGACTTGAACATGAACATAACAATCAGTAGCACCTGAATCTCTTAAATATCCCATAACAGTATAACTTGATCTACTACGTGATTCATTTGGATTGTCTGCATGTACTCTTACACATACAGGTTCTAATGCCTTTTTTACTATTTCTACTTGTTTTGCAGAAGCTGCAATTCTTTGATCCATTGCCTGCTTTCCTTTTATATATTGAGGTATATAAGTACCGACTACAATAAGTATTGGGATAACTGCAAAGGCAATGAGTTGTTTTTTTATATCAGGAATAGGGATTCTATAAGCATGTGCCATGTTCTCGGCATTACTTCCTGCTTCAGATAACATATCTATAGATGTAGAGACTGTACTTACTGCACCAGCCACCTGCATAGCACTTCCTATATTCTTTGCAGTATCATTATCACTTTCTTTAAGGAATCGACCAACAGCTTGTGACGCCAAAGCAGCAGATACCTCTTTAGAATAATCTGTTTCTGACTGTTTCACATTTAATCTACCTATAAGAGATTTCCATTTCTTACCGTTCATTCCAAACTTAGGGGCAAGTGCACAGAAACAGAATATAATAACATATATAATGACAAATCCTAATGCAGTAAACATCCCTGTAGGCTGAAAACCTTTGTTTTGGAATACTAAATCATCTATCATCTCTAATGGTACTATTAATGCACATTGTACAAATGAAAAGATGAGTGCAACCACTGCAATCTTTGGATATATACAATATCTTTGAATCATTTTTTTCTCTTTATTGTTAATCATGGATATCACCTCTGTTTCTAGTATAACTTATTTTTGAATGAAAAAAGAGCGATATTTTGCTCTTACTATATTTGTTTCTTAACTAAAAGGAAATTACGAATATTTTGATGTTTAATACCATACTCAAGTTTGATTGTATCATGGTTCATCCTTGACCCGTTAGAGGGCAACGCATTTAATCCGAACAGCTCATTTAAAATAATATTATTCCTTTATAATTCTACAAACTTGAATTTTGTCTGATTACCAATTATCTTTTGTAATTTATAGCTGCATCAAAAAGAATACCAATACACTCAAGAGTATCGTTACTATTCCCATTATGATAAACATCATGGAAGTAAAACTTTTTGAAATTGGTCTATCAACATAGCACTTTTTAGGATTGTTTGGATTATAATAAACTGTCATCTTACTGTTGATAGGCCACAACTGCTCTGCAAGTTGACGCAAATTTGCAATGGATCCAGTTTTTACATGTAGCCAGCCTTTTTCATCTTCATAGACTTCTGATTTCACCGGTACGGGTACTCCAGATATTTGCGTTGTTTTAATTCCACAAAATATTTTCTTTGTTTTATAACAAGTTCCATTCACAAAGTACTCCACGATTGGATACACCCTTCCATTTCCCGGAAACCCATATTGTTTAACAATACCGTCTGTCTGCTTTGTACACAATTGATTCTGTCTTTTTACAATGATATTGAAAGTAACTCCTAGTAAAACCAATATTACACCAAGACCTCCAACTGTCATCAATTCTAACCATGCAATTTGTATTTCTGTCATAGTTTCATCACCTCAAATTCCAGTTTTCTTGATTCTGCAAACTTGAATTTGTAATTACATTCCATACATATTGGCATTCTTTACAATCACTCTATCTCCTTTTTCTAATTGTTCCTTAGAAACTCCTCTTAACCCAAGTCCAACATGTTCTGTTTTATATCCACAACCATTTGATTTTCGTTCTTTTGTATGTATATCGATGTTAGTAATTATAGTCTCTAATACACCTCCATTTGTTTTATAAACACACGCATTTTCTCCTTCTCTACACATTCCTGTTGATATGTTTCCTGTGACAACTGTTCCACCCCCCATAATTGTAAATACATCATCAATAATCAATTCAAAGTCTTCTTTTAAACATAATGGAACATCTAATCTGTTCATATACTCTTTTTCTCGCTCTTTTTTGCTTTTACCAAATAATCCCATAGTGTTTCTCCTTTATAACTTCTAATTTGTTGCTCAAATCATATCACATTTTCAAACATATCTCAATTCCAATTGTCTCTGCCCCCATCTATTGCATTGCCTTTCGGCTTGCTTCTGTAACCAGCATCCGGTTAATCTTTTCTTGCATGGTTTCCTTTGCATCTTCATTGAAATGATAGCGGACAACATATACTGTCTGCCCGATTTTCTTTGTAAATGTGTTTCCCTCTGTTTTTTTATTCATCATTTTTTCCATAATCATCTATTTCCTTTCTTTCCTGTGCCCGACAGAGAGAGGTTTGCTTCTGTCCCTGCCGGGAGTTTATCGGCACGCTGACAACGCAAGTGTCAACATAGGGTTTGAAACTTTTTTCGGGTAGTTATTTCTGTTTTCCAAAATACTATTGAAAAGTTTTTTGAATGTTCTTGTTGACACCTGTTAAAAAGTAGCTGAAACACCGGTAAATACAAAGGATTTTGGTGTCAACAAAAATGTCAACAAGCAGTAAATTTCCGGGTAATCAGTAGCCTTTCGGCATCAAAATCAGCCTTTCTCTCTGTCGGGCAGATCAAATGGCAGCTCCAACTGTTCTGCTTTCGTCAGCTTTGTAAATCCATCTTTATCCGGTTCGTTGCCACCCTCTTCTTCTGCTCCTTCCCTGATCCAGCTTCTCTGTCTGCCATATCCTTCCTTTGAAAATCTGTGGACTCCGGCTCTCTTCCAGCCAGTGATCTGCGTATCCATAATGGAACAGATCTCATTTGTCTCGAATTTTTTCGGCTCCCGGTCAAAATGGTCAAAGGCTTCTTTCCAGATCTGGACGGAACATACATGACTACCTTTATAAGCGTCCAGCCAGCCTTGTATCATTCCTGCCATCGTATCTTCCTGTGTGAACTGTTTTCGGTATTCACTGATCTCCTGCTCCATTTCCTTTGAGAACTTCAACAGGCTGCTCTTATTCTCCGTTGACCAGTAGATTTCCATTACTTCTGCCCACAACTGGTCAAAATAGGATCTGGCTTCTTTTTCATCATCGAGGATATGCTTCTCTGCCTTACTGCTGTCTATAGCAATCGGCAGGAACCGTCTTGCCCCGGTACGGTCAAAAGGAATGAACTGCCTTGTGTTCGTTGAACCTGCAAAGATACACTGACGCTTCCGGTCTTCCTCATATTTATCATAAGGGTTCCGGTAAGTGTCTTTCTGTCTGGTCAGGAATGACTTGATTTCCTCATTGCTCTTTGCACTGATTGCAGCAATCATCTCCGACATTTCCATAATCCAGTGTCCCCGGAGATGCTCGTATATCTTACTGTCATTCAACTGCTTCAGATCATCAGAAAACCAGTCATCGTTCAATGCAAGAAAACGGAAAAATGTGGATTTTCCGGCTCCCTGCTGACCTACCAGACAAAGCATTTCATCTGCTTTACAACCGGGGCGGTAGATTCTGCTTAATGCTTCCATCAGGAAGTGCTTCACAACCTCATAGACAAAATCCGAAGCATCTGCCCCCATATACCGTTGCAGAACATAACGGATTCTCTCCTGCCCGTCCCACTCCAGTTGTTCCAGATACTCACAGATCGGGTGGTATGCCCGGCTGTTGGCTTCTATGCGAAGTGCCTTATCCATACATTTTTCACTTGTGAGTTTGTAATAGCGTTCAAAGAAATAGTAGAAATAAGTCCTGCCATCATCATCCAGCTTGCAGACTTCCTCATTCCACCAGAGTTTTTTTACAATATCAATCCTGCCTGTCAGCTTGTTGTATTTCATACTCTCACGCACAAGCGGATCATTTCTCAGCACAACCATATAATTTCCAACCGTTGCTTTCGCAGTTCCTTTCTGTGTATATTCCAGCATCTGTTTCACTTCATCGACTTTGCTTTTATCTACCATCCGGAACATTTCTTTCATGGCATCTTTCTGTTCTTTTGTGGCGATCTCCTTTATCTTCTCTTTCGCATTGCTCAATCCGCTCCACCTCCTTCCATTTTTCTTTTACAAGTGCTTCCTTATCTGCCCTGTCCCCAAAGAGCAGGATATCCAGATAATACTCAACAACTGACAACTCCCTGAGAGCAGTCATAAACTTTTCATGCCATTCTTCTGTCCGTGTTTTTGGTGCATACTGTTCTTTCCATTCCAGAAGCAGGCTCAGATAATCCAGATAGGCTCTCAGGCATCTCAGATGTTTTTTCTGCCAAAGTTCTTCTGGTGTCGGCTCTGGCTTTTTTGCTGAAACGCTTCTCCTGTTCTGCGGTGATCCCCTGTCCCTGCCGGAATAAGGAATCCCAAAATCATCTGCCAGCTTCATGGCTGCATCTTTCAATCCAATGTCAAACAGTTGTGCCGTAAAATCAATGGCATCTCCTGTACAGCCACACCCGAAACAATAATATCTCCGGTCAACTTTCATGCTGGGTGATTTGTCATTATGGAAAATGCAGCGGATCAGTCCGCTCCTGTTGGGCTTTAACCCATACCTCTCCGCAGCCTGCCGGACGGTCACATTCTGTTTTACTTCATCAAATAATCCCAATTCGTTTCCTCTCTTTCTTAAATCTGCTTCCCAAATCTGGGAAGCAAGTTTTCACAAAAAACAAAAAAGCACTTTGTCCTGTCCTTACGGAATCAACAAAATGCCCTTATAGTTCCAGATCACTGGAATGTGATCTTCCTTTATTCAGTTGTTTTCTCTCTGCCTCTTCTCTTTGAATCTTTGCTACGTTCAATGCAAGTTTTTCTCTGATTGACGGCTTCACTTCTTTTTTGATTTCTTCTACAACGGCTTTTTTCTTCTCTGGCTGTTTTAACTGACGGACAACCCTCACAACAGCTTTTTCCATCGCATATTCGATTTTTTTAATCAGACCGTCCAGCCTGTTTATCGCATATTCCTTTTCTTTTCGTGATGCCTTACGTTCCGGACTCTGAATCCATCTCTTAGAATCTTCCGCAAGACGAATGTCATCTTTTCTGGTAGCCCGCATTGTTTCCTCTGCGACTTTATCCACAGCCTTGTCATAGGCTTCACTGGATACTTCGTCAAGCAAGGTTTCCACATCTTCAATACGGAGGGTAAGCTGTTGCAGTTCCTCTCTCTGTTCTTCAATCAGCTCGCCCTGACTTAGAATCCGGTCAGAATTGGAAATGAAATTTTCTTTAAATTCTTTTTCCTGCTGTTCTATTTTTTCTTTCTGTGACTGGATAACCTTTTCATTTGCCCTGACATGGTTTGACTGCCTTGCAAGTTCCAGATGATTCGCATTGACCTTATCCCTCTGCTGATTGAGCATTTCCTGCTGAACCGCAATCTCTTCTTTCTGCTTCATTCGGATATAGTCCTGTTTCTCCAGATACTGCCTTCCTCCATAGGACGGTTCTTCGTCAATTTCCAGTCCATGACGTTTACAGATATCCAGGAACATTGTCCGGCAGGCAGAATCAAAAACAACCTTACGGTTATTTGTCTTTGATCTTTTCTTTTCCGGATTCGGAAGTTCAAAGCCAAGTTCTTCCAGTGCCGCTTCCTGTTTCGGTTCAATCTCCCCATACCGGTTCGTAGCATCGAATACATGACGCTCATGAATATGCGGAGTCGCTTCGTCCATGTGCAGTGACCAGTCAATGATATGCACATTAGAACCAAACCGCTCATCGAACTCTTTCTTGAATTCATCAAAAACCAAAACCAGCGTTTCCACAGAAGCGTGTTCATCTATCGTCCCAAGCTGATAGATACTTTCTTCCGGACAGGTCTTTTTATTTTTCAGAACATCTTCCACCCCTTTACATCTGTCGGGGTGTCTTGCTTTCTCATGACGTTTATTCTGGTTAATCACATAATCGCTGTAATGATCCACATAGTATGCCATCTCAATCTGGTTAAAAGAAAAATTATCCTCTTTTCCCCGGTCTGCCATTGTGGTATATCCCTGATAGCAGTCCCAGTAAATATTCTGACGGACACGTTCATTGTCAATATGCTCACTGTGTTCCGGGTCAAATCTCCGGTCATTGTGAAGCGGATTGTAAACACCGTCTTTCCCAGATCTGCCGTTATGCCTTGTGCCTTTCAATTCACATCTCTCCTTTTTTCAAGTTGTTTCCCCGGAGGGGATTGCAGCGAAGCTTCCAAAAGTCTCTGTCCCCGTTACAGACAGTACCCAGTACCATATGGCGAAACGCCATATCACTGGGCAATGGCTGCCGCCCTTAACCTGCTAAGGGCTTTGCCCCTTAACCCCAGCAAGATGCTGCCGCTCTTTGCAATCTGGGCACAAAGGACTTCCAGCCCTCTGTACTCCCAGCAGACAAAACGTAACTCCTGCCGCTGTCCCTTCAGCAGGATCTCCGTTCCGTCTGTTTTTCAAAAATCCTCTGCATCGGATTTTGTGAAAATATAAAAATGGGTAAAACAAAGGGCACTAACTTTTTACGGTTAATGCCCTTTCCTTTACTCATTCACTTTTCAGATAATTCCTGTATGTATCATTCTGATAATTGCTTCAGAACCATTTTAACATTCTTCCTAAGTTTCATTCCGTCCCTCAGTCCCAACCGGTAGAAAAATTCTTCTGTCTCTGCTCCACTGTTAAATATCTGGTCGCAATATTTTGTAATGGCCTCTTCCTGTTTCTGTGGAAGTGTGGCAATCACTTTTTTATATTCTTCCTCAACTTCATCTGGTTCTGTCACAGACGGCTGGCTCAGTTTCCAGTCTGCATACTCTTTTCCCATATGCTCCGTTATGGTCAGGTTGATAAATTCTTCAATCTCTTTTGTAATCTTCATTTAAGAATCCTATTCCTTTCTCCAGTGGTCTACTTCATCAATCTGATTTTGATTGTTTCCAGCCACACCACTGCCCAGCCAGAAAGCACAGCAGGATATAAAGTATAAAACCTGCCACAAGCATCCTGACCGCTTCTGTGCCTGTCTCCTGTCCGAATCCATACCCTAAAACTGCTGTAATGCAGATGATCCCCGACAGGATATGAAATACCGTTGCCGACAGCCATGTGAAGAACATAACCACCAGTTGTATCATTGTCAGGCATATACGCACTGGCAGTAATACGATTTTCACAATAATTCTTACAACAACCATGACTGTCCACCCCTTTCACTGTTTCAGATAACTACGATAGCTGTCTATCACAGAATCTGTCACACCGCTTTTGTAAATCTTTCGGATATCAACGATTTTTTCATCTTTCAAAAGTTTCAGCCAGTCCAGTAAATCTTTTCTGCTGTTTGCAAAATTACAACATCTTCCGTCTGCATATTCAATCCAGTATCTCATAAGTCCCTCCTACACATACACCAGTTCATTTAAAATAATTTCATCTACCCGGCTTCTTGCATTGTTTGCCCGGCGAACCCATTCCATCTGATCTCTGCTTTTCAATTCTTCCGTAATGCCTTCCTGCTCCATAATCTGTTCCATGAGGAAATCCCTGCGTTCCAAACACTGCTCATTCAGATCTGCGAGATACGTCCAGAGCTTACCACTCAATGTCAGATAGGAATACAAGCCACTCTTGTAATCTTTCAGATAGTTTCTGTGAAGACTTCCATAAAAACCAATCTCTCTTTTCTCTTCGGGTACTGCGATCAGTGGCAGATAGATTTCCCCGACAAGGATATAATCCAGACCATTACTGTTATCGTGAATGATTCTTTCTAATTTGCTCATGCTGATGCAACTCCTTTCTTCGGTTCTGCTGGGGGAAGCAGTGATAGCGGAATGAACACACCTTTTGCAATATCTTCCTGCCGGATCTCTTCTTTTTTTGCATCCAGTTCGGCTTTCTTTTTTGCCTTTGTCCGTTCATAGTATTCCTGCTGCTTTCCATTTGCTTTTCTTCTCAGGTAATTCTGGTGAAGCCTGTCTTTTCTGGCTTCCCGTTTTTCCATTTCTTCAATTTCTTCCGGTGTCATTTTCACCTCACCGAAATGTGGCGGTAAATATCTGCCGATGAAGTTAAAATAGATTTCCACTTCCTGTGTCGTCTCAACGCTTCCTTTCCGGTCACGCTCATGCACCACAATCTTTTCTACAAATTCATTCAGCATGTAAGTGGTCAATTCCTCAAAATTTTGGTATTTATCAACCAGAGCAATAAACTTCTCCGCTGATCTGCGACCTTCTTCATAGCCTGATAATTCAGCTTCCATATCTGCAATTTCTGCCGACAAATCTTTCTGTTCTTTAGAATACTGTCCATCAAGAATCGCATAGCGTTCATCTGGCAGCTTGCCAAGAATATTGTCCTCATAAATTCTGCAGATCAGTTTTTCCAGTTCCTGCACACGCTTTTTTGCCTCTGCCAATCTGCTTTTCAATCTTGTGATCTCACTGGACTGCTGTGAAGTCTGTGCCTTTTTTACTGTCTCCAAAAATTCTTCACGATTCAACTGTGAATACTCCGCAACAGCCTTTAAAAGTTCCTTAATCAGCTCCATAACCACATCAGCATTAATTCTGTGCTGTGTCTGGCAGAGTGTTCCAACCGGAACTTTAGAATATGCAGAACAAGTATATTGTGGTACTCGCTTGCCATTATTTACTCGATGGACATACATTTTGGAACCACAGTCTGCACAATACATCAGACCTGTCAAGGGGTGGGCTTCTCCCCATCCATCTGGATATCTTCTCACATTGCTTCGGATTCTCTGTACATTGTCAAAAGTTTCCTGATCTATAATGGCTTCCTGCGTGTTCTCAAACACCGTCCAATTATCTTCAGATACGTAATGGCTTTTCTTATCCTTGAAATGTTTTCTGGTCTTGAAGTTCACTGTATGACCAAGATACTCTCTTTTCTTCAGAATGCCTGCAACAGTAGAAGAGCCCCAGCCATAAGGATCTTTGATTTCTTCTACTCTGCCTTTCCATAATCCGGCATCTTTCTTTGCCATATGAACCGCTGGTATCTCAACCTTATCCTCTTTCAGTGCCTTGGCAATCTGATATGGTCCGTACCCATCCATTGTCATGTGAAAGATTCTCCGTACAACTACAGCTGCTTCTTCATCAACAATCCATACATTCGGGTCATCCTTGTCTTTCAGATACCCATATGGTGTTGTACTTGCCACATGCTTGCCGGATTTTCCTTTCGCCTTGAAAGTGGATTTTATCTTTTTACTGGTATCCCTTGCATACCATTCATTCATGATATTTCGGAATGGAGTAAAATCATCGTCCTCCCGGAAGCTGTCTACATTCTCGTTGACTGCAATCAGGCGGACATTCTTCTGTCGCAGCAATTCCATATATTGTCCGACTTTCAGATAATCTCTTCCCATTCGGCTCATATCTTTAATCAGAATCGTTCCGACTTTCCCCGACTCTACTTCTTTCATCATGGCAAGAAAGCCTGGGCGATCAAATCTTGTACCGGAGATACCATCATCAGTAAAATGAACAAGATTGGTAAATCCATGTTCTTTTGCATATTGTTCCAGCAGTTTCTTCTGGTTTGAAATACTGTTGGATTCCCCGTTTAATTCATCATCACGACTAAGACGTTCATACAACGCTGTCATGAATCCCTGTTTCTCTGTCATAGTCAGATGTCCTCCTTCCTTTGTTTATTAATTGCCTGTTCTCATCCCATATCCGTTCCTGTACCGGGTTCTGATGTTTCCGGGACGTATTAACCAAAAAAGACACGCTGAATGCCTATTCAGTTCTGGTATCACTACGGGCAGGCTGTTTCGTTTTCAAGGTTCGTGTAAGAAGTAAAAAAGATTCTTACACTAAACGAAATGCTCAGAGGTCTTTTTACAGCCCCCTTACTGCATCTTTTTTGATTTCGTGTCATCTTTTTAAAGTTCCTTACACAATCTCTGTACTGACGAAACAAAATACGGACATGTTTTGAAATTGTTTTTTACAAAATACAATTTTGTTCTTTAAGGTAAAAAAATAAGCCTCAAGAGACTTTTTAATCATTTTGGAGCTCCAACTCTTTAAATTTGATTGATTAAGAAGTCTCTTCAAACTTACTACACCGGCCGCCTGCTTATAAATGGCATACTGCTTGACCGCAATACTCTCTGGGTCCCGCATTTCCAGTCTTTCAAACAAAATGTCCAATGGTGACTGGTAATCCTCATCATCTTCTTTGACCTGTGCGCTTCCAAGCATTTCCATAATCATCGGGAAGTTCTGTTCTTCCGGTGGAGCTTCATGCAGTAAATACAGCATAAGTGCCTGTAAAAGTGCAGTCTCTGACTTTTCCCAGAACGGGTCCGAGCTTTGTGCACCTTTCGGTGTCGTGTTGCGGATCAGGTTGTTAATTAGTTTCAGCACATCCTTGTCATCCCGGACATACGCAAACGGATTATAACACCAGGAAGTCTCCGGATTGATCAAATCAAAAACCCGGACTTCATATCCATTCCGTTCCAGAACACCTCCTGTTTTGCGCAGAAGTTATAGCGATAGGTAAGGCTTTGAAGTAATCTCCACCTTTTCCCCCGCTCTACACCGTACATGATGCTTTCGCATCATACGGCGTGCCATCATACTCAAGTAAATTTATAAGTTATCTTTTCTTAATTGGTAGTAATCCATAATTTTCACGCAATCGGTTGAATCTCCTTCTTTGCTTATCGTCCATATTGAATTTCTTCATTATTTTGATAGTTTCTGAAATATCCTCTGTCATAACAGCTCGCCATATTTCCTCTGAAATAAATGCGATATTGGTATGCTTATCTGTACCACCTTCACCTACTGGAATTTTCCTTATACATTTCATTTGATGTACATTCAGCCTATTTCCCATGACATAGCAATTCCCCTGTTGCACGAGGTATGCAGAAATACTATTATCATTAAATTCAATGCTTTCATTAGGATTCCTATACTTCATCACATTTCGTAATTCCTGTGTTTTTACACATTGGACAGATTTATGAATCTTTTCTCTTCCTTTTGCTGTATAGCTGGTAATATCTTGTGAGAAATTTATAGGATGTTTGTGATGGACTCCTGTAAGTGGCAGTAGTGGCATTTTGCCTACTGTTATAATTTTGGTTTCTTTCTTGATTCCTACAGTTTTCTGTTGAAATTCATAGGGCGTTTCCGCAAACGGAATTGTACTTCCAATACATGATAATCTGGTTCTAAAGGTTGGTAAGAGAGCGTAATTAACATCCGTTAGATTGTTATATATGTTGGTAGCAATACAGTAATAATTCTGTATCCCTATCACTGCCATGTTATAGGCATTGATTCTACCAACAGTTGTGTGTTTCCTTATATTAATCACTTTTGCCTTTAATTCAGCAGTAACCTTTTTGATGGCTTTATCGCTCATATCAGTTTTAGCAATGTATCCATATCTGGTCTTGCCTTTTGGCAGGACTTTAATTTTGAATCCAAGAAAATCAGAAGAGTTCTTTCGGAGATTAACAACTTTGGACTTCTCCGGACTAATGTCGAGTTTTAATCTTGACTTTAAAAAGTCTATTGTCGCATGATAATATCTTTGTGCATCCGTATAATTTCTGCACATAATTTTAAAATCATCAGCGTAACGCACTACATACCCATCTTTTAGATTTGTATATTTTCGTGCATAACTCAACCAGCCCTTACTTCCTTTCATGTTGCCTTTCTTCACTCCATTTGGTGTAAAAGTCTCCCACTGGCTACTTACCCACCAATCAAGTTCATTCAGCACAATGAGCGAAAGTAGCGGACTAATCAGCCCACCTTGCGGTGTACCCTTGTCCGGTATTCCTTCTCCTTCAATTTCTGATTTTAATATTTTGCTAATGATACATAGCAATCGTTTATCTCGTATACCTAATGTCCATATCTGTTTTAGCAGCTTCCCGTGGTTTACATTATCAAAGAAGCCCTTGATGTCCACATCCACACAATAATAATGTTTATACATATTTACCATGCTTACAACTCTGCTGACCGCATGGTGGGCATCTCTATTTTGCCGGAATCCATAGGAGTGATTATGAAACTTAGGTTCACAAATCGGCTCTAACACCTGTAAGATACACTGTTGTATCAGTCTATCCCAGATACATGGAATCCCTAACGGACGCTTTTTATCGCTTCCGGGCTTAGGAATAAAGACCCTCCTGACTGATTGCGGATGATAATCTGCTAATTGTTTTCTGACAGTTTCAATTACTTCCCTGTCCGATAGACCTTTGATATCCTCGATTGTTTTACCATCTGTACCAGCGGTTTTACTTCCGCTATTGGTTTTTAGGTTTCGGTATGCCAGGCAAATATTCTGCTCTGAACCGATAATTTCTAATAACTTATAAAAGTTGTTACCATTTTTGCTCTGCTGATACAACTCATCGAATGCTTTCTGCATATCGTAATATTCGTTGTACCGGAGCTTAGCTTTCTTTTGTATGGTCTGTAACCTCCTATCTGGGAGTTATTACATCTCTTAGTCTTACTCGAACCCATACCATTTGTGACTTATTTACTCTAATGTATGACTAGTGGCTATCCCTCCACCGCTTGTTATCACGGTTTCATCGGTACTATGCCACCGCTTTCACTGACATTATCTCCCTTATATCATCGCTAATCTCACGATGATTTTCCCGTTCGATACGTTTCATAGACAGTAAAATCTCCACGCTGTCAGCTTACGACGTTCCGAATGCGTTATCTGTTCATATATACCCGTAGGTTCCCATCTCTGAGCCTGCTACCACATCAATGCCTGTAACATTGCACGGATTTTCATAAAGGCAGAAGTCTTACTCACCCGCAGTAGCAACACTAGTTGTGTTACTAAGCATTTCTACTTAGTCCCGATATAGACCCGTACATTCGAGGGTTCGTCAGTGGATTATTTAACATCCACCATTCTAACCATAGGTATTTTATAGACTCCCGGCATATAGGATACACCATCCACCTCTAGACAGCTTTCGTCAACTACTATTGTTACGGTATCTCTCTGCCGACTTCACCGGGCTTCTGACATTTCAATGTTTACTCATTTCCATGCCAGCCGGAGTATTAGAGTAGCCTTTCAGGGCGTTACCCCTTCATTCGACTATTCACGCATTCAGTTCTCCAACTCGAACTAATTTCATTACAATAAACAATGATTCAGTTGAGATGTGCCAGTCCTTTTCAGACTGGAACGTCTCGCACCCGCTTTCGGATCTGTGATCACCATCGAGCAGTTGCACTGCATGATGTTCGGAATCGCATAGGTCCGGCTCTTTCCTGCCCCGGAACCTCCGACTACCAGCACATTTAAATTTCGTTTATGCTTATATCCATCCAGTCCCATGCGGAAATGCTGTGTCAGAAGCAGATTATTCGTGTACTGCTTTTCGCAGTAACGTCTGCAGATTTCGGACACGTTGCCCCATTTTGCGGAACCATGTTCCACGCCTCTTCTATAATTTCTTTTTTGGGATTCATAAATACCAATGCCTAAGAAATAGGCTGCTGTGAATATCAGAATACATTTGAACGTATACGGTGTATACGTGATAAAAAACGGCTGTTCGAGTTTTTCGCTCAGCGTTTCTAAGATTTGAATAAAATTCTTATCCGGTGTAATGGCACAAGCGGTAATCGCTGCCGCCCACCAGACAAATGGCAGAAAGACAAGATACAGAACCCAGTCCTGCTTTTTTGTACTTATCTCTGCAAGTCAGATTCTCTTTTCTTGCGTGGCTTTTCTTCTGGATGTCCCTGTCCTTCTTTCTTATGAAAGGAATCCACTCCCGGTATCAGTGAGAGACTTCTGCCGTTGTCCCACTTAACACCAAGCTGGCCTGCATCATCCACATACTGCACAGTTCCTTCCAGTCCCTGCGGCATACCCGCTTCTCCATCCATCGAATTCAGACAGATTCTTGTTCCTGCCGGATACTGTTCTCTAAGTCTTGCCACTTTTTCTCTTGAATAAATGACCAATCAACCACTCCTTTCTCTACCAGAACATGTGTCTGCTAGTATTCGGTTTTGCAACCTGAATAATAACTTTATCTATTCCATCACTGTATCTTCCGGCTGCAAGATATTTACTTCTGAGTCTGTTCAGTGCCTTACGGATCTGCCTTTGTTCCCCGGCTGTAATCTGCAGTCGTTTCTGAGCGAGGTCGTATTCACTTACTTTTTTCAGAAGAGCTTTCGTTTCTTCCAAACATTCATCCTGCTCACTCTGCGCCTGTAGCTCATCATTCAGTGCCACCACGAACATATTTTTCATAATGTTATCCATCTTCAAATAGTATTTTGTCATCTGGCTGACCTCCTTTTTTGTTACACCAACCATATCACAAGACCTCCGTAATAGCTACTCCAACCGTCCAACTTTTTCACTTTTATCGTTCCGGCTGGTTCTTTGCTTTTTTCTCTTTTCCAGATGCTTTTTCATCCTTGGTTTCCGGTGTTTTTACAGGGTCTCCGATTGCGAACTCATCGGTTACATACTCCTGTTCCTTTGCACCAAAATTCCGTTCGATATGGTTTCGGATACTATAGGAAGCCTGACGGACATCATTTAAAAAGTCTCTCAGTTCCTGTGGATCTTTCTTTCCACATTCATTTCTCTGTGCAATATACTCCAGATTGAATCCGGTAACATCCACACCATAACGTTTCGCAATCACATAGGCTGCACAATAAGCCTGTGCACTGACTTTCTGTCGGCTGTAGGTTCCGGTATGCTGGTCCAGTGCTGCACACGCCAGTTCTCTGTTCAGTGCATGGAATGTCGTTACTTCACTCATTCCGTTGCGGATATAAATGGTACGGTATCTCGGATTGTACTGGGCCTGCACTTTGTCTGGCAGATCATCCTCAATCTGCACACGTACCGACTGGTCTTTTAAGACAGTTCCTATCAGTTCTGTCAGACTTCGCTGAGGGCGTTCTTCCAATGGCTTTCCAGACATCTGACTGATGTCAAATCCTTTTCCAATCGTATACCCTCTCCGCATTTCTCCGTCTTTTTCGTATTCAGTGGAAATCATATAAGTAATGCCATGTTCCCCGACTTTGACCGAACGGTGTTCTTCTCTCCAGCGTTCATAAGACCTTACCACCTTAAAATCTGGATGCTGTCCGTAAATCAAAAGCAGATTCGGTGTTCTCTGGGTATTACACTCTGCCATAAAGTCCAGAAAGCCTTTCAGTTTTTCTCCATCCTGAAAAACTCCCTGTGCCTGTGAATCTACTTCAGCCCATACCTCTTCTCTTTCCTGCTGTTTTTTGGCTGCATATTCTTCTTTCGTCAATTTCTGTTCAGGAACCTGCTGTTCTTCCGTTCCCCCTGAAATCATATCTGTTAAATCCATATACATTACCTGCCTTTCGTTTTCATATTCTTACGTTTCTTCCGGCTCTCTCTGGCATTTTTCCGTCTGTCCGGCCTCTTACGTTTCTCTTCCTGTTCCTTGCGGATATCTCCGAGTTCTTTCCGCACAGATGGTTTTTCATTCTTTTCTTTCCAGCTAATTTCCCGATCGGAAGAAGTATTTCTGTTGCGCGAGAAAGGTTCGGATGGATTCTTTTCTTCCCCCTCCTGCGCCTGTGTAAAATTTCCTTCCGGGAAAGCCTCATCCCCAATCTGGAACATTTCTTCCGCATCGTCCAGTTCAAATTCTATCTTGCCTTCCGGCAGGACAACGGTCTCTGTCCGTACATTCTCCCCGGTTTCTTTTTCCATCTGGTTTTCTGCCTTTTCCGGTGCAGTCTCTTTTTCCACTGCTTCCGTAACCATAGAGCCTGATTCTGCTTTTACAAAATCCAGATTCATCCGGTCTAATACCCGATTCATCTTCGCTGCATCATCTGCAAATACCATGACCTCTGTCTGGTCCGGATTCACCTTATCTTTGATGACTACATATAAGATACCTCTCGCCTTGGCTTCTTTTGCAAATTCTTTTAAACGGTCACCCGGAACGGTAAAAAATTTCATCGGGCGCTGTTCCTTTAACATTCTGGTAAGTCTTGTTTTCCCTCTTGTCTTTTTCTGGTCCTTCAAGGCGGCAGCAATAAAGACTGCCACATGCTTTGCTACATTCCCGGTGATCTTCAGCGAATACTCCATCCCTTCCAGACTGTACCGTACCACCTGATCTGCCGGTTCTGCTCCGTAATTCATACTTATCTCACCTCCTGACTTTTCTGCATTCTTTCTTTATCTTCCACACGTTTTTCATTCTGGCTCTGTTCTTCCGCTTCCTGAAGTCTCGCTTCGATTTCCAAGGAATGTTTCTCAATCTGAACGGTCATACGAACTTCCTTACGGAGTCGCTTCAATTCCTCATTGATTTCGGACAATCGTTCTTCCCCAGTCTCCCTGCCCCCATTCCGATACAATCTTCTGCGTTCTTTCATAAGTTCCGCAATCTGCTTTTGCAATGGCTCTCGGTACGCGGCAAGCTGCTCTCTGGTTATGATGTCATGTTTCAGTAGAAATTCAATCTGTTCAATCCTGCGGTCCAGTTTCCGGATATCCTCTCTGACAGCGTATGGACTCCTTTTCGGTCTTTTTGGCAGTACCCCCATTTGATATAAATAGGAATAATACAGTGCCTGAATCCCGGTCAGTTTCTTTTTGGGATGAATCTGTACTGCCTTTTGATAGACTCGTTTCACCTTTGGCTGTAGTATCTGCCCACGTATTTCCTCTTCGGAATAGTTTTTTCCGAGAGAACGCAGACGGATATACCGCTCCATTCCCGGAGCTTTTAAAGAAATGTATTTCCTGTTCAGTTTCCATGTATAACCCCGCTTTTCCATCTCTTTTAGGAATTGTAACCAGGAGTAGCTTTCCTGTACCGATTCCCTGATATCCAAACGGATCGCCATTCTCCATGTCGGTTTTCCTTCCTGTTCTGCTTTCCACTGTACATAAGGGATTGATTTTTTCTGATTGGATTCAATGATAGACAGACCATATTTTCTGCACAGGTCATCGGAAATCTTACGGATCTCCGTATAATAACTCTTAGCATTACTATGGTACTTATGTCCGTCCACCATGCTTACAGAATTCCAGACAATATGATTATGATAGTGTCTGGTATTAAGATGTGTTGTTATGACTACTTCAAACTGTCCTTTTAAGAGCCGGTCTGCCAGTTCCTGCCCGATGAGATGTGCCAGTTCCGGTGTCACCTCACCTTCTGCAAAACTCTGTACCAGATGGTATCCTTCCACACCGCCCATCTTATGGAATCTCTTTTTCGTTGTCAGCATATCTTCATACGCATTTTCATTGGTGCATCCGATGGTATCTTCGAAGACCGCTTGTTCCGTCTTTGTCCGGTTCATGGCATAATCAATGGCAGCCTCCAGAGAGTCTGCTTTCTGTGTGGTTTTTTCTTTGTCTTTCACATATTCGATAGAACGGTCCAGGCGGTGGACGGGGATAACACTTGTATAAGCCATCTGTCATTACCACTCTTCCTTTACCAAATGCCATGTCTCTTTGGTAAGCCGGAGCATTTCCTGCACACTCTGCTCACTTGCCATTCCCGAAGCATTCGCAACATGGGCAAGCTGGTTCGCATTATTGCACAGACCCGCTATCTTCCTAAGCAGTTCCGGGTGATGCTCACAGGGTTTTGCGTGTACCTGTGCTCCTAAGATCAGCGAACGCATAAACTCTTCCCGACTCAGTCCGCTTTTTTCCACCTGTTCCTCCAATTCCCTGAGTTCCCTTGCATTTAACCGCACCGGGATCACATGGTTTCGTTTTCGCATTGCATCACCGTCCCTTCTCTTTCATCATATCGCCAAGCTCCTGATCCGACCGTTTCGCAGTCACCATGCAACAGGTCACCACGACTCCGAAACAACCTCCACACATCAATGCGATCATAATCATGACTCCGTCTCTTAACATAGCTTATCCTTCCTTTCCATGTTCATTTTGTATTCGGGGGATTGGGGTTCTCCCCAAAGTGCGTTTGGATATCCAAACGCTATGCTTGCAAAACGAGTACCGCCAGTTTCTGTATCACCCGGCATACCCGCCTCTGATTTATTTCGATTCTTTGATCTGTACCAGTCCATCAAGTGTCGTACAAATGATATGGAGTCTGTCTGCCATACTGATTTCGGTATTCATTGTTCCTGTCACTTCTTTCCCACATACGACTACCATCCGGCATCTCCGCAAAAGAATATGGGACATTCTTCCATATCCCTGCATATCTTCTGCATCGGATTCTTCCAAGAATGGTGAGAATACAAATCTCGGACAGATTGGTACATACCCAAGTTCATAGATTTTTCTGCAATATTTCTGCACTTTTACCCGGCTTTCTTCTGCTGAACAGCACACATAAGCCAGCGCCTGTTCCATACGCTCCATCTCCTTCCTGCATCCAGTTGGATGCCATGCATTTTCTCTATAAAAAACAAGATGTCCAATTGGACATCCCGGCTACTTTTCATCCTCTTTCTGCTCTGCTTCTAATGCAATTCTCACTCTGTCACTTCCCAGTTTGTAGTAGGCATCTGTTACCTCAATTCCCACTGCACGATAACCTGTCATAACCGCTGCAAGGACAGTTGTTCCTGCTCCGGCAAACGGGTCCAGGATCAGACCTCCCGGTTCACAAATCTGGATGACATCTTTCATAAGCTGCAACGGCTTCTCTGTCACATGAATCCGGTTCTGCGGATTTCCATATCGGAAGACGCCCGGCAGACAAGATACTGGACGGTTGATTGGCATCGGTCCGTTACTGCCCCACACAATGTATTCAGCCTGCTGGCGGAAACGGCCTTTCTGTGGACGGGAGTTTCCCTTATCCCACACCGCTGTTCCTCGCCAAATCCATCCTGCCCACTGCAATGCATCGGTAATCGATGGATACTGACGCCAGTCAATGAACAGACAGATCGGAGCTCCTTTCTTGCAGGCTTTCCGCACATCGTAAAGCCACTCGGCCATCCAGTGAGTCCATGATCTCTGATCTTTATTGTCCCCATCAAAATCCGGAAGTGCATTTGCAGCACTCATACTGCTGTATTTCTGGTTTGTAGTACGATTTCTTTCATTCTGCTTTGTTCCACCGGACGCATACGGTGGATCGGTAATGACTGCATCAAAGATTCCCGGCTGGAATGCTTTGACCAGTTTTAATGTATCTCCATGTAATATTCTCCAGTTTTCCCCTTCGGCATATTCCTCTGGGTATGTTCCCTCTTTCATAAGTTCTTCCAAACTCAGGCCATTTGTCATAGGCATCATCCTTTCTTTTCTCAGCGTTCCGGCTGATTTTTCTTCTTTGTCTTTTTATTTTCTTTTGGTGGTGGACTCAACTCGGTTTCCACATATTCACTGATAATCAAAAGTGCTTTGTAATAGTCCCCACTTTCCAATACCCTTTTACACATTTCTTTTGCTTCTGCTGTCTGTTTATTCTTTTTCAAAATAGTTGAGGCATCGCCCATAATGGAAAAAATATTCCCATTATGTCCAAGGAGCTGTAACTTGGGACGTTGTTTCTCAGGCTTTGTCGGAATCTGCTCTGTTTTCTTCTCATACATTTTCGGCTGTTCTATATCAGGATGCCAAAAATGCACATTCAGCGTTCCTCCATCTACCTTGATATCCCTCTGCTCAAATCCTTCACCCCAACCGTCACTGTACTGTCCTGTAATGTATTCAGTGAATTCCTGTAGTTCTTCCTGACTTAAAAGTTCATTTAATTCCAGTTTGGTACATCCGTACAGGATTCCGTCTTTGTTTTCTATCGTAACAACTGCACTTTGTATCTTTCCCTGAATGGACTCACTTCCATCAAAATACTGCATGAGATCATCTTCCCCATAGCGTTTCAGTTCTTCTCGGATGACTTCTTCATAATCGGCAAGTTCTGTTCCATCTAACGGCATTCCATATTCATCACTCTCCGACCAATCTTCTTCCCATTCGGATTCTTCTGAATAAAGATTTCCAATCAGCTCTGTCAACAGATGTATGTGTATCGTTCCTTTTTCTTCCATTCTCTATCACCTTCTTTCTAATGGTCTGTCCCTGCATTTATTTGCCTGCTTTTTTTCTTTCGCAAGGTCTGCATAATCTGCCCCTTCTTTTTCCGGCAGATTGCAAATAATCTGATACGTTCCCTCGTAATGCTTTTTCATCTGTTCTTTCGCCCATCTCCCTGCAAAGTCATTATCGGTACAGATTTCAATTTCTTTGATTTCCGGATGATTCTTCAGAAATTCTTCCAGTGCGTCCGGCGGCTTTTTAAAACGTTCACTCTGTATCTGTGCGTTTTCTTTCGGAGCAGCGATTCCCCCAAGGGAAAGACGATATTTATCCCTATTTCCCTCTTCCAGTGTCATGTGTGCCAATGCATCAATACACGCTTCATATACGGCAACTCGCTTTGTTTCTCTTTCAGGTGGAATGCAAAAGCTGTACTTTTTTTCACTCCCGGTCTGCTCCATCTTGAATCCCTTCCCGTTTTTTTCATAGATTCCTCGCAGGAATGCATATCTTGCTTTTCTGGATTCATCTTTCCCAACAAAAACAGCGTTATGGTACGGGACACTTTCATAAAGGATTTCATGTGAAATACAATATGTGATCACTTCATCGCTGATTCCTCTGTGGTTTAAATAAGCCCTGATTCGTCTGCAATTACAATACCTCTCCGGCAACTTAAATGGCAGTTTTTCCCTTTCCACAGCCTGTGTCGGAATAAAAGACGGACTCTCTTCGCACAACAGTTTTACGGCATCTGTAAATTTCATTCCATCTACTTCAATCAGGAACCGCAGTGCGGACACGCCACCGATATCTCTGGATTTCCAATGCCATTTGCTGGACAGTTCATTGATTTTAAAACTGTCATGGTCCGTCAACTGCCATTCATTTCTGGTTCTTGTCTTTTGCAACCGCTGTGCCTGATGCGTCCGCAAATACTCATACGCAGTCATATTTTTTGCTGCCTGAATCTCTTCTTCCGTTACCCAGGGCATTACAGAATTGCATCCTGAAGATCCAGTACCTTATCCGTCCGCTCCCAAGGAAACTCCTTTCTTCCAAAATGACCAAAAACTGCCGTCTGCCGGAAAATCGGACGGTTCAGTCGAAGGGATTCCATGATCTGAACAGGTGTCACTCCAAACACCAGTGGGATTGCTGCCGCCAGACAATCATCCGCACACACTTTCCCTGTATCAAAGGTATCCACCTCAATCATAACCGGCTCTGCTACTCCGATTGCATAAGCCAGAGACACCTGACACTTGCTTGCAAACTCAGCAGCTACTATATTTTTTGCGATATACCTTGCCATATAAGCTGCCGAACGGTCTACTTTCGAACAGTCCTTTCCTGAAAATGCACCGCCGCCATGCGGAACCATACTTCCATAAGTATCCACCATCAGCTTTCTTCCGGTCAGTCCGGTATCTGCATCAAACCCTCCACACACAAATTTTCCTGACGGATTGATCAGAATCTTCGTATCCTCATCCGGCGGCAGTAATCTGAGTGCTGAGCGAAGCACTTTCTCTCTGATTTCGGCATCTAACTTCTTCAGGCTCTTTTCTGCACCATGCTGGCAGGAAACAACAACACTTTCCAGTCTCACTGGCTTTCCATCTTCATATTCTACGGTTACCTGTGCTTTTCCATCCGAAAAGATATCTTTGATATATCCGCTTCTTCTGCAAGCCGAAAGTTCACGTGTGATCCGGTGTGCCAGAACAGTCGGCATTGGCATAAGCTGCGAAGTATCATCACACGCATATCCGACCATAACACCCTGATCTCCAGCTCCCCTGCTTCTATCTCTTAATTTTGCGCCGATATTATACCGAAATTCTTTCGACACACTCACTGCTTTCGCAATATCTGGACTCTGCTGGTGTACAAACGTATCCATTTCTATCCCATCTGTACAATATCCACACTCTTCTAAAACTTTTCGGATCACATCAAACACTGGTGGTTCATATCCGCTGGTGATTTCTCCTGCTACAAACACATTTCCTCTTGTAGCAAGGACTTCACACGCCACTCTCGAAGATGGATCGTAACGCAGACATTCATCTAAGATTGCATCTGCTATCTGATCGCATACTTTGTCTGGGTGTCCTTCTGTTACTGATTCTGCTGTATAAAAACGTCTCATCATTCTTCTCCTTATATACAGACAGGGCAGAAGCTGCTTTATGCACATCTCCTGCCCTGTCAGATTGGTTTATCCTGTAATTCTTATTTTATTTTTCTTCTGTTTCTTTTTTGTTGTCTGTCATTTTTGACTTCTTTCTGCGGTATACAGTCACTCCTGTAGCTGTTCCAGCAGATGCCAGTGCAAGCAGAACAAACGCCCATATTTTCTGGTTATCACCTGTTTTTGGTGCATTTGTTTTTTCTGTTGTTTTCTCCGGTGTTCTGGCATCTTTCATTTCTACTTTCTGGACTTCCATTGTATCTTTCAATGTAAATGTGACATCTTCCGCAATCTCGTAACCATCCGGTGCTGTGATCTCACGCAGAGTAAGTTCTTCATTGACTGGGAGTTTTTCAACGGAATGTGGTTTTCCATCTGTAATCCACTCTTCCAGAACAGTTCCGTCTTTGCGGATAATCTGAAGCTTTGCCCCTTCCAGTTCTTTTCCGGTTGTAAGGTCTGTTTTTGAAATTTCCACTTTGGAATATTCATCTTTCATCTCAACCTTTGTCACACTGCCATCTTCTTTGACTTCAAACATCACATCGCTGGCAGACACATAGCCATCTTCATAAGGAGCCAGTTCCTCATGTAAGGTATAACTTCCTTCCGGCAGTCCGTAAATGACATGTTCTTCCTTACTGCTTACCCATTCTTCCACAACATTTCCGTCTTTATCAATGACCTGCAGTTTGGCTCCTTCCAGCTCATTTCCGGTAGTTGCATCTGTTTTTGTAATGCGTGTTTCTGTCGGCTGATTCTCAACTTCTTTGTTCAGTTCAATCTTTGCAAGATTCTGATTTTCGTAAGTTGCATCTACATTCCATACTTCCTCATTTGGAAGATATCCAGCTTTTCTGACTTCCTCTTTGACATAGTATTTTCCATGTGGAAGATCACTGTCGAAAGTAAGTGTTCCCTTTGCATCCGTTGCTTTCTTTTCCAGCAAGGTATCTTTCTCTACGAGAACCTCTCCCTGATTAGAAAGAATATCTTCTGCAGCATACAGTCCAAAAATAACACCTTCCAGCTTTTCGCCTGTGACAGAATCTTTCTTTTCTACTGATACGAAAACTTTCTGTCTTTCATTTTTATAGGTAACGCCTTCATAAACAACTGCCTGTGTATCATCCTCTGCTGTCAGGGTAAATTCTTTCTGTTCTGTATTTAGGACAAAATTCTCTCCTGCTACAACTTCTTTCAGATAATACGTTCCCAGTGGCAGATTGTTGATAACTGCTGTTCCATTTTCATCTGTAGTCAGTTTGGCTACCAGGTCATCTTTCTCATATCGGACAACTGGATTTCCTGCTTCGTCCTTTGCTCCGTCCGGTGAATAGATGGTATCTTTGGCATATATTTCGAATTCAGCGCCTTCTACTCCGGTTTCTTCATATTTAAAGCCTTTATAAATACCTGTTTCTTCTTTTCCAGATACGGCATTTCTTACTTTTGAAACCAGTGCTTTTACTTTTGCCAGAACAGAATCTCCGGTTACTTCGGTAAGCTGTTCTCCCTTTTTCGTCAGGAGCAGGCTTCCTACCTGTTCATCGTTTTTCTGTTCTACCTCTACAATCGCAGCTCCTGTATCTGGATCAATCTGATGTGCAGTGTTTGAGGATACTGTAATTACAATACCACTCTGTGGATTTTCTTTATATGTTCCTTTTGTAGTCTGTTCTAATGGTGAAATAATCGTTGTTCCATCATACAGGGACTCCTCGCTTCCCTGTCTTACAAATCCTTCCGGTGCTTTCACTTCTTCGATTCGGTAGGTAGAGCACTTCAGTTCCTGCGGTGTGATCAGATATCCTTCCTCGTTTGTTTCGAATACACTGATCTTTTCTTTCTTCGGATACTGAACAACCTGTTCCACATATTTCTTATTTGTCACATCGTAAATCTTATAAGAAGCACCAGCCTTTAAAACAGTATTTCCAGTCTGTGCATCCTTCTTTACAATTTTCAGCAAAAATTCAAACGGGCGGTCATCAAATACTCTCCACTGCATTGGCTCTCTGCTGTCATTTTCCACATTTACAACAAATGGATCAATGGTTTTCAAATTCTCAGGGGTAGTACTTTCCACTACAACATAACTTCCATACGGCAGTTCCGGGCTGACTGCATATCCTTTTGTATCAGTGATCAGTTCTGGTACTGGTACGGCTGTTCCATTCTCGTAAGTAACTGCAACCTGCTCTTTGCTGAAGTCATAATTTTTGAAATCGCTTGCTGTATAGCTTTCTCCATTGGCTGGCTTCAGTTTTCCATTTTTTACCTGTGTCAGGTCGCTGATCAGATATACCTTAAATCCTGCTCCTGCAACCAGGTCTGTTTCTGTCTGCTCTCCATCTTCACTGATTTTGATTAACTGGAATGCCTGTTTCTTTACCTGCTCTTTTACCGTAAGGTCTCTTGTCACTTCGGCAACATCCTGACCTTCATAAGTTACTGATACCTCGTATTTGGTAGTATCCAGTGTATATCCTTCCGGTGGAGTGATCTCTTTTACATACATTTCTCCAAGGTATAATTCTGAAAATTCCAGTGTTCCGTCATCTCCGATGACTCCCTGTGCAATCAGGCTGTCCTGTTTATACAGAACCCCTGTTGTGCCATCCGGATGCACGATGTCCTCTTTTGCATACAGACCATACACAGCACCACGAAGAACACTGTCCCCCTGCGCTTTAAATGCAAGTGTTTCTTTATCGATCTTTGCGATTTTCACCTTTCCGGTGACTCTCTCATCTGTTGCTGTTACAGTCATTGTCTTTCCGGCAGTAACAGCCACTTTATATACTTCTGTATTCAGTTTGTATCCTGTCGGAGCAGTGATCTCTTTCACGTACACTGTTTTCAGTGCAGAATCAAAATAATCGCTGACTGCTTTTCCGTCTGTTCCGGTTGCTGACATTGTCATCAGCAGATTTTCACACTTCTTATCAGTATAAATACCATAAACTGCTCCTGACAGTGGATTCTGTGTATTGACATCTTTCTTCATAAGTTCAATGCGTGTCATATTCAGCCACTGTACACTGAAGCTTACCGGCGCTGCTGTTTCGCTTTCAAATACACCGATATCCTGCTTGGAATCTCCGGTTGTCAACACCAGTGTTCTCCATGTCTTTCCGACAGAACCATATAAGTTGCCGGAAGCATAACTGCCTGTCAGTAATAAATCTGCGGACAGATAGAATGTATCTCCACCATAAATCTGGATTTTTCCATTTGTAACACTTGTTCCTTTGGAAAGATTATGTGCTGTCACATTTTCTGGTACACTCAGTGTCACATAGTTTCTGTGATCTCCAGACAGTGTGATATTTGGTGTTTTCTGGATGTTTCCATCCCGTACTGCATTCAGCTTTGTGCTTGAAAGGCTCAGTTCACCTTTTGGCGGTTCTTCCTGTCCAAACAGATAATTGATATATGCGATAACCCCTGCATTTACAAGGTCATTATAATTACACCCTGTAAATCCGGCTTCTCCTGCATAAGCATAGCTGGCTGCAATGTGTGTATACACATACTTTTCATCTTCCGTTTTTCCAGACAGATAACTTCCTGTCAGATCTCCTGCCCCGCCATAACCATAATAAAGGACTTTCTGCAGATTTTTATTGCTGTCCAGTACCTGTGCTACATAACTTCCACTCGGTGGGGATGCTTTCTGGGACTGAAGGCAGTATGCAATTTTTCCATTGACTGTAAACAGGCAAGTAAGATAATTTCCAATATAACTTGGATAATAAATAGTTCTCCCCTTTGTCAATGTAACTGTGGAACCGCTGCTTGTAGCTCTTTCAGCCGCAGACAATACCATCACATTTCCCTCTTCGATGTCCTCTTTCAGTTCTTTGATTGCCTGTGCAGATGCATCTTCTTCGGATGTTTCAATTTCTACATCTGTGTAGTTCTGCACAGGCGAATCCGAATCATCTTCAGATTCTGTATCTGACTTCTGTTTCTCTCCACCATTTTCTTCGGAATGTGCCTGTCCTTCGGTATCCGTCAGAGTCACTTTACGGGTGATGGTATAGCTGTCACTCTTATCTTTTGGAACGACCATATAAGTGGCAATATATGTTCCTGCTTTGTCTGAATGATACTCTCCACCATTCTCATCTTTGATACTTACAAGCGTAACATCTTCTTTTTCTGCATCATAATGGATTCCTTCCATACTGGTTTCCACTGCAAATGTATCATCTGAAACTGCTTTTGTGATATCATCTGCTGTAACTGATGTATCTTTCTGGCTTGTTACCGCCTGTTCAGATGCCTGTACTTCCGTCTGCTGTTCCGAGCCTGTCTGTTCGGCCGCAAACGCATTCGCACTGCTCAAGGTACTGATGCCCATCAGGACAGCCAGTCCAAAAGCAGCAATTCTGGTCTTTAATTTTCTAACCTTCATGTGCTTTTCCTTCCTATTATAAATAGATTTTTTCAGTAAAATACCGCAGAAGATGTTTCCTCTGCGGTACGTTTTATCTTGCATATCGATTTTTTTCTTTTTTTACTTCCTGTCTGGTACGTTTTACCGCTTCCATGACAGACTCCGTTGGAATCTGGTTATCCTTACATCCTTCCAGAATTCCATCCAGATAAAATTTCGATGGCTTTGCCGGAACATCTTTGTGCGGAGCGTTCATCATATATACAAACACTTCTTTCTCCACACCATCCTGATTTTTTACCCGAATCGATTCTTTCCCATAAAAACTTGGGAATCCTTCATAAAAATCCAGACTCTTCTCACACGCTTCTGTGATTTTCCATAAGACTCCTTCGACATAGCTTCCTTTTTCCGGCAGAACCGTTGCTACCCCATTGCCCGGAGCCCTTCCCCGAAATGCCAGCCGATAATTTTCAAGCCGGACGTTTTCCACAACTTCCGCAGCCGGACACCTGTACTTCATCTGCTCCAGATTCATGTTGCTGCCATAAGCGAAGTAATATCTATCTTTCATTTTTTCTCACCTCTATCTGACTCCTTCTGTCCTTTGATTTTTCTTCAGACACTCATACGTGCTTTTATCATATCTCCACGCAAGATCACCATCCAGATTTGCCAGCAGATGTTTTCGAACATTTTTATATTCGTCTCCAATTAACCCAAGTCTCAATAAAAATGTACGAAATGTAAATGCCGGGTTTTCTGATATCAGTGTCTTTTTCATCTGTGTCGATCTCTGATTGATTGCCTGTGCGGAAATGGCTAATGCCAGTGTAATATTTGCTCTCACCTTTCCTGCATGTAGTGTGCTTTCAAAACAACGCCATTCCAAAGTTCCCTTGGAAAACACAGCATGAAGATTCAGAGCATAATAACGGGTATGATCATAATGGGTATGACTTCCATCCCTGCCTCCATACCAGACATTTCTTACTCGGTCCATTGTGATTGATTTATTTGGTATTTTTCGGATTTTCTCCAATACCTCCGGTCGCACCCTCTGACAATAACTATTTGCTCTTCTCTCCTGCACTTTCAGTGCTTTGAACAGGATATCTTCCTTTGCATACATAATTGTCAGTGCATTTTTCAGACTCTGCGGTGTATGATTCGATGCATCTACATGAACATGCTGACCACAGGACTCATTTACAAAACCTCCATGCTGTCGCAGACATCGTACTACTTCCTGTAACTTTCCCATTTCATCATAGGATAATTTCGGTGATACCATTTCTGTTGAATATTCTCCACCTGCGTCTACAATTCGACCGTATACTTTCCGTTGTGTATAAATGCTCCCATCAGACATAAATTTCCACTTTTTTCCTTCCAGATCTATCACTGACCAGACTCCATAAGTAGTGCCGTCATAATATGCTTCTGTTCCAAACATTTCAGCAACAACTTCTGCAGCACGTTGTCTGGTAATCCCTGTCATTTCGATTTCTGTGCCAAAGTATTGGTCTTTTATTCCGATCATGCCTAATGGATTCCTTTCTCAGACACTTTCTGTGTGTTAAGTTCGGAGTCTGCCTTTTGTAACAATCTGCCAATTGCCTCGATAACATTGACAGTTACTCCGTTTCCAGCCTGTTTATAAAGCTGTGCGTCAGAAGTGCTGTCTATGATCTTATCAATCTGCCAGTCGTAATAACCCTGCAGTCGCAGACATTCCCTCGGAACTAACCTTCTTATTCTGCCGTGATACAAGATGCCATGACGATCGGTTGCAGTAATTGTAAACATCGGTTCTTCGGGTTCTTTCATACGTCTGCCGTTCTGACGAACATTCTCTTTTGCTGGTGTTAAGACTGCTCTTGCTCCATCCTCTGCTAATACACCAGAACATTCTCCTTTGTATTTGTGGACACCGCATTGTCTGGTATTCAGGCTTCTGCATTCTTCCGTTACCACCGGCGGAGGTGAAAGATCGACAAAGTGCAGCGTTCCCTGTTGAGCACCTGTTGTCAGGGTATGTGCGATCTGGTGTCCGACTCTTCCTCTCCTGCTGTTGAGATTCGCATAACCCAGATCGATGCTGTCCCCTTCTCTTGCAAGTTTGTAGCCGAGCTTTGTATTCTCTTTGATTGGAACACCTACATCATATAATCCTGTCTTGCCGCCCATTCCACCTGCCTGTGATGTCAGGGTACAGCTTAGTCCTTTGGGACTGTAGACTCTTTTCCCCTGACTTCCTGCCCGGACTTGAACAAGAGCTGCTCCATTTGTTTCTGGTTCAGGTAATACTTTTCCGGCACATCGGAAATCAAAATATCCGACAATATACACCCGTTTTCTTGCTTGGGGGACTCCGAAATCCTTGCTGTTAAGCACTTTCCATTCGACATGGTACCCCAGTTCAGAAAGCGTACTGAGGATGGTCCAAAACGTCCGGCCTTTGTCATGCGATAACAAACCGGGAACATTTTCAAGGATAAAATACGAGGGTCTTTTAGCTTCAAGAATCCGGGCAATTTCAAAAAAGAGAGTTCCTCTTGCATCTGCAAATCCTTCTCGCTTTCCGGCGATAGAGAATGCCTGGCAAGGAAATCCTGCACAGAGTAAATCAAAATCTGGCATTCGTTCTGGTTCGATTGTTCTTGCGTCATTACAATACCACTCCCCTTCCGTATCAAACAGCAATCGGTAGTTCTTATCCGCATAAGTATCCACCTCACAATGTCCGACACAGACAAAGTTTCCTGCCCGTCTTAAGCCTTCACGGAATCCCCCGATTCCGCTAAAGAGATCAAAAAATTGAATGGTTGCGGCTATCAACCTCCTTTTTGCTGATAAAAACAGGCGGCATGATCTCTCATACCGCCCTTCGTTATTCTGTATCAATTGGTTACCATTCTGTTGGTTCTTCTGCTTTGGATTCTTCCGGATCAGTCTCTCCTTCTGGTTCAGTTTCCTCTTCCGGTTCACTTTCCCCTTCTGGTTTGTTTTCCTCTTTCGGTTCACTTTCTCCATCCGGTTCGGCTTCCTCTTCTGGTTCACTTTCCCTTTCCGGCTCAGTTCTTTCTTCCGGTTGAGTTTCTTCTGTTCCCAATTCTCCAGTTGTCTGTTCGGATTCTTCAGGCTGCTCTTTGCTTTGCCATTCGACCTCTACCTTTTCCAGTGCTTCTTCTATAATCTGAATTAAGAAGTCTTTCTGTTTCATGTGTTTCTTTCCGATGACTACTTTTAATCTCTGGAATAATTCCTCTGATACCTGTACTGCTACTGTTCTTACTGCTCCCATGCTTATTTCTCCTTTTCCTTCCACTCTGTTGAAATGTTCTTCAATGACCTGTTGTAAAAATTTTTGTGTGCTGCTTTCTGTGAGTTCAATCTCTTCTCTTACTTTCTCATGTAAGTCCATCGGGATCTTTCCGCAGATATTTTTCATCTCTGCCATAACCTTTCTCCTTTCACTTTTGCTACACACAACATACTCCAAAGCCGCATGGAAAGCTATTCACAATACCCACCAAAGATATCGATGCATTTCTTGCCTTACCCCTAGCAGATCCAACAATGTATGTATCGTGCAATCATAGGCCTCACCCCCTTTACAAATTTTCCATTTGAGATAGAAAATCCATCATCTGATCTGGTATTTCTTCCGATGATGGTTTCGTTTTCAATTGTTCCGTAGTGCCACATATTCCTAATTCCCGAACACTTTCTTTTATCGTCTTTTGAATGACTTCTTCCATCCATTTCCGATCCTCTTTTTCCAGAATTGCCTGAACCAGATACTGGCTTTTCTGCCCTTCTGGAACACTTTGAAATTTCTCCCATGCCCTCTGGTGTTCTGGATTTTTCAGGTTCGGGCGGAACGAATATACCGGGCGTGTCATCTCGTCCACATCTGCTCTACAATCCGTTCATACCCTGTTGCGTTGGCATGGACGTCCTCTATAAAAACGGGGCGGCAAATCGCGTCCTGTGCGGTCACGTGGCGTTTTAAAATTGCGGAGCCCCCCCCCATAAATACGGTGGGTACTGCCCGGAGATCAAACCCGGATTCTGTCACCGCAGACAGTATTCTTTCTATATATTTCCGTCCGTTTTCCTGTATGATCCGTCTGGCCTCCTCTGCCATACTGCAAGATTCCCTCCGAAGCACACGCTCAATTTGAGTTTCTGTCACAGACAGTCCGGTATTTCTACGCACTTGTTCTGCTGTCTCATCAATACATCGGATTACTCCAAGTTCCAGACTTCTGCACGTTGCTGCATTCGGAACAGCATTGTCCAGCCTCATAAGGTCAACGGTCCAGCCACCAATATCAACAAGCAGAACAGACGGTTCATTCTTCAGATACTCTGGATGCAGAGCAAGCGCAGAGTATCCCTGTGGGAACAGTTTCACATCTTTTATTGTTATCTCATATAACTCACTTTCATATAAAAATCGCACTGGCTGCTCTTTCCGCAACAGATACTCCCTGAATCCCTGTTTCTCTCTTCCAAAACTTGAAAGCGGAAGTCCAACAGCCAGAATTACCTCTGTCTTTCGTTCCGCTTTCCGATGCTTGATTTCTTCTGCAATGGCTGCCAACGTCAGCAGATAATAATTATCATTGGACGTTTTATTTTTTACCAGCGTCTGTCTTCCCGTACCGCAGACATAATACTTTCCTTGATATTGCAGAACATTCTGCATGGTATACGGCTCGTAATCATACCCAATAATTCCACTTGGGAAAGACACTTGTCTTGTTTTAATGGCATAATAGCCATGATCAATTCCTATGATTATCGCAATCACATCCTTTCATTTTTTCTGTTTAACGTAAGGTCAAAAATGTTGTCACTGCTGCAACGGATCGTTGCAAAAGTGCCATTCGTGAACACTTTTCTATGTTCCAGCGTCCCAAAACCTGCGGAAAATCTGGTTTTTTTATACCACTATCGCCAGAGGAACACTACTGTTCCTTCCCAGCCGGTTATAAAAGATCCCTCTCCCGGCGGCGGTCCAGCCTGTCCGGGGGAGGGATATATCGCAAGTTTCCTTTTTGAACAATTGCCTGTCTTTTTATTTTTATGAGATGTTTTTCCTGCTTTTGTAAAATGGGAAGATACTCCGGTTCTGTCAAAAACTTCCGTATATAATTGCCCTTTTTTCCCAGCTTGTTATCATTTTTCAGCAGTTCTATTTCTACCATGTAATGGGTATCTGGATGAAATCTCTTCTCACACAAAATGCTGTCCCCTTTTATATAATCAGATTTAGCCGATTCTCTTGCTGCCGCCAAGAGTTCATAAATACTTACTTCCACCTCTTATCACCTCCCAAAAGACCAGAAAAAAGCAGACCTCTTAATCGAAGTCTGCTCCTGTCGGATATGGTAATCCTCTTTCTTCATATTTTTTATCGATATAATTTCGAATCCATTCCCTGTATTCTTCCGTTAATGCCAGTTCCTGAAATTCTAACAACCACTTTTCCCCTTTTGCTTCGTCATCAAGCCATCGATCTTCTATGCACTCCGGCTCATCTAACATTTTCATCATCGCTTCAAATGGCTCTTTTACATCATCACCAAATTCTTTCCATAAGGCGATTCCATAGTTCTCCAGTTCAAAAAATTCTGTCAGATATGTCAATCGTTCCATATCCCCCAATGTCATTCTTTTTTCACCTGACAATAATGCTCGATCTCTTTTGCCACATAGATTTAAAAATTTTCTCTTTTCCATCTCCACATCCATTATACTTTTACCTCTTCCTGTTAAAAATAATTCCTTATTACGAAACATTATAAAATTTAAATTCTTTAGAATCAATATATATATTTCTGTATTACGAATCTTTTTATTTTATAAGGGGAGTTCATCATTATGCAAAAGATTAGACCAGATATGGATATTGGTAAAAATATCCAAGCAATTCGATATAAAAACAATATGACTCAAGACCAAGTAGTTGCAAAATTAAATCTTATGGGTATCTCCATCACCAAAAGTACCTATGCCAAACTGGAAACAAATCGCATGAACATTAAGGCATCTGAATTAGTTGCACTTGCAAAACTCTTTCATACCGATATCAATGCTTTCTTTTCCGGCTTGCTATAGTTCGACATTCCCCGACTCCCTGTGTATATAATAGCATATTAAAAATAAGAACCAGTCTATATTCTTATCGGATATAAACCAGTTCTTTTTTCTTATCAAATAATATAAAAGTGACAGGGAATTCAGATTCTTATCTTCTGTCACTCATGTAATTATTATTCTATTTTAAATTTAATGAATTTACCCATTCTTGAATTTCTTTTTCAATGTTATTTTCTATATAAACGTCATACACATTTTTCCACATTATCTGTGTATACTGTTATTTTCAACCCCATAATTATAACTTGGTACACGCTATACACTACTATAAACTGTACTCCATTTTAGGATAGCCAATGTATACCGTATCATATGAATCCCAGTTATCAACTGTTGTAGATACCAGTTCCACATCTCTTAAGCTCTCATCATCATGTTCTCTTGACACCCGGCTGTCATCATCTGTCCAGTCAAGGTCATCATCTGTATATGGCTCCACAGGCTCTACTTCAAACAGATCTGCCTCTGTAATTTTTGCTATCTTTTCAGCAACATCTTTTGTATTTCCTGAAGCTGAATAATATACAACCAATGTTTTTCCATTTCCTGTTGATGTATTTTCTGTTGTATCTGTAGTGTTTTCGGAATTTGTATCCGCTTCTTCATTCCCAGACTGGTTTGTACTTGTAGACTGGCTGTCATTATTAGAAGCAGACTGGTTGGTATTGCTTGCTCCACATCCTGCCATCAAACCGATTGCCACGATGCATGTTAAGAGTACTGCTGCTATTTTCTTTGTTTTCATTCTAAGGTCACCTCCTGTCGTATAAAATGTTTGTCACGCTAATTTCTATCGGATGAAATTGGTAAATACAAAATCCGGTGCCTTTGGCATTTCAATTCCCATTTTTGTCGCAACATTTTTACAGTTAATGAAATATGCCATATTGTTTCCAAGGATCTGCATAACCTGCATTCCTTCGAGATCCTGTTTTACTTCATCCAGATTCGTCCCATGTACCATATTCCAATATCTCGATGTGATAATCGGCATCTGCATCAGACCAAAATATTTATTTACCTGATCCCATGTGGCCGTTGTTCCGGCCCTTCTTGCTGAAATTACCACAGCGGCAGGTTTCAGGCGGAATCTGTCGCCGCCACCGTTTAAATCGGCATAAAAGACTCTGTCCATAAAGGATGTGATTGCACCGCCTGCACCACCCCAGTGTACCGGAGTTCCAAATACGAATCCGTCATAATCTCCTGCTATTTCCAGAAATTCATTCACGATATCATCCAGGATGCATTTATTTTTTTCCTGACATTTTCTGCAGGCAATACATCCTGAAATCGGCTTGTTTCCAATCCAAAAAATATCTGTACTTATGCCATTTTCATTTAATGCACTGGATACTTCACAAAGAGCTGTATAAGTACAGCCATTTTTGTGTGGACTGCCATTGACAAGTAATACTTTCATTGATTTTTCCTCTTATGCTTACCAGTTCTTTTTTTCTTTTGAACTGTCATTATTCTTTTTTCTTTCCTCAACCATTTTCACGAACCATTCCACCATATTCGGATCCTGATGCGAGAAGAAGGAGCTTGTCTTCTTATCCAGTTCTGCAATAGTCTTCATATCTTCATCAGAAAGTGTGAAATCAAAAACATTAAAGTTTTCTTCCATTCTCTCAATGTGTGTTGATTTCGGAATAACCACTACCCCTCTCTGAATATGCCAGCGAAGCATAACCTGTGCCGGAGTCTTCTGATATTTTTCTGCAATCTCTGCGATGATAGGATTCTCAAAGGTGCCTCCTCTGCCCTCACCGAATGGTGCCCATGCTTCTAACCGGATGTCATATTTGTCTGCCCATTCCTTCATCTCTTTCTGCTGATTGAAGATGTGGGTTTCCACCTGATTTACCATAGGTTTAATGCGGTTGAAGGATGCAAAATCAACCATTCTGTCTACATAAAAGTTGGAAATTCCGATTGCTCTGATTTTTCCCTCATCGTACAGATCTTCCAATGCATGGTAAGCACCGTAAGCATCTGAAAATGGCTGGTGAAGCAATACCAGATCCAGATAATCTGTCTTTAACTTTTTCATGGATTCAAGAACTGATTTCTTTGCTTCTTCATATCCATAATGTTCAACCCACACCTTTGTTGTAAGGAAGATTTCTTCTCTTGGAATGCCTGACTTTTGGATTGCATTCCCAACCTCTTCCTCATTAAAATAACTCTGTGCTGTATCAATCGCCCGGTATCCAACTTTTAAAGCATCAAGCACACATCTTTCACATTCCTCTTTTGTTACCTGATATACGCCATATCCCAGTATTGGCATTTTTACACCATTATTTAATGAAATATATTCCATTGTCGTATCCTCCTTGTTTTCTTTCATTCATCTTACATTCATACTATAATACTGATAGATTCCTTTGAGAAGTTTCGATAAGTTTTTCAGTCTTAACCTTTCGGTTTATTCTGGTTCTTACTGATTGAACAGCCATCCCATAATTTCTTTGTCACGACAAAACAGATAGCCACCGCCATGCTGATAAGTGACCGGTGTTCCTTCAAAGTAATCTTTATCTTTTACATCCAGTACCACCAGTTTATCAATCTCTGATTCCGATAATCCCTGTTCTTTGTAAAGCTCATGTATCTGCTGGTATGCCTCTTTAAAAGGTTCTGATCCATAGTATTCGTCGCTTTCGCCAATCACAAAATATACCGGCGTTTTTATCTCCACAACCGGCTCATATGCACCATCCCACTGAGAGCTGCACATAAGTGCCGCTGTATATAATTCCGGCTGCTTTGCCAATACCAGTGACAGGGTTTCTCCTCCTCCGGAATAACCATTAATATATACTTTCGATGGATTAATAATATAATGCGTCAGAAAATACTGTGTCAGTTCAATTGTCTGATCTGCTGATGTCTGTCCCCAGTCATTTAACTGTGGAGCTACAATAATCATATCGGTAATATACTTCTGTGCTTCAAATCCAAAATCTTCTGTCCGGATATTTTCTCCCACGCCCTGAAAATATAATCCCTGATATCCGGGTAATGTTACATATAGTGCATATTCCTTTGTCCCGTCATATGCATCCGGAATATATACATTGTAATGAATGTCCCCTTCATTTGGAGAATGAAGAACATTATCCAGGAGGAAGCCCCGGTATTCTTCGCTTCCCGGCGTAACATTTTCCAATTCATCTCCGGATGTATTTTTTTCTGTATTTTCTTTTTTCTCATTTGTCTTCTGCTGTACGGTCTGTACCTGGTTTATTGTTTGTTGATTCTTCTTTTCATCCTTGCCAGGTTTTGAAAAGTAGATATATACCATGATTACCATTGCTAAAATAACAACTCCAATAATTGTAAGTACTAATTTCCGCTTTTCCATAAATACACCACCTTCTTTCAGTATGAACCTTTTCGTTTTCTCTTACCTGTTTTCTTTAGAAACACTCCACTATAATATCCAATAAATGCAATCAATATCATTACTGCCAGATAATCCAGCAGAAAAGGAAAGATCCCCTTTTCATAATCATAAAATACAAAATGCATCCTCATAATCAGATAATCTCCTATCTGTCTCCTGTAAAATGCATATAAACCATAACCTGCAATTGTGGTTGCGACAGATCTTGCTGCCCATGTTCTGATGACGGATGGATGTTCCCATAATCGTCCTGCCATTGCTACCGCTATATTCCAATGAAATCCGAGATGTAATGACATCACCACCAGTCCCCAGTATGCGCAAAACATATGTATCTGTCTGGCTGTCATATATGTTCCGGAAATCTTTATCCATTTAAATATGTGATTTGACAATAATATTCCACTTATCATGGAACCCATTATAAGAATAAGCATGATGATAACCAGTACTGTCTGTATCACTCTGAACGCATTATATTTTCCTTTCCTTACAGAGGTCACCCATTTATGATTCAGTATGTGATGTGAAATAAAAAGCACAAGCATCGCCATACCAATCCACTCATGTGCAGTCTCGCTGAGCAGACTATATGGCATAAGAAGAAGCAAACATATCGTCATTCCTATATCTATCAATATTTTTGCTGTAAATCGTTTATTTTTCATATCCTACCTCTTATCTAAAGCATTCATATTGTCTTCCCAGAAAGATATTGCACGATCAATCCATCCTTCTGCTACAGTCCCCTCTCCCAATCCAAATCCATGAGAAAGGCCTTTAAATACTTCTATTTTTGTATTTGGGCCATTTTGTTGTATCTGGGAAATATATTTTTCCATACTTCTGTATGATGCAATTCCGTCACTTGTTCCGACACAGGCATAGGTTGGCGTGAACATGATAACAGTCATGATGATTCCTCCAAGAGCTATCCTCTTTATCTGCATATAGTATCCTCCATTTTCACTTCAGCTAAAGTATAACAAAACGAGACTCCATTAGAAGTCTCGTTTTGTTATTCAGTATTAACCTTTAGGTTTCTACTCGCATGTATTCAATTTTTATTTTACCTTGTTAATAGCATTTATCAGCCGCTTAACCTTAATGGACGGTTTTTTCGAATGAAGAATTCCAAACGGCATAGTATAATCCCACTCTACTGGAATGATTCTGATCAGTGGATGAACACTTTCCCAGCTCTTGAATGCCAGTAATACCTCATTATTGTTTTCGCATCGGTTAAATGCTTCTACATTGTACAGATTAAAGTCTACAATATTGATTTCAGGATGATTTTTCATCATATCATCCCTTAGCATATCGCCATAATAACTCCATCCTCTTCGCATGAGCATAAGATTTTCTCCAGCCAGATCATCAAGTGTAATTTTTTCTTTTTTTGCCAGCCTGTGATGAATTGATACCGCCACACAAAATGGTTCTCTTGAAATCTCAGTGCCATCACAGCCTCTGAGTTCAAGCATTGTTTCATCAAAGATTCCAGCTATCACATCAATATTCTTTCCCATATTAGCCAGTATCTCTCTTGCATTCTCTGGTGTATTTTCAAATGTAATCAATTTAAACTTCATCGCCGGATATATTTTCTGTATCTTAGGCCAAAGTTCCACAAAAACTTCCGGTGGCGTCATCGGAGATATTCCAACACGAATGATTTCTTCATTATGATTCATTGCTTCCTGCGCCCGTATCAACGATTCTTTTGAATATTGAATCAGATATTTTGCATCCTGATAGAGCGATTTACCAGCTTCCGTAATAATAAGACCTCTGTGTGTTCTTTCAAATAATTGCAAATTTAAGCTGTTTTCCAAAGAATTTATCTGTTTAATAACCGCAGGTGCACTTATATATAATTCTTCTGCCGCTTTACTAAAACTTCCAGCTTCTACAACGCAGATAAATGTATCAAGTTGTGGATTATACATCATGTAATTCACTCCTTTGTTCTTATATACACGTTAGCAATAACGTTTTTTATTTCTATTGGCTTAACACTTGATATTATACTTCAACTCAAAAAATATTGCATCTTTTTCTCAATTCCAACTCAATTTCCCCTCAATGTCTTTTTCCTCTGATTTTCGTATGCTTATCTCACAGCAAAGCAGTACCACACCGGTACAACCTGCTGAATCAATCAATACGATAAAAGGAGGGGATAAACCATGCAGAACAATATCCGCAACACAAACCTACGCTTTAATCTGGACAAAGAACAGCAGCGGAGAGCCTGGGAATATTTACAGACGATGGACAGGCAGGATTTTAAATCTTACAGTCAGGTAATCTCTCTTGCACTGGTAGATTATTTTGACCGCTACTACCGCACACAGGCTGATCCTTATCTGGAAACAAGAGAGCGGGAAGAACTTTTTGTGAAACAAATTGTAGATGCAGTGGAATACAGCCTGAAACAGTCATTGCCACTTTTTCTTTCCGGACTGACTGCAGGCATGGTGCAAAGGGAGCCCCAAATCAGGGCGTCCTTTCCAGCACCTGAAAATTCACAGCCAGATAGTGATGTAGACTGGGATTTTCTTGGAGAATAAACCCTTTTGATTGGAGGTGAACACATGACTGACTTTCTGACAGCAGACACCAACCTGCCATCTTATATGATGTTTCCCCGTTTCCTTCTGGACATGGAAATAAACGAAACTGCCAAAATGCTTTATATTATCCTGCTCGACCGGGCAAGGCTTTCCCAGAAAAATGAGGGCTGGTCAGATACAGACGGTCATGTGTTCATTTACTTTACGATTGAAGCACTGGCAGAAGTTCTCCACAAAAGCCAGATGACGGTTAAAACTGCTCTGGCAGTACTGGAAAAACAGGAGCTTATCTTCCGAAAACGGCAGGGTCCCGGACAGCCCAATCGGATTTATGTAAAACTCCCAAAAGAAACCATCCACTATACAGACAGATTTCTTTCCCTAAGACAGACAGAAAACTGTCCTATTGACAGACAAGATTCTTTCCCTGATACAGACAGAAAACTGTCTGGTAATAAGAAAGAGATAAAAAAGAACAATTTAGCAATAAGAGGGAGTAAGGAGCCACTCTCACCCTATGGAAAATTTCAAAATGTTTTTCTGTCAGAGAAAGAGCTGGAAGATATCCGGCAGACAATCCCTGACTGGAAGGATTATATTGAACGCTTATCCGGTTATATGGCTTCTACCGGAAAGCAATATCAGAACCACGCAGCTACCATCATCAGTTGGGCAAGACAGGATCATCCTGCTTCCCGGCAACGAAATTACGAAAGTGAGGAATACGAAACATTATGACAAAATTTATAGAAAAACCAACAGCTATAACCCCAAACAGAGAGCTTCAGTCTGATGAATATTTTAACGAAACAGACCACCTGATCTACTGTTCTAAATGCAATACGCCAAGGCAATGCAGGCATAAATTACAGGGAAAGGTTCTTATTCCTTCCATCCGCTGTAAATGCCAGCAGGAAATCTTTGAGCAGGAAGAAGCCCAGAGAAAACTTCATGAAAAACAAATGGAAATAGAGCATCTTAAAACCAGCGGCTTACAGGACAAAGCACTCTATGACTACACTTTTGCCAGGGATAACGGCATCAATCCGGAAATAAAACTGGCACACAATTATGTAAGCAACTGGGAAGAGATGAAAGCAAACGCTTCCGGACTTCTCATCTGGGGTGATGTCGGTACTGGAAAATCTTTTTTTGCAGGCTGCATTGCCAATGCCCTTCTGGAAAAAGGCGTTCCTGTACTGATGACCAACTTTTCCCGGATTCTGAATACCCTTACCGGAATGCATTTTGAAGACAGAAACCAGTTCATCAACAGCTTAAACCGCTACAGTCTTCTGATTATTGATGATCTCGGAATTGAGCGGAACTCTGACTTTGCACTGGAACAGGTATTCAATGTGATAGACAGTCGTTACCGCAGTAAAAAGCCCCTGATCATAACGACTAATCTCACTTTATCAGAGCTGAATAACGCCGCTGATATCGCACACAAACGAATTTATGACCGTATTCTGGAGAGATGTATTCCTGTCCGTATCAATAACCGGAATATCCGTCAGGACAATGCAACAGCTAATTTAAAACAGGCAAAAAAAATCCTGTTGAACAATCATGCTCCGAACCAGAATTGACTCGAAAAAGTATAACACAATGATTACTTTTCACTGACAGTGGTACTACTTTCTTTCCTCATTTATTACCGGAAATATGTCACTGTCAGTTATCTAAAACCATAGTACCAAACCAAAAGATTTTAAAACCAAAACTGCCCGGATACGGGCATAAAAAGGAGGTGCCAGATATGGCAGATAAAAAAATCATGACACCGGAAGAAAAAGCACTTTTACAGGCAAAACACCGCCAGGAAGAAGCCGAAGCAAGAAATCGCAAAAAAGAACGTGATGCCAGAACACACAGGTTAGTCCAGGAAGGAGCAATTCTGGAAAGTATTGTTCCCCATATTAAAGAAATGGATTTAGATTCCCTGAAACGGGAGCTGATGATCCGGCTACGGGGAATGTAAACGCACAAGTTCTACTCCCGAAGGGCGCACTTACTCACCACCTGATAAATCAGGCAGTGGTATCCCCTTCGGGGCTCGTGCGCTCTGCCGAGGGCTTTATCCGCTGTTGCAAGCAACATCGAAAGGAGGTGCCAGATATGGCAATTTATCATATGCAAGCCAAAGTCGTCAGCCGTGGTTCCGGTCGATCTGCTGTTGCTGCTTCTGCTTATATGAGCTGTAGCCGCATGTACAATGATTATGACGGCATCCAGCATGACTATACCAGAAAGCAGGGGCTGATCTATCAGGAGGTGATGCTTCCTCCAATGGCTCCATTGGAATGGAATGACCGGGAACAACTCTGGAATGCTGTGGAAGAAAACGAAAAGACCAAAGACAGCCGACTTGCAAGAGAATTTGTTGTCGCACTCCCCGTTGAGTTGGATAAAGACAGCAATATTTCTCTTCTTCAAGATTTTATTAAAAAGAATTTTGTAGATATGGGGATGTGTGCTGATTTTGCCATTCACAATACAGATGGTCACAATCCCCATGCACACATTCTTCTTACTGTCCGACCACTAAATGAAAATGGAACATGGCAGTATAAAACCGAAAAAGAATATCTCTGTATCAAAGATGGAGAAGAAAAAGGATTTACTGCTTCTGAATTTAAAACTGCTCAGAAACAGGGATGGGAAAAGCAATATCGCTATAAAGTTGGGAAAAAGAAAGAATATCTGACTTCCTCTGTTGCACAGGAAAAAGGATATGAACGGAATGATAAACACCCCAAGAGCAGCCGATATGGCAGACAGAATCCTATTTCCGAACAATGGAACAGTGATGAACAACTTTGCATCTGGCGGGCAAACTGGGCAGATGCCGTAAATAAAATGCTTGCACGTAATCAGATAAATGCTACCATTAATCACCGCAGCTTTGCAGATCAGGGAATCACCGAACAGCCAACCATCCATGAAGGCTACATTGCCCAGAATATGGAAAAGAAAGGCATGATAGCAGACCGCTGTGAAATCAACCGTCAGATTCGTGCGGATAACAAAATGCTCCGAGAATTAAAAGCAAAGGTAGCAAAACTGGCTGAAGCTGTAGAAAAGTCTATTCCAATAATAGCTGAAACGTTAGAAGCGATCCGCAATCATATGATTTTTACACAGTATCATTTACTTCATAATAAGATGCAAAAAGAAGTGATCCATGACTGGATGAATCATTTTAATCCAATACTGAATAAATACAACACAGTTAAAAAGGAACTCAAAGCTAAAGTTACGGAACGGAAAGAACTGAATGTGCAAAAGGATAAAACCAGTATTTTGAATCCCATCCGGCATATAAAATTAAATCAGCAGCTTACCACTATTACCGAAGAAATCGAAGAACTGAAATCAAGGAAAGAGCAGCTAATCTTCCAGGTAGAATGCTCTACCGATAAAGATATGGCGAATCTATCCAAAAAATATGACCAGATGAATAAAAATCTGGATATCCTGGATTCTCAGGACATCTCGCTCAAAAAACAGCTTGAAAAAGATGCCGCCGCTTTCCGGGAAGAAAAATTTCGTCCTGAACCAGAACAATACACGGAATTGCTGGATACCAGAATCAAGATACGTCCTGATTTTCGGGATAAGCTGATTGAACAACTCAAAGGTACTTTCGGTAAATATTACGATTATCACCGTCGTGATATTGCAGCCAATGAGGTGGATTATCTCAATGTGGAGGATCCTGATGTTTTCTCCCATCGTGCATGGGAACTTGAATATCAAAGGAAACAGGAAATACGGCGAAATCAGCCTGCTCGGACTAAGAAAAGGTCGTATGATATGGAATTATAATTTGGTTCTTCTTTGACCTCTTATAAACACAAGAGCTGAACAAATAGGAGTTTTCGTCCTATCTGTTCAGCTCTTTGTTTACTTATTATAGTTTATCCTCTCGGCGGAAACGGATCATTTCCATATGAATCTCTTTCTCTAATTCTCCCATTTTTTCCATGAATAAACAGTTCAGATTCTTGGTTCCTAGCTATTTCTCGTGCTCTCTGTATAGCTTTAGCCTGTGTATCAGTTCTAACTGTTGCTCTTGTATTGTTCTCACCCTTAACTTGCCAGCCACCTTCTTTATGTGGCGTTACATGTTGATTTTTTCCCATTTATGCTACCTCCAACAAATCACGTATTTCTTGTTGCCAATTATTATTATGAATTATTCGTACATCTTGCAAATTCTCTTTTAAAATTTCGGCTTTAGTAAGTTTTGAAAGTTCTTCCCAATTTTTTCCAAAAACATATGTGGCATTGTTCGGATAAACGCTTTCCAAAACATATTTGTTCCTATGCATGAATCCAAAAATCACATACCCATGAAATCCAGATTTCCCATATGCTCTAAAATCAGGCTGAAAAGAATTTATAAACTCACATTTATCAATTAGCAATTTTTTCGCAGTCTTACTACTTTTAGCAGATATTTTTTGTAAATCATCTTGCATCCTTTTCCACGGATAATCTCCACTTGGTAACACTTCCCAATTCAGCTTTATAGTTCGGGTAGGCATCACATTTTCAAAATTCTCAGTTAATATTTCACACTCTTCAAAATTAGTAAGAAAAATATTAATCGTATTTATCAGCAACTTTTCATTATCATGACAATATGAAATGAAATCCGTCATTACCATCAACTGGCCTTGTTCATCATATTTCAAGAACAATTCCACACTGTATGGCTCGAATTTTATTCTTGCATATCTTTCACGAGGAATGGTAACAAAATCCGTCACCTCTCTTGTCTCTCCACGGCCTGCCCACTCATGTCGCGTCCACCATAAAGTTTGTGTATACTGTTCTTTCGGTTTTGTTTTATCCTTAATATAAAAAGGCTCTGCATTTCTCTTCAGCGTCGGATTTAACATGGATGGTAAAACTCTCTCGCCTTCAATTAAATCCTCCGAAAATCCCAGTTTCACTAATATCCCTTTAAATCTCGCTGCATCACGTAGTACCATCATCAGATTCTTTCCCTCTTCAACATGGTTCAAACATGATAAACTATTAATTCTTTTCTTTTTAATAATCAAATTATTTCCTCCATTTTATATAAAAAATATATCTATATGAAAAGGAGAAATGACCAAAGTACTTATAAATTTAATGGCGCAATAGCTACCATATTACTACAATTCCGTCATATATTTTATCTCTCCTGTATTAAATTTTTATTGAAAGTTTGTAGTAACCATGGTATTATTGGTTTGGATTATTTTATATTGCGCCATGGTCATTTCGTCCATGGTTACTACATTTGGTAGATATCTACCACCTGAACCAAAGTTGGCGCTTTGGTTCTTTTTTTATTACAAATTCTGAGTATTGGGAATCGCTCCAAATACTCCTTGTAAGTATTTCGCAGCAATATTATCATTGCTTCTCACATTTGGATAATCGCTTAATCTGCACATGCTTGTTTCTCCATACTGGTTCTTATCTGTAAACCATACCTGATCTCTCCGTACTCCATCGAGTAGCAGTGTGTCATGTGTTGTACATATTAACTGTGCATGATGCGGATTAGATTCATTAGAATTAAACAAACCAGCTAAAAGCTTTACTAAATTAGGATGTAAACCATTCTCTATTTCATCAATAAATAACGTACTTCCAGCATCTAATGCCTCAAAAATAGCAGGTAAAACTCTCAGCATTCGAATAGTTCCATTTGATTCATACTTCAAAAATGGAAGTTCTATCTCCCCAACTTGTTTATGATCTTTGTAAGTAGCATGAAGTGATTGAACACTTACATGTATGTTTTTGATGACCAGCTCTTTGTTCTCTAAATCGTCTTCACTCAATACATGTTTATCCATTTTTGATTCCAAATCAACCTTTAAATTTGTCAATGTGGGATCAGCTATTTTTAAATACTTGAGATATCTTTCTATTGCTTCCTCATTAGTATTTTCTTCATCAAAATCCGGTGCATTTCCAACCGAAGCCATATTTATCACACGATAATTCATTATTTCATTCAGAATCATACTTGCTAAAGGATTGTTTAACATAGCCGCCATTGCCAAGCATAATGCGTCTTCTCTAACAACAGATACCATATTCTTGAAACTAGACAATCCGGAGCGAAGTACTATGTCTTCATATTTTGGAGAAGTCCTCTTAATAAGTACTTCTGTCCGTTTCTTCTTTTTGGTCAAAAGCTCTTTTTGAATTTTTCCATCCTGAATTGCAAATGAATAAGTGTATAAAATTTCCTCGATAATCACCTGAATCTCAAAATACGTCTCTTTACTTTTACAATCAATATCAAACTTAAAAGTTTCGATTGGTGCTGCTAGTTCTTTCTTAATTGCAGGAACTTCTAATAGCTTATTATTATTAGCTCCCAACACAGTAGACATTATTATCATCTTCTGCATTTTCGTAAGTGCTGCCAAATAATTTGTTTTTCCAGAACCATTTGCTCCATAAATGTATGAAATTTTATTATAGTTCTGTCCAGAGACTTCAAATGTATTTTCCTCTAAGAACTCTTTTTTCAAATTCTCCGCAAGGGTTGTGATTCCAGTTATCTCCTTGAATGGACCTGTATTTCCTACTGAAAATGAAACAAACATAATTACACCATACCTTTCTACATCTTGGATTATACCTTCCCCCATCCAATCTGTCAATAGTTATTTTATATTTTCGTATTTTTTTACGATTTTCAACTTTACCATAGCTAATTTCAATAAAAATCAAATAAAATATATGTATTTAACGCGAATTATGTCATTAACACCTGTCACCAGTTTTAGCTACCAAGAAATAACAAAGGGACTGTCCAACAGTCCCTCAGCTATTATTTATAAATTATTTCATGACGCACAATCTCTTCTGCAGAATTCCGGACATTATTTACCGCTCTAACCCATTCCATCTGGTCACGAGCTTTCAATTCTTCCGTAATGCCCTGCTTCTCCATCATCTGACTCACCAGAATATCCATTCTCTCCTGTGCTTCATCGTCCACAGTATTCAGATGTTCTGTCAGTCTGTCTTCCAGCATATACAGTGAATACATTGCCGGACGATGCTCTTTCAGATACGTTTTCCGCATCATTCCATATTTCCCATAATGCGGTTCTTCATCTGTACTGACAAGATTCGGATAGAAAATTCCGTCTGCGCCAAGTGTGTAGGTTCCACCCATTTTTTCAAATGTGCTTTTCATGTGCTATTCCTCCTTGAAATCAGCGATGTCCTTAGATCATCGCAAAATATTTCAGGGCAGCCTTGATAGCATCTTCTTTCTCTTTCGGGCATTGTGGAACTCTTGCATTTTCTGATTTTGGAAGATTATAGTTTTCCCCCACTTCAATTCCACATTTGCGTTTTACCTGAGAAATATATAAACTTGAAACCTTCAAGCCAAATTCTTTCAGCACATAATCTTTGATTTCCTGATAGGTTGCTTTCAACTCGGCACTGGTAGCATCCAGCTCGTCCAAGTCTAAGTCGATCTCTATCGTGTCATCCGGCTTTTGTTGGGACAAAAGAACAACCGTCTCAACGTGCTCCGTAAACGCAAACATTTCCACCGGCTGTATCTTTTTTACCTGATATCCTTTTTTTGTCAGATACTTCAGATCTCTTGCCAGTGTCTCCGGATTGCAGGAAATGTACACGATCTTCTCCGGTCCCATCTTCACTGCAGATGCCATAAATTTTTCATCACTTCCGGCTCTCGGCGGATCCATAAACAGCACATCCATACTATTTCCCTCTGCTGCCATCGCCTCCATAAACTCCCCGGCATCTCCCTGGAAAAATCTCACATTCCGGATCTGATTCTCTTTTGCATTTAATATTGCATCCTTCACGGCATCCTTATTAAGTTCCACACCGACTACTTCTTTTGCATGTCCCGATGCGATCAGACCGATCGTTCCGATTCCGCAATAGGCATCGATCACGCTTTCTTTCCCTGTCAGATGTGCAAATTCAATCGCTTTCTGATAAAGGATCTCCGTCTGCACCGGATTTACTTGATAGAAGGACTTTGGTGAAATCCGGAAAGTACACCCGCAGAGTTCATCCCGGATAAATCCTTTCCCATATAACACTTTTTCTCTCTCCCCAAGGATCATACTGGTCTTTCTGTCGTTGATATTAAGGACAAGCGTTGTAATCTCCGGATGCTCTTTTCTGAGTGCTTTTACGAAATTATTAGACGATGGAAGGATTGGTGATCCAAGCACCAGAACCACCATAATCTCTCCGCTTTTAAACCCTCTTCTGATCAGCACATGACGGAACAAGCCATATCCTGTATCTTCATCGTAGGTTTTGATCTTAAAAGATTTCAAAAGTCCCCGGATCGTCCGGATGATCTCCTGACTCTTTTTGTCTTCGATCAGACAGTTTTCAACAGGAACGACCCAGTGTGTCTTCGCTTCATAGGTTCCGGATACGATATTTCCCTTTCGGTCTCTGTCGAATACGGCGTGTACTTTATTTCTGTAATAATACGGATTCTCCATTCCGATGATCGGTTCTACTTTTCCGTATTTTGACAACAGAGCGTTCACCATTTTCTGCTTCTTTTTCAGCTGCTCCTTATATGGCACTCCTTGATACTGGCATCCTCCGCATTTTTTTGCCACTTTACAGGCTTCCGGTTCTGTCTGTTTTTTCTTTTCTTCCATTTTTTACCTCTCTTCTTTTTTTATTCTTTTCTCAAAAGAGATCCGGCATATTATCCAGATACAACTCTTCTCTGACCTGGAGATGGTAATATGCTTTTTTTGTATCTGATGTATTCATTCTTATTATAATCCTTTTAATCATTCAGATCCGTCTGGAATCTTGATAAATGTTCATACGGCAGGATCAGTCTCCCCCTGTATAATCCGCATCCGTCATTGATGAGACTATTATTTGCCGCAGCAAACATATTGACTTCCAGATCCTTCAGTTCCAACCCCAGAAGCCGCATTCCTCTTTCGTATGCCTCATCAAAATAAATGCATTCTCCTTCCGGAATAGCTTCTCTTCTTGCCCTGACTCTTTCCTGTTCCTTCTCGTAGGCCTGGTGATTTGCCGCTCCAATCTCCGCTATATCATCCATCTTCTTTGTCCGCAGTTGTACTTCCATGTAACTTCTCGAACAGTTATCATAAAACGTGATGTGGAGTGATTGATAGCTGCCTCCGCTTCCATTGGAAATATAATCCCGATAATAAGGTTTCACCGCCTCATCCATAAAAGGAGATGTACTTTCAAGCACCCCTTTTGCAGGTTCTGCCGTAAATCCTCTTTCCTCCAGAAACCCCGGAAGAACATTCGCGATCCTGTATAAATACTTGATTTCCTCTTCTTCTCGCAGTTTGTCATCCCTGATATGGCATTTTGGAAGAGAAATTACCAGACGGTATGCGATAATATCCCGAAAGCAGCTCAGTTTTTCCCTTAGGTCAGGCACCGGCGGATAGGTATGATGTTTTTCATAATAATCATAAATATATTCTACAATATACCCGTTGAATTTTTCCTCTGCGCGGATCAGGGACTTGATCCTTCCTTTAAAAGTAAAAGCAAGCAGAGGATATTCCTGTACCATGTATTTATAAAAATCCCTGATTTTCTGCGACTGTGCAGTAAGGAAATCATTGTGTTCAAGCAGTTCCCTGAACTGGATCAGGAAATTGGAATGGATGAGATCTATTTCATTGTGATTCTTCTTTGCTTCTTTCTTCAGATCCACTGTATAATTTCTTAAAATCCGAAAAATCGTATCACCTGAATATAAATAGTCATTTAATGTGATCATACGTTCCACCCTTTCTATTTGATTTTCTTATACAGTATAGCAGAATCTGGCTGGATTGGATACCGTTTTGTTAAATAGAAGCAGGGATTGATCTGCTGCATATAATCCAGCAAGGTCAATCCCTGATTTATCATATTTCTAAAATAAAAGCTGAAGCCCCATAGCAATGATCCACATATACGCACATGTCTTCAGAATCATCAATAATCTGACTTTTGGTTTTGTTTTACTGAATAGTGTTACCGGAGTGTAGCATCCAAAGGAGATAATGATAGCGGCAATCAAATCAAAAATCAAATATCCGACATCAAATGCTCCTTTCGGATCTGCTTACGAAGAACATGCTGCCATCAAGGATACTGCAGCAGAGGTAAGAGTGCTTCGCAAAAGACGTCTGATTCAAAAAGAGATCCGGGAGTTATATAGTTAGTTACTTGTGGTTTTCCAGCTCCAGAACAACCACTTCACAGCTCCGTAAATTCAATGAATCCTTTTCACAATCTACCGTTCCATCTATACGGTTCGATAACCATACTTTTTCGATTTCGCTCTTCAGTTTGATTGTTGCAGCATCCTTTCCGAAATTAGCAGCCACAAGAATGCACTTGGATTCATCTTTACGGTAAAATGCCATGACTCCGTCCACATTTTCATATTCCGGAAGAAATTCTCCATAGGTAAATACTTCTTTCAGTTCATCCGATTTACGCAGTGCAACCAGTTTGCGATAATAATTCAAAACTGAATCCGGATCCTGTTCCTGAGCTTCCACATTCACGTCTTTAAATAAAGGATTTACCTTTAACCATGGAGTTCCTTTTGTAAAACCGCCATTTTCCCCGCTCGTCCATTGCATTGGTGTTCTTGCATTGTCACGGCTCATACGGCTACATACTTCCAAGGCTTCCTGATCCGATAATCCCGCTTCACGGGCAGTATGATACTGGTCTTTTGTACTGATATCATCAAATTCCTCCATGCTGTTCCATTTGGCATTTCTCATACCGATTTCCTGCCCCTGGTAAATGAAAGGAATTCCTCTGAGGAGAAGGCTTATGGTACCAAGCATCTTGATTCCGTCCGGTGTCTGAGCATAAGATGGCAAAAATCTGGATGCCCCTCTTGGCTCATCGTGATTTTCAATGATATTCGCCTTAAAGCCATACTTCTGTGTTTCTAATTGTGCCTGAATGATCGCAGCTCTCCATTTCGCAAATTCCAGCTTCGGAGCATCATACCATCCATGTTCTCCATCAGTGAGTGTATGGGCGCTAAAATCAAATATCGTTGAAAAATGACCGGTTTCTCCAATAAATTCCGGTAATTCATCCGGTTTCATGTTAAATACTTCTCCGACTGTAAAGGCATCATACTTTTCAAAAGTTGATTTTTTCAGATCTTCCAACAGCTCCCCTACTCCGTCTACACTTTCAACCATCTTCCAGCAGCTTGCCAGACCATCTTTCCCATCCGGTGCAAAATCAGGAAAGTTCAGATCCTTCTTAATGTTTATGATCGCATCGATTCGAAAACCGGAGAGACCCTTTTCCAGCCACCAGTTGATCATTTTGTACAGTTCCTGCCGTAACTTCGGATTTTCCCAATTCAGATCCGGCTGTTCCTTTGCAAACATGTGAAAATAATATTTGTCCGTTCCCGGTACCTTTTCCCAACAGCTTCCTCCAAAATAGGAACGGTAATTGCTCGGTGGATTGCCGTTTTTTCCCTTGCGGAAATAAAAATAATCCGCAAACGCTCCATCTGGATCAGCAAGTGCTTTCTGAAACCACTCATGTTTATCGGAGCAATGATTAATAACCAGATCCATAATAATATGCATGTCTCGTTTTTTTGCTTCTGCCAGCAGTTCATCAAATTCTTCCATTGTTCCGAATTCTTCTGCAATTGCATAGTAATCCGCAATATCATATCCCTGGTCTACAAATGGTGATTTATAAATAGGTGATAACCAAATAATATCGATTCCTAATTTTTTCAGATAATCCAGTTTAGAAATAATTCCTCTCAGATCTCCGATTCCATCTCCATTTGTATCCAGAAAACTCTTTGGGTAAATCTGATACGCTACTTTGTCATGCCACCACTTTTTTCCCATTTTTATTAACCTCTTTCATATATAATCATAGTATTTGTTCGCCATTGCGTTATTGCTTTAGCTGTATTATACTGCTATTATAAGATCTTATTCTTGACAAATCTTGCATTATTTTTTCATTATATAACACAATACTGCTATTATAGAGAGGGCAAAAAATGAAAACGCCACATTCACTTATACCGGAGCAAAAAGAAAATATCAAACATGGAGAAGTTTATTTTCCAATCCAGAAGTATATTACAAAGCTGACAAAAGAAGCACCTGTCATAACAATGCACTGGCACGAGGAAGCAGAGCTTACTCTTATAACAAAAGGTTCCTGTGTCTACCAGATCGATTTAGTTGAATATGAGGCAAGTACCGGGGATATCCTGTTTATTCCTCCCCTGCTGCTGCATTCCATTATCCTGAAAAGCAGTCAGGACTTCTGTTCGGAAACCTATGTATTCCATATGAAGCTTTTGGGAGGAAATACTGCAGACATCTGTTCTACCCGCTACCTTACGCCCCTGGTAAACCACGAATTATCTTTACCCTGTCTCATTACCGCGGATCATCCTGCATATGATTCTCTTTGCAAGTCTTTTGCACAGCTTGCCTCCCTTTACGATACCCGAATGTTTGGATATGAACTCGCCATAAAATCTTATCTGCTGCAGACACTTTTTCTTCTGCTCCAGTACAGTAGCACAAGATTCTCCACGGAATCAGACTCTTCCGACAAATTAAAAATTGTACTTGATCATATTGATCTGCATTATGCAGAAGCTCTGTCGGTTTCTGAACTTGCAAAGCTATGTTATTTCAGCGAGTATCATTTTATGCGCTTTTTCAAAAAACACATGAATATGACCTGCATTCAGTATATTAACAATATCAGACTGGAAAAAGCGGTAGAATTATTTGAACACGGTAACACCTCCATATTAGAGGTGTCTTTATCTGTTGGCTTTCATAATCTTTCTTATTTTTACAGAGCATTCAAAGCAAAATACCATATGACACCGCTGGCTTTTATAAAAAGATTAGAACTGGATTCTGTATAATCTCATTCCCTGAGCGATTTTATATTTTCTTTAAATCCTGTTATTTTTTACGATAAATCCGAATCATCAAAGGCGTTTCTACCAAAAGCATGGCAACCCAGCCTGCCAGATAGGAATATGGCAACGCTTCAATTCCAAAGTTCCACAACAAAATCATAGGTGCTGCTGCAATGACTCGGACTGCCATATTGGTAAAACTGCTCATCAGTGTCACCTTCAGGTCTCCGATTCCACGGAAGAATCCTTGAATTGCATTCGTAACGGCCGGAAGAATATACATCACAGCAATCAGATGCAGATAAATGACACCATGTCCTATTACTTCCTCATCTTTTACGAAAAGTGCCATTAGTTCTCCGGCAAATACCTGGCAGATCACCATAACAGCTGCTCCATAAACAATTTCCAGAATCATCCCACAACGAAATCCCTCCCGCATGCGGTCATTTTTTCCGGCTCCCTTATTCTGCGCCATAAGTGCCGTCATGGCATGGGCAATATTCTGTTCCGGTGTAATTGCAAAATCATCAATCCGATTGACCACCGCAAAAGCTGCAGCCACGGAAACTCCCATCGTATTAACCAGCGCCTGGATCGCAATTTTTCCCATTTGCACGGTGGCCTGCTGCATGGCGGATGCCCATCCGTAAGCAATTGTTTTCTTCAGCAAACGTGAGTCGAATACCAGCCATTTCTTACCCAGACGAAGAATCGGTACTTTTTTCTGTATATAAATAATACAGAACAGGCAGCACAGTGCCTCACTAAGCACTGTTGAAATGGCACATCCATTGCTTCCTGCCTTTAGTACAATGACAAAAAACAGATCTCCGAATATATTCAGGACTGCACTGATAATTAGGAAATACAAAGGCGATGCACTGTCTCCCAAAGCTCTTAAGGTACTGGAAAAAAAGTTATACAAAAAGGTGAACATTAGTCCCAGAAAAATAATCCGTAAATACTGCCGCGTCATCTCCATAATCGATGCATCTACCTGCAGCAGATGCAGGATCGGTACAGCAAATACCACGCAAAGTAAAGTCAGAAAAAATGAAAAAACTACTCCCGACAACATGGTTGTACTGATCTGCCTGTGCAAAGTCTTATAATCCTTTGCCCCATACTGAATTCCCATGAGGATACTTGCCCCCATACATAATCCATTTAAAAACAGTATCATAAGCGTACTGATCGGATTACAGATACCAACTGCCGCCAGCGCTTCTTTCCCCACAAAATGCCCTACGATGATGCTGTCCACCGCATTATAAGTCAGCTGAAACAGATTTCCCAAAACAAGCGGCACAGTGAAATTCACAAGAATCGGCATGATTTTCCCGGTTGTCAGATCTTTTGTCATCTCATTCCTCTCCTTCGGTAAAATTTAAAATTAATTCTCTTCCGTTTTCTTTCTTTTCCTTTCAGAAACCCTTGGCACTGACTGAAGAGTAATAGATGGAATTTTTAAACACATTATTCCCTTCAGAATCCAGGTAAATGATAACATGACCAGAACCGGAATGGCACAGGTTGTCACAAGCAGCACTGCCACGCCCTCTATAATTCTGTTTAATCCATCCTCAAAAGCAGAGAGTTTTTCTGTAGCGACTTCACCTACCGCATCAATCGCATCATCAACCTTATCCTTCGCATTATTAAGGAATTCACTGAGAGAAAACTTTTTATCTTTCGTTTCTTGTGCTTCATCCTTCTTGTCTGCGTTTGCAGAGGTATCTCCCTCATCTAATAATTCTTCCGTATCTTCCAGTGTAAAATCAGCTTCATAGGACTTTGCATAGGTTTCATTTACCATATTCGTCACCCATGCACTGGTAGGAACCAGTCCCCACAAAAGAACACCCAGAATGATACTCTTGATTCCGATTCTGTAAATAAATTCTTTCCATCCGTTTTTCAAAAAGTTGCCTGCTGCCAGAAGCACGCATCCGATAGGAAATAAGATTTTAAATGCAATATACCCGGTGATAGTCAGTAAATATTTTTCAACAATGATCACTGCATAAACGATCACCATATAGCCTGCGACATCTGCCAGCTTATTCGCGATCGGAGTTGCGGCTTCTCCCGGTATTGCTGCAGCACCTGTTGCAAGAGCGGTTGCTGTTCCGGAAAGCCCAAGTGCTTTTTTCTGCAATCCATTCAGTGTTTTGATAACCCAACGGTACGATTCGACAGAAGTTGCCCATTTGGAAACAACAAAAAATGATATAAGAGCAATCCCAATGCAGATCAGCATCATGATCAGACGATTTCGCATCGGTTGCTTATAGTTTCTAACTGTGATTTCATGGCTGTCTGCCATCATAGGTTCTTTCATACTTATTTTCCTTTCATGCTATCTATTCTCGGATAAAGAAAGGATCGGATACACGCTCCCGATCCTTTCCACCTTTTCAGTTTTCTATTTGTCCAAAACCGCAACCTGAATTGTCTTTACTGCTTCCTCCATACATTTGATGTCCTCGGCACGCAACTTAATATCCAGACACTTTACAGTATCTTCCACACTGGAAGCTTTTCGCATTCCAACCAGAAGACTCATTCGGTCATACTGAGATAGTGCCCAGGCTTCTACCAGCGTTGCAAAACTGCAATGATATTCCTCACAAAGCGGTTTCCAGATTTCAAAAGCCTTGCGAAGTCCTTCTTTTTTCTCCGGATCTGTCCAAGGTATTCTGGATCGGATATCGGTTTTTGCAAATTCACGGTCCATAAAGGCAGGAGATGTTAAAAATCCTTCTTCCAGCACACCATAGGTCTGAAATACCGTGTTATACTTTTTACACAGTTCAAAATAATCTCTGCCATGGAAAGGAGAGAGAATACTGAAAAATTCCTGTACAACAGATACGTTTCCGCCGGCTTCCTGATATGCAGACAGATCTGCCGGCTGACTGTTAGAAAGTCCATAGGTGCGGATTTTTCCTTCACGAACCAGATTTTCCAAAGCTCCAACCGTTTCTTCCACCGGAAAGCTGCCGCAGACATAATGTACGATAACAGAATCCAGATAATCGGTTCCCATTCTGCGCAGAGAGTCTTCCACGTCCTTTTTCACTGCTGATGCGCGGGTGTCATTGTTAACGGTATAACCGTCTCGTTCGTAATGGAAATTACCACCCTCATTTCTCCAGTTCAGTGAGCATTTGGTCTGCAAAACAAAATCATTTCTTCTGCCTTTCAGTGCCTTACCAAGCAATTCCTCACTTACTCCTGTGCCATACACCGGTGCGGTATCGATGTAATTCACGCCATGTTCATGACAAATATCAAGCAGGCGCTTCGCGTCCTCAACTGTAGAATCTCCGTCTGTCCAGACACTTCCTCCGCCAAGCCCCCAAGTACCTAATGCAACCACAGAAACATCGATGTCCGTGTTGCCAAGCTTTTGAAATTTCATTTTAATTCCTCCGTTTTTCGTTATTCTTTCCTGCTTTTTATGCAGTATCCTAACCGTACAGCGTTCCCCTGACAAAGCTGTCTATATTTAAAAAGACAATTTTGTCACATCTGTGCATTACTTACTCTACCTATTAGTATATACCACGCTCCGGAATAAGTAAAATAAAATCACTTTACCATTTCAAAAGCCACATGAATTCATCAAACCGGAATCAATTAATAACCCCAACTGATTATTTCCCAATTCTTTTTATCTTTTGTTTTCACTAAATGCCACTGCCAGTTGGTATATGTAGCATTAGGATTGACCTCACCATCTCCACCTTTTTCGTCTGTATCAAAGGTTAATAATACTACAATAAGTTCTTGATTATTTTCTTTCCAATCCATTACTTCTTAGTTATAAAATGTGAACGCATGCGTTCACTATTCCAACTGCTGTTCAACCAAAACTTTTTCCATTATACAGTGCAAAATAAAAGAGACTTCACTCACCATGAATGAAGCCTCCTCAAAATACAATACTGTGAATGATTCACAGAACATATTTTATCGCAAAGCTTTTAAAAATAGAATAGATTTTACCAAACGACAGTTTTCAAAAAAGCTTGCAAATATGCACGCTCTTGTTGTTGCACTTTTCTTCAGATTGTCTACAAACATCTGATAAGCTTTTTGAACATAAATTCAAACACTGCCTCTTTCGTCGGAATCGCAGGGATTCCACCTCTCTTTTGCACACACAATCCAGCAACTGCATTTCCCAAAACAGCACACTTTTTGATTTCTTCCCATTCCATTTTTTCAACATTCTTATTCATAGAAAGGAGACTGCATAATACGCCTCCCCAAAATGAATCACCTGCCCCAGTCGTGTCGACCGCATGTATCTGAAATGCTTTGATGATTTCTTTTCTGCTTTTTGTTGCCATAAGAACGCCCTGTTCTCCCAATGTAATGGCAACCAGCTTTGGTCCCATGGCAAGGAGTTGATCTGCAGCCTGCTCATAACTTTTCGCCTCTGTCAACAGAGTACTCTCTTCATCCGATACCTTCATGACATCTACCAATTCTATGACAGATCTCATTTTTTTCACTGCATGCTCTTTGCTCTTCCAAAGAGACGGGCGATAATTTGGATCATAGGAAATAAGTGCACCCGCTGCTTTTGCCATTTTTACCGCTTCAATCGTTGTACTTTCTGCCGGTTCATCTGTCAGCGATAATGATCCAAAATGAAAAATTCTACAACCTGAAATTAATGTCTGATCCAGTTCTTCTTTTTTTAACTGTGTATCTGCACCCGGTTTTCTTGCAAAAAAAAATTCCGTTCTCCATTTTCACCGATTTCCACAAATGCCAACGTTGTAAAATAACCCGAGTCTTCAACAATAGCATCTGTATTGATTCCTTCCTTTTGCAATGTCTTCTTTAAAAATTTACCATGCATATCGTTTCCAACTTTTCCAATAAAAGATGTGCGATACCCAAAGTGGCTTGCAACAGTTAGAAGATTTGCCGGAGCACCGCCGGGATTCTGTTCGAACAATTTTCTCCCATCCTGACTGTGTCCTGCTTCCGTAAAATCAATCAACAATTCACCCAATGCCACGATATCAACTTTTTCTTCCATTTTTCAGTTCCTCCACAATCTCGTTATAACGCTTTTTATTTAACCGGTAGAAAAATAATACAACCGCAGTCACAATCCACAGTACACCTGGAATCGTCGTAAATGCATGTTTCATAATTGAAAGTACAATTGCATTTTGTGTCTGATTTGCAATATAACCATATTTTCCAAGTAATCCTGCTAAAAGTGCTGTTCCAACTGCCATTCCGATTTTATTTCCAAGTGAAATAAATGCATACTGAAAACCATCATTTCTAAGTCCGGTTTTCCACTCCCCATATTCCACACAGTCTGGAATAATTGCATAGATTGCGGTATTAAATCCAGAGAAAAAAAACTGTGTGAGACCAGATAATGCATAAAAAATAGCCGGTGATTCTTTGGCATTGAAGAAAAACATAGACAACATGGAAATTCCTGTAAATAAAGCAAAGAGAGATGCTGTTCTTCCTTTGTTATTCAACTTGCGGAATAATGGTTGAAAACAGGCTGCCCCGATGATAGAAGGAATAATGATGCACATCGAATAAGTTGTGTAGTAGGAGGCATTCCCTTCCACATATGTAAAGTAATACAGAATATCTGCGTTTCTACCATATAATGTAAATCCAAATAATATCTGTCCTACCAATGCAAGAAGATATGGTCTATTCTGCATGACTGCTTTCAACTGAACCTTTACAGAAATTTTTTCTTTTTCCGGAGTGATCACTGCCTCTTTCGTCTTCGCAAAGCAGAAGAAATGACAGGCTGTAAAAATACATCCATATATGACCGCAACCGTCAGATATCCTGTCTTTGCACTATGACTGCCGAATTTGCTGAGCAGTGGAACTGTGATAATATTTAACACACCAATTGCAATCATCGCTGCAACCGAACGGGATGTATTTATTTTTGCACGTTCATCAATATCCTGTGTCATAGCACCACACAAGGTTCCATATGGAATATTCACACAGGTATACCCCAAAACCAGCAGACAATATGTAATTACCATATAAATGATCTTTCCATTCTGCGGCCAGTCGGGTCTTGCCCAGAATGTCATAACAAGAAGAATCGCTGTAATTGGTGCCGCTACTAACAGCCATGGACGGTACCGTCCCCATCTCGATTTTGTTTTATCCGTAAGTCCCCCGACGATTGGATCATTGATTGCATCCCAGAATCTTGAAAAAAGCATAAGTGCTGACACAGCCGCCATACTGATTCCGAACACGTCTGTATAAAATATCATCAGAAAATTACTGACAAACATCCAGCTGAAATTACATCCAACATCACCAAACCCATATGCAATCTTACTGATCAGCGGTACTTTTCCATTTTTGTTTTCGCTTCCCATATGTTCCTCCTATTTTTATCAGAGTTTCTGACAGAACTCTATTCTTTCCTCATTTGGTCCTTTAATCATAAAAAACTTCACACCATTTTCCCAAAATGGTAGTTCTTCGATTCCGTCTGTAATAATTGTGTATTTTTCATTGCAGATTTTCTGATACATGCTTTCAATGTCTTCCACATCAAGTGCAACATGTTGGTATGCACCGTCTGACATTGCCGCCTGCCCATTTTCAAAAGTCTCTATACAGTAATTTTTTATCTGTAAAAATGCCACTTTTTCCCCTGCTTTTTCATTATAAGACTGCATAATCACTTCAAATCCAAGACTCTTATAAAACTCAACTGTTTTCTGTAAATCGTTTGTCGGAAGCCCGACATGGGCAACTCCGACAATTCCATATTTATTTTCCATACGAACTCCTTACTTTTCACTGACGTTGATAATTACTTTCATCGTTGTCTCGCGGTTATCATCAATATACTGGTATGCTTTCAGATAATCTTTAAAAGCAAATGTCTTTGAGATGAGCGGTTTCAAATGAACTTTGCCCTCATTTACCAGTCTGATTCCATCTATGTAATCATCATGGCGGTACATCATCGTGCTCTTAATGTCAAGTTCGTGGTCATTTGCCACTGCAAGATCTACTTCTGCCATTCCTGCAAAAACAGCCACCAGTACAATCGTGCTTCCTTTTCTTGCATATTTAATTGCCTGTCCCATTGTGATATTGTTTCCGGCACAGTCGTAGATCACATCCGCCTTGTCCGGTCCAAATGCTTCGAGCATTGCCGCACCGAAGTCTTTATTTTTGGTATTCACACACACATCAATTCCACATTCTTTTGCCTTTGCCAGTCTAAGATCACTGATATCTGTGATCATCACTTTCGCTGCCCCCATTCCTTTTGCTGCCTGTGCCACGAGATTTCCGATCGGTCCTGCGCCAAGGACTGCAATATTCATGCCAGCCACATCGCCCATCTGTTTTACACCATGAACTGCCACGGCAAGAGGTTCGATCATAGCTCCTTCTTCATAGGACATATCTTCTGGAATCGGTGTTACTTTAGATGCATCCACTGCAAAATACTCAGATGCTGTTCCTGTCGTCTGAAATCCCATTACTTTTAATTCCTCACAGAGATTATACTTTCCATGACGACATGGATAGCAATGTCCACAATATACCTGAGGCTCTATCGTCACCTTCTGTCCCACATGAAACTCTGTGACATTTTTTCCAAGTTCTGTAATCTCACCGGAAACCTCATGTCCCTGTGTTACCGGATATTTTGTAAACGGATGTTTTCCATGATAAACATGAATATCTGATCCACAAACACCAATATTCATAATCTTTACCAACACCTGATTTTCCTTTACCTCCGGAACCGGAACCTCTCTGAAAATAATTTCTCCTGGATTTGTCATTACCTGCTGTAACATAATTGTTTCCTCCCTTTCATGTTGTTTTGTTTTATGTTTTATAAAATGTTTTATTAAAGTAATTATATTATTACAATGTAAACACAATTTGTCAATATGTTTTTTCATATTTTTATATATTTCATAATTTCAAAACACATTTTTTGTATATTTTTCACAATTAACACGCAAAAAAAAACGGAAAGAAAACCGTAGTTACTGTTTTCTTTCCGTTTTTTACTATAATATCTTTTTTTAATTTTACACAACTTCTCGTTTTTCACACATATAAAGCGGACATCCGGATTCGCTTTGCAACCTGTCAGTGGGAGCTTTTAACTCCAACAGACTAAACATCCCCTTACCCTACGCACCAAATGCGGTGTACTGCTTATCTTCGTTCAAAAAATTTACAATTCTACCATATGTTTTGTAAAAAAGTATTTCGCGACTCCAACAGCCGACGCTTCTTTCTTATACGAACAATTTTTCAAATATGAAACATCATGCTCAAAGCCATTATATGCCATCACTTTTTCTCCCAGTGGTATCATATAATCTGACAATACACCTCCCACATCACCTCCTAGTATGATATCCATATCATATGCCATCCGCAGATTTGATATCAAAACAGCAAGATGATCCAGATACTCATTCCATGTCTGCAAATTTTTTTCATCACCACTTTCAATTTTTTCCATAAATGCATCCAGTGACTGCCTGTTATCTTGTGTCAGTACACTTGCAGCACAATATGCATCTGCACATCCTGATTTACCACAATAACACTTTCTTCCACCGGGAACGAGTATCATGTGACCAAACTCCCCTGCTTTCTGGTTTTGCCCTCGAAACAGCTTTCCATCTATGCAGAATGCACCTCCTAAGGTGTGGTTCAAAGACAGATATATCGCATTTGGATACTTTTGTTTTTTTTCTGCAAGCATTGCAGCATTAGCATCGTTTTCAAAATATACTGGAATTTCCAGCGCCTGCTCTAAAAAGCGCAGACTATAATTCTCTATACCTAAAGCATGGGATTTTAAAACAATCCGTTCTTTCTGATCAATAATTCCTGGAATCGCCACTCCAATCCCAAGTAGCGTGTCCTTCGCTGCTTCGCCTTCAAGAAAAGTTTTGACCTTTTGTGCCACCTCTGTACAATAAGATAATTCAGCCGTAAATTTTAAACGGATGCGATCTTTTTTTATAATCTCATCTCCAAGATTTACTAATACCATTTCTATATGATTCGCTGTAATCAAAATTCCCATTGCATGACAGTATGACTTATTAATCCCTATACTTTTTGCTTTCCTTCCACCGGTTGAGGCATATTCCCCAGTTTCTTCCAACACCCTTTTTTCTAACAAGTCATTCACATTTGCTAACACAGTCGGCATACTCAAGTTTAACTCTTTTGCGATTCCCGCCTTGGATGTAACATGATTGTTTAGCACATAATTAATTATTTTTTTTCTTGTTATATTTTTTTTATCTTTATTTTCCGTTTTCTTACCCTCTTTTATTAAATATATTATAAAAGAATTATATGCTTTTTTATCCTTCTTGTAAAGTAATGTTTTATAATAAATCTCCGACAGAATTTATCTTATAAACAGCCAAAAACTCCAGAAGGAGCTTTCCACGCTTTATATATACACCAATTCTTTTAACACAATCTCTTCTGCAATATTACGAATACCATTTACCAATCAGCCAGCTTTTATCCTAGTTTGGACAATAAAACACAAGTTTCTATATGATAAGTGCTCGGAAAAAGATCCACACACCCAATCCGTTCTACCTGATATCCTCTTCCCTGCAGAAGCTCCAGATCTCTTGCCAGGCTGGTCGGCTTGCAGGCAATATAAACCATTCTTTCCACACCAAAATCAATGATCTTTTCCAGTGCTTTCGGATGCACACCGTCTCTTGGTGGATCCAATACGATCAGATCCGGTACTTCACCCAGATCATCGATTACTTTCAACACATCTCCAGCCCAGAAGGTACAGTTATCGAGTCCATTTAAAGCAGCATTTTCTTTTGCAGCCTCTACAGCCTCTTCAACGATCTCCACACCTACTACTTTTTTTGCCACTGGTGCAAGGATCTGTGCAATCGTTCCGGTTCCACTGTAGAGATCAAAGATTACCTTATCTTTCGTCTCACCGATATAAGATCTTGCTGCCTCATAAAGCACTTCCGCGCCAAGGGAATTAGTCTGGAAGAAAGAAAATGGTGTGATCTTGAACTTCAGTCCCAGAAGTTCCTCATAGAAATAATCCTGTCCATATAAAATTTTGGTTCCTTCATCTTTTACCACATCCGCAAGGCTGTTGTTGGTTGTATGAAGAATTCCGGCAAGCTTCCCATCATAAGAAAGACCGGTAAGCTTTTCCACCAGTCTGGCTTCATCTAGCTGTGCCTCCGATGTTGTTACCAGATCAATCAGAATTTCTCCGGTGCGAACTGCCTTTCTCACAAGAAGATGACGGAAAAATCCAGTATGGCGCATTCTGTGATAATACGGAAGACCTGTATCTGTCGCAAACTCCAGAACAGCCTTTATAATTCGTCTGAAATCCTCTTCCACAATCTTGCATTCTGTAACATTTACAATATCGTGAAAGCTGCCTCTTTTATGCATGCCAAGTGCAAGAGGTCCGTCCTTATATTCGTCTCCAAAAGAAAATTCCATTTTATTGCGATATGCCTCTCTGACCGGGCTTTCTTTAACACCCTCCCAGATATAATCACCATCAACCGCCGCATCCATCATTGCATGGATCTGCGCTTCCTTCATCTCCACCTGCTTTTCATACGGCAGATTCTGATAAGTGCATCCGCCACAGACTCCAAAATGCGGACATGCCGGCTGACATTCTTCCGGTGAATGCTCCAGAATTTCCAGAAGTCGTCCCTCTGCCTGACCTTTTCGTATCTTATTCACCGCGAAACGCACCTTTTGTTCCGGAACGGTATTCTTCACGATCACTTTTTTTTCTTCGTCCTCTACCACGGCAAATCCTTTATTCGGGAAATCTACCCTTTCTATATATCCTTCTAATATCTGTCCTTTTTTCATCTATCTATATACCCTCACATAGAAAAGGCAGGAATCTTTGACAATTCCTGCCTTCGCTGCTTTCTTAATATTACTGTACTTCATCTTCATCACTGAAGAAATCATTGTCGAAATCATCGTCAAAATCTTCTTCAAAGTCTTCCAGATAATCCGGAGTAAAGAAACAATATACTGCATATGCAATTGCTGCAACTGCTGCTACCGCACCGATAATTGCAAGAATCCAGAGAACAGTTGTCTTCTGATCATCATCTTTCTTATGCATCATATCGTTGAGTTTCGTTGTTGCAAGTAATTCTTCGATTCTGTTCATCTCCATACACGCCCTTTCTGCCGTCACTCTCTGTTTCGGCTCACTCATTGTTTATAGCTAGTATACCACAAATCCATGCATAATTTCCACCATATTGCACAGATTTTCCGAAAAAGAATGTGTTTCTCAGGCACATAGTGCAATTTTAGTCAATTTTCTGCAGTTTTGCAAACATGGCAAACATCTTCTTCGTGCCCGCCGTATCAAAGTCCACAGTCACTTCGTAGTCTCGTCCGCCTTCTGTGATCTGTGTCACCAGACCTTCTCCAAACTTAATATGACGCACTCTGTCCCCCACATCATATCCCGGACCTTTTCCCTTGGTCACAGTAAACTGCTGTGCAGGCTTTGTCGCTGCGAACGCTTTTGTCGCAAATGCCTGCTTTGCCTGACGGTAAGCAGATACCTTTGGTTCCTCCTCTGTCTGCTCTTTTTTAAACAGGGCACCGGTAGAAAGCAGACTCAGCGGAATCTCTTTTAAGAATCTGGACATCTTATTATACTGTGTCTCACCGTGTACCATCCGTCGTCTTGCACAGGTCAGCGTCAGATTCTCCTTTGCACGGGTAATTCCCACATAGCAGAGTCTTCTCTCTTCTTCCAGCTCTGCCGGATCATCTGCCGTGATCGTCATATAGCTTGGGAAAATCCCATCTTCCAGGCCGGCGAGATAGACGTGTGGAAATTCCAGGCCTTTCGCACTATGTAAAGTCATCAGCACCACATAGTCCGTCTCCTCATCAAGACTGTCGATATCTGCAACCAATGCCACTTGCTCTAAAAAACCGGAAAGTGTCGATTTTTCATCTTCTGCTTCACAGGACTCCTCGTATGCAACAATTTTATTCCGGAGCTCTTCAATATTTTCCAGACGGCTTTCTGCTTCTTCATCAGAATCTGCCTGCAGTTCTTCTACATATCCAGTTGCATCGATAATCTCATCCATCAATTCCGCTACACTCATGCGTTCGCCTTCGGCTTTAAAATGTTCAATCAGGGCTGCAAAGGATTCGATTTTGCCAAGCGCACGTCCGATTCCCGGAACCGATCCTGCAGCCAGGATTGCTTCATAGAAACTGATCTCCCGTTCCGTTGCATAATCCTGCACCCTTCCGATGGTTGTCAGTCCGATTCCCCTCTTCGGTACATTGATGATCCTCCGTACTGCCAGATCATCTTTTCCATTATCTACTGTTTTTAAATATGCCAGCAGATCCTTTATTTCGCGTCTTGCATAGAAGTTTACTCCACCAACGATCTTATACGGAACATTGGATACCACCATCTTTTCCTCGAATATACGTGACTGCGCATTGGTTCTGTATAAAATAGCGAAATCCTTATATTCTCTTTTTCCACTGTTCACCTTGTCTTTGATATCACTGACAATATAATCCGCCTCATCGTAAGCAGAATCAAACTGACGGAACTGAATCTTCTCACCCTCACCATTCTCGGTCCAGAGCGACTTCTCTTTTCGTCCTGTATTGTGACGGATCACTTCATTTGCGGCGTTCAGGATTGTGGATGTGGAACGGTAATTCTGTTCCAGCTTGATCACTTTCGCATTCGGATATTCTTTTTCAAAATTCAGGATATTCATGATATTCGCACCCCTGAATTTGTAGATCGACTGGTCGTCATCACCAACTACACACAGATTCTGATACTTACCGGCAAGAAGGCTTACCAGCTTAAACTGTACCGTATTCGTATCCTGATACTCATCCACCATGATATAACGGAATCTTTCCTGATAATACTCCAACACGTCCGGCTGTGTCTGAAGAAGCTGTACTGTCTTTAAAAGCAGATCGTCAAAATCGAGTGCATTGTTAGCTTTCAGCTGCTTTTCATACTCGGTATAAACCTGTGCAATCTTCTTTTTCGCCCAATCCCCTTCCGCACGAAGTGTCATCTCTTCCGGTGTGACAAGCTCATCTTTTGCAGAAGAAATCGCACTAAGAAGCGACCGTTCCTTAAACATTTTCGTATCAATCTGCAAATATTTACACACATCCTTGATCAGTGTCTTCTGATCATCTGCATCATAAATCGTAAAATTTGTATCATACCCAAGCCGGTCAATATATCTGCGCAGGATCCGCACACACATTGAATGGAAGGTGCTCACCCAGATACTCTCCGAACCGAATCCAACAATCTGATCCACTCTCTCACGCATCTCCCCGGCTGCCTTGTTCGTAAATGTGATCGCCAAGATATTCCATGGGTTCACACCTATCTGATCGATCAACCAGGCAATCCTGTGTGTAAGGACACGTGTCTTACCGGATCCTGCTCCGGCAAGGATCAGAAGCGGGCCCTCTGTATAGAAAACGGCCTCCTGCTGTCTGTCATTTAATGTATCATAAATACTCATATTTTTGTTCCTCTTTCTTCTCCTCTCTCGAGGCTCTATTGCATCATTATATTATAAAAAAAGTGGGGTGTCAAAGAATCTCTCGTCCCTATTTTTCGTCGTAAAAATAGAAAAATCCAGCTCCTTTTTTCTTATCTGTAAAATTTTGCAAAATATCTGGACTTTAAAATTTTAATGTGCTAATATGTCATTGTATGAATGAGTGGGGCAGTTTATGTCACACTCTTATTGATTATTTGTCATGGAGGGATAATATAATGAGTAGAAAAATCAGAACAGAAGCGGTCGATTCTTTATTTGATGCCGTTCTCAGTCTGAAAAGCAGAGAAGAATGCTACACATTCTTTGAAGATGTCTGCACGATCAATGAGCTTTTATCGCTTTCACAGCGTTTTGAAGTAGCTAAGATGCTACGTGATCAGAAAACATACCTGGAGATTGCAGAAAAGACTGGTGCTTCCACAGCAACAATCAGCCGCGTAAACCGCTCTCTTAATTATGGTAATGATGGATACGATATGGTATTTGAGAGACTTCAGGCAGGGGCTGAAGAATCCGAATCTTAATTTTACAGACACCGGCAGGAGTTGGTAGTAACAGCTATTGCCAAACACATAATAGCAAAAAGGAACGAATTTCAAAATCTGAAATCCGTTCCTTTTTTTATTCTTCTTAAAAAAGCTAACGCTTTTATTTTTTCTTATCCGGCTTTGGAAGTTCGTCCACCATTTTTTCAATCAGTTGCTTTTTCACATACACATCAAAACTGAGATTACAGATAAAGGCAAACTTCTGAAGCTGTTCTCTTTCTTCATCATCCACACATACAAAAGAATGCTCAGCAGTCTCATACGCCTTACGAATACTATCCTGCAACTCTCCGATCCTGCTTTTTTCCATCTTACAGACTTCTTCATAGATACTTTCCATGTCAAATTCCGAATCCACAGCAAAATATTTGTCTGTCAGTGGCTTTAACAAAATCTCAATATCTTTGATTGAGAGCAGGTTCTTAAAATAATAGACAAAAATTAAAACCAGAAGGTGCTCTTTGGAATACTTTTTCTTATTCGGAGGCGGAAGCAGATTGTTTTTCGCATAATTATTGATCATCGTTTTCGTCAGGATCTTATCATCCTCATAACGCTTCGTCGAACTGAGCTGTTCCTCCATAAAAGTTGTTACCTGATCCATATATAAATCTATATTCGGAATATCTACCGGATGAATATAATCAATTCTGCCGACACTTTCCAGGATACTGTTTAATAAATCTTCCGTATTTATCGTCATTCTTTTTCACCTCAATATAGATATTATATAGTATTAAAAACTAGATATCAAGTCTTTTCTCTATCTTTCATACAGACTTTTTTAACGTAAATGACGTATTAACAATTCACTTTTTTCTGTTTCCACATATTCCGTTTATACTGAATACATGATTTCAGAAGCTCTGCAGAAGTATTAACGATCAGTTCTTCCGGAAAATGACTCTCCTCGATCACCGGAAGCGCATAACTGTAATCTGCAAGATCTACATCCATATGTGCGTCGCTTCCCATCGTAACCGGAACTTCGTATTTCTTACAGTATTCCAGCATTTTTAAATCATTTTTCCTGGTATCCACGCGGAATCCGCCAGGTCTTAACGAACCGTTATTTACCTCCAGAACGGTTCCTGTCTCTTTTGCTTTTTTGGCCAGCTGTTCATAATCCACCGGATATCTTCCGTCATCCGGATGTCCAATAATGTGAATCAGCGGATTCTCCATTGCCGCAAGGTATGCCGCCGTGATTGCCTCTTCCGTCCGCTCGCCTTTATAACAAGGTCCATGAATACTTGCAATTGCAATATCCATCTGACAAAGTGTGCTCTCCGGAAGGTCAACCTCTCCCTTTTCATTCATAATATTCAGTTCCACACCCATGAACAGTCTCACGCCGTACATTTCACGCGGTACGATATGCAGATTCTGGAAATAGAACTCATGACAGGTTCCCGGCATCTGCGGTGCATGTTCAGTCAATGCAAATGCCTCCAGTCCTTTCTCTTTCGCCATCTGTGCCATCTCACGTATCGTATTGTATGCATGTCCGCTGACAATGGTATGTGCATGTGTATCTAAAACTATTTTCATCGGTATTTCCTCCTGCCTGCTCTTTGTCTGTGTTCTCACAGCTCATCTTTTCTTATATTCTTATGATAAACTGATTCTTTCTTTTTTACAATCCGTTTTTCCCCACTGTTTTCATTTCTAAAATTTCTATAAAATGTGCGGTGTTTTTGTTGTCACATGGTACAATAGACTATAAGAATATTTAACGAAAGAGGTTTTTTTATGAATCTTTTAGCAGCACTTGCAAGTGTACGGATCTTTCCCAGAAAAGCTTCCCATCAGACACTGACTACCCGTTGGGGAAAAGCTCTTGATCCGCAGCACATACTGGAAGAATATCCACGTCCGCAAATGATCCGCGATCAATATATCAACCTGAATGGAGAATGGAATTACACAGTTCTTTCAGAAAAAAATACCATAACCAAAGAAGGAACTCTTTTCGTTCCTTTTTCTCCGGAAGCCCCTCTTTCCGGTGCCGGTTTCCAGTTAAAGCCACGCGAAAAAATGCTCTGTGAGCGCCTGCTGTCGGTCAAGCGCCTTCCTTCCGACGGATCCCGGTGCATCTTGCATTTTGGTGCAGTCGATCAGTATGCGAAAGTTCTGGTAAATGGAAAAGTAGTTGTCTCACATATCGGCGGATATCTTCCATTTTCTGCTGATATCACAGATGCTCTGCAGGTGGGTTGCAACACTCTGACTGTACACATTGAAGACCGTTCCGACACTTCTTATCACAGTGTTGGAAAACAGAAATTAAAGCGTGGCGGAATGTTCTACACCGCCCAGAGTGGAATCTGGCAGACAGTATGGATGGAATGGGTTCCGGCTGTCTATGTCAAAAAACTGGAACTCACCCCTTTATATGAAAAAGAGACGGTACACGTATCCCTTCTTTTAAATCATCCGATTTCCGGATGCAGCGATGCCGAAGCGGTTGTCTGTCACGTCAGAGACATGGACGGTCGCCTGATTTCCAAAGGGATCTGCACCAATCAGTCTGACTCTCTTTGCTGTTACTCCTGCTACTGTGACGTCAACAATATGCATCCCTGGAATCCTGATGATCCTTATCTTTATACAATTGAGATACAGGCAGGCGAAGATAAAGTCACCGGCTATTTTGCAATGCGTACCTTTACCATCGAACCGGATAAAAAAGGACTTCCCCGCTTCTGCCTGAACCATGAACCACTTTTTCTGAATGGAGTCCTGGATCAGGGATACTGGCCGGACGGGCTTTACACTGCGCCATCTGATGAAGCGCTGATCTATGATATCCAAACCATGAAAAATCTCGGCTTCAACATGATCCGTAAACATGTAAAAGTCGAGACTGCAAGATGGTATTATCATTGCGACCGCCTTGGAATGATCGTCTGGCAGGACATGGTAAACGGTGGCACCTACAATGCTCCGTTCATGACCTGGCTGCCTGCACTCTTTCCAAAATTCAAGCTTCACACCAGTGACCGGATTCATCCTCTCTTCGGCAGGAAAAATGTACATGGCAGAGAAGAATTCATCCGTGAATGCAAAGAAACTGTCACTGCCCTAAAAGCATTCCCATGCATCAGCACCTGGGTAATCTTCAATGAAGGCTGGGGACAGTTTGATTCAAAAAAGCTCACTGCCTTATTCCGCGAACTGGATGACACCCGGCTCATCGATTCCGCCAGCGGATGGTTTGACAGACGGCAGGGAGATTTCAAAAGTGAACATAACTACTTTGCAAAGCAGTTCGTAACTCCATCTGACCGCGCTTTCGTCATTTCCGAATACGGAGGCTACACCTGCCAGGTCAAAGGACATACCTGCTCCGGCAAGACATACGGATATAAAATCTGCTCTTCACAGGAAGAATTCCAGGCAGCCTATCATAAACTTATATCTGAAGAAATCGACCCCCTCAAAGAACAGGGATTGTGCGGAGCAGTATATACACAACTCTCCGACATCGAAGATGAAATAAACGGGCTGATGACTTACGACAGGGAGGTTTGTAAGTTGTAGGTGGTTGACAAAGTTACGCACCCATGGATTCGGATTCACCCCCGCTCGCGCTTAGTCCGCAAACGTAGCGGATACTAAGTTCGATGATGTCTGACGACATCCTCTCACTAAGTACCGACGTTTCCGATGGGGTTCATTCCGAATGCATGGGTGCTTGCGTTTGTCGCTCCAGTACAAGTTGTGCAGAGGCGCTTCGCTGCCACACTGGGAAAATACTATTTTAATTTCAGTGGGATAGGTTGCTCAGGAACGTAAACTTTATACCTTATCAATATACCTCCAGTACTTCTGCAAATCCATTGCCATCACTTCTCGTCAGACGTCACATCCAGGCGATGCGCAGCGGATGCCGTCCCCCCTGGTATTAGTTTTTTGTGCGCTTAGTATGGTGCTGTCTTCCCCCCTTCGCCGATGCGGTTCTGGTGTCATAGCACAGCCCGGGGCAGAACGATAATTCTGCTGGCGGGCCCTCAAAAAACGCCGGCACTTAGTGAGGGGATAACGCTTGCGGTATCACCGAACTTAGTACCGCTGCGTTTTTTGCGAAGCGAAAGCGCGCCCGAAAGCAGAAATATCGTTCTGCCCCGGGCGTCCCTTTCCCATCACCTAACTCATCAGCAAAATCCCCGAAAACGGCGGCAAGTCCAGCGTCACATGCGTCCCTTTTTTTGCTTTTGCCGGCAATGTCTTTTTCTTTTTTGTATTTCCTCCATATTCGTCCCAGTCCGTATCCAGTATCACACTGAGTTTTCCTTCTTCTTCGGTATCCAGTTCGTAATCTTCCTGTTCTTCGTCTGAGAAGTTGAATATCGCGATAAAGTTCTTATTTTTTCCTTTTCTTTTGATCGCATAGATACAGCGTTCTTCCTGATGGCAGTCCAGCCATTTGAAATTCTCCGGATCATAATCATGCCAGAATGCATCATTTTCCTGACCGATACGGTTCAGTTCGATCATATAACGGTGAAATGCATCATGGAGCGGATATTTTAGGATATCCCAGTCCTGCTCGCGGCTTTCATCCCACTCGCGAAGCTGACCGAATTCATTTCCCATGAAATTCAGCTTCTTACCAGGATGCGCCATCATATACAGATACATAGCTCTTGCCTGCGGGAACTTATCCTCATATTCTCCGTTCATCTTCTGGAGAATCGTTGCCTTTCCATGTACCACTTCGTCATGACAGTATTCCAGCAAAAAACGCTCATTATAATAATACATCATCGAAAATGTCAGCTTATGATAATCTCTGCTTCTGTATTCTGGTGCACTCTGGAAATATTCCAGTGTATCGTGCATGAAACCAAGATCCCACTTGTAATCAAAACCAAGTCCTCCCTGGTCAACCGGTTTGGTAACACCTGGAAAATTGGTGGAATCTTCTGCGATCAGCATGGCTGTCGGATGAAGGGACTTTAGTCCCTGGTTCATCACCTTCAGAAAATCCAGTGTCGTTCCGTTAACACCCCTGGCCTCGTCACCCTGCCAGTAGATCAGACGGCTGACTGCATCCATACGGATTCCGTCAAAATGGAACTCACTCAGCCAGTAATTTGCTGCCGACTGTAAGAAACATCGTACTTCCCCTCTGGAATGCATGAAATTACAGCTTCCCCATTCGCTTTCACCTACTGCCGCATTTGGATATTCATACAGACAGGTTCCGTCAAATTCTTTCAGTCCATAATAATCGACTGCAAAATGTACCGGAACAAAATCCATGATCACACCAATTCCTGCCTGGTGACACTCATCCACAAATTTTTTCAGCTCATCCGGTGTTCCATAACGTGCGGTCGGCGCAAAAAATCCGGTATTCTGATATCCCCAGGATCCGTCAAAAGGATGCTCGGAAAGCGGCATCATCTCAATATGAGTATAATGATTCTTTTTTACATAAGGAATCAGAAGCTTTGCAAGCTCAATATAAGTATACCAGTCGGTCTTCCCTTCTCCTTTTTTTCTCCAGGATCCTGCATGGATCTCATAGATATTGACCGGACTGTCAAATCCGACTGTCCGGTTCTTCATCCATTTTTCATCCTTAAATTTATAACTATAAAGATCCGTTAAGATTGAGCAATCTCCTGGTCTTAATTCCATCTGGAAGCCATATGGATCACAGTGCTCTACCCTTCCGCCATTTGCTGTGTAAATGCAGTACTTATACAGCTGACCAGTCTTCGCCGGAATCGGCTCTGACACATATACACCGCTCTGTTCCTCCTGATACATCGGGATCTCTGTCCAGTTACTGAACTCTCCAAATACGCACACTCCTTTTGCCGATGGCGCAAACACACGGAAAATAAAATTTTCACCCTCTTTATGCGCTCCAAAATAACGATATACATCAAAAAGATGCCCTGTATAAAACTCCTTCCGCATCTCTTTTCCCCCTGTTTATTTATTTTTTTGAAAAGATATGTTTGATAAAAACATACATTACAATAGCAAATGCCATCAGATATCCAAACGCACCGATTGCCGGAATCCCCCACAACCTTGGCTGCATATTGGTTGTACAGATAATGCTGGAACTGATCAGAAGTGCCATCACCCACAGCCCCATTACAATATTCCGCACCAACCTCCTTAGCAACCCGGAAAGCTCATCCGAAGTATGAAGATCCAGATTGACTCTGGTTTGTCCTTTCATGTGACCCTGCAGGATGTCTGCTGCAAGGGAAGGAATATCCATTGCCTTGTGAAGAGAACGATACAGTCTTTTTGCATCATTCTTTATCTCTTTTTTCCACTGTTCCTTCGTCAGAAAGCTCTCCTTCATCCGTGCCGCCGCAATCTCAACCATGTTGATCTGCGGACTGATCTCGGCAAGCACACCTTCCATATTGGCGAGTCCTCTTGCAAGCATAGTAAGTCCATGAGGCATGGAAATTTTATTTTCCTTCATCACTTCCATCAGATCCTGCATAACTTCCGCAATATCAATATCACCTATATCAATCGTTCCATATTTTGCCATCAGATTATTGATATCTTCATACAGCTTGCTCTGATCCGGCTTTCCGCGGAACTCGCCAAGTGCCATCACCGCTTCCTGGATCAGACCGATGTCATTCTCTGCCACACCTTTGACTGCATTACTGATCTGTTCCCGGTCACGCTCGGTAAGTCTTCCCATCATTCCCATATCGATCCAGACAATCTTTCCATCACGGATACGCACATTGCCCGGATGCGGATCAGCATGAAAAAAACCATCCTCCATAACCTGGCGAATGTAATTATCTACAAGCTTTGTTCCAATCTCATTCAGATCATAGCCATTTGCCAGCAGATTTTCTTTATCGTTGATTGCAAATCCATCAATATATTCCATCACCAGCACATGGTTGGTCGTATATTCGCGATAGAGCCGAGGCGTTGTAACAAAAGCCACATCCTGATTGCGCTGGGCAAATTCTTCCATACTGGCTGCCTCCAGAAGAAAATTCATCTCCTGCTGGGTGACAGTCCAGAGCTCGTCCAGAACCATGTTAATATCCACCATGTCCTTGATCGTACCTGGCGGGACCAGCTTTGCCGCTTTGTGGAGCAGACTGATATCTCTGGACATTACCTTATAGATCCCCTGCCTCTGAACTTTGACGACAACATCTTCCCCAGTCTTCAGAACCGCCCGGTGGACCTGTGCGATCGATGCCGATCCCAGTGGATGCACATCAATGCTCTGGAACACTTCGTTCCACTCATAACCGTAGGACTTGCGGATCACTTCTGCTACCTGTTCAAATGGCATCGGTGTCACCTCGGAATGAAGCCGCATCAGTTCTTCACAATAGCTTTTCGGAAGAATGTCGGAATGCAGTGACATGATCTGACCAAGCTTAATATAAGTCGGCCCCAGATCCTCCAGGATCAGCCGGAGCTTTTCCGGGGTAAGTCCACCGGTAATCCCATGTTTTCTGAGGACTGCTGTCATCTCCCGCAGTCTGGAACCATATTTATTTGACTCTTTTGGCTGGTTTTTGTTACTCATTCATGTCCTCGTTGCCAGATTCGATTGCTTCAACTTCTTTTGCTGCTTCCTTTGCCGTCTCTGTTTCAACAGTTTCAGCCGTCTCTCCTGCCTGTTCTACAGCTTCTTCTACTTTTTCTGTTTCTTCTTCAGAAACTGCTGCTTCACGCTCATAAATTCTTTCTTTGAGCTGTTCAATCTGCTCCGGTGTCATCTTATCAAGCAGCTCGTCCAGTTCTTCCGGTGAAGATGTCTTAACAGAAACATTGACATTTTCTTTTACAGTCTTCTTGATATTGTGGCGAAGTTCCTGATTCAGAACTTTTCCCTGTTCTACAGCTGCTTCTCCACGTTCTGCCATCTTATCCAGAACTTCTTTTGACTTTTCTGCAGTTACTGCTGCTGTACCAATCCCTGCAAGTAATACTTTCTTAACTCCATCTCCTAAGCTTCCCATAACGTCTATCTCCTTTCACAATTTCAATCTGCTTTAAAGTCCAAGGAATGTAAGCCCCTTTGGTAGAAAAATAATAATCCCGGCGATCGCTGCCATAATTGCTGCAATCAGAACCGCACCTGCTGCTGTATCTTTTGCAATCTTTGCAAGTGGCTTCCGCTCTTCCGTCACCAGATCGACCACCGCTTCTACTGCGGTATTGACCAGCTCCAGCGCCATGATAAGCCCAAAAAGCGTCAGGCAGATGCACCATTCCAGCAATGAGATCTTCAATATCACTCCGGCAATCACTACCAACACCGCTGTCGCACAGTGAATCTTCATATTCCGCTCTTTTTTGATACAGGTACCAATTCCTTCAAATGCGTATCCAAAACTCTTATAGAGCGGATCTTTCTTCTGACTGTCCATATTTCATCACCTGCTTCTTATTATTGTCTTTATTTTACCAAATCAGCTCTATAATAACCAGTCTTTTCCGTATTTTCTTTCTATACAATCTGTAAAAATTGTAAATTTGTATTTTGTATCGAAAAAAGCGGAAATACCATTTCTGATATTTCCGCTTCTCTGTCTGTTTATTTTATCTCTAATTCATCCATCGTTGTTTCCGCATTCATTGCAAAAAGTACACCTCCGAGGAATCCCGGGAAAACAATCGCATAGCCTGCAAATATGATCAGCCAGGATATTCCTTTTAACGCCACCAGACTGACAACTCCCCAAAGTGCTGCACCTATAACCCCACACAATAATGCATTCGTCAGCAGAAACCATCCTGTCATACTCTTTTTTCCATATTTTTTATTCTTCCAGAAATCCCACAGCTTTCTCATTTTACATCTTCCTTTCCAAATTCCTTACCTTTAACAGAATCTTAACAAAGGTATGTAAAATCCAAAGGATCTGCCATGTAAAATCTATGTAAGAATTTTAAATCACCTGATGCTTCAGCCACTTTCTGCTGTGGAATCTCCACGAAAAAATAATCCCACGGAGTGTCCAGTCTGAAAACATTCCGATCCACACGCCCATCGCTCCGACACCAACTATCCGGATCATAAATACGCTGAGGCAAAAACGGCACAGCCACATCGTCGTGCAAGATGTGAGCATTGAAAATTTCACATCCCCGGCTGCGCGCATACCATAGCCCGGGATAAATGCCATAATCCATACCAATGGCTTTACAATCGTGATCCACATCGTCATATGGATACACATATCCGCACTTTCTTTTTCCATACCACCAAGGATCGTGATCGGTTTTGTCAGTACAAATACACTCAAACAGCTGATGATCAGAATCACTTCCGCAATCATACAAAGCTTTTTGATATAGTAAACCGCTTCATCTTTTCTGCCAGCCCCAATACACTGTCCAACAATCGTCATCAACCCAACGCCAACTCCGATTGCTGCAATTCCATTCAGATTTTCCAGAATACTCGTCATTGCCTGTGCCGCGATTGCCACTGTGCCGAGCGTTGATACGGAGGACTGAATCGCAAGCTTTCCAAGCTGGAACATACTGTTCTCTACCCCTGAAGGGATACCGATACTTAGAATTCTCCGGATCATCCGGAAGTCTGGACGGATTTTCAGATAATCACGCACCACGATCGGCTGCCTGTCCTGACGCAGCTGGGCCAGAACTACAACTGCACAGAAAACACGTGAAATCAGAGTTGCAAGTGCTGCCCCTGCAACACCCATATGAAATCCCCAGATCAGCATTGCATTTCCTGCAATGTTCATCACATTGGATATCATGGAAATGAGCATCGGACCTTTCGTATTATCCTGTGCCCTGAAAATCGATGCTGCCGAATCATAAGCTGCGATAAACGGAAAGGACAGTGCCGTATAGAAGAAATAAATTTCCGACGCACGCATGACCTCCGCCTCCACTGATCCAAAGATCAGACGCAGCATCGGCTTTTGGAAAACAAGACAGATCAGGCTGATCACAACCGAAATTGCCGTAATAATAAACAGCACCTGCCTTGCGGATTCATTTGCCCGCTTCACATTCTTCTGTCCGATATACTGTGCACAGACGATCGCACCTCCTGCCGCCAGCGCAGAAAACGCCTGGATCACCAGCACATTGATCGAATCCACCAGCGATACTGCTGAAATCGCCGCAGATCCCACATTGCTTACCATCATTGTGTCCGCTGTTCCCATGATGGAGTTCAGAAGCTGTTCCAGAACGACCGGTATCAGAAGATCTGCAATCATTTTATTTGTGAACATATGCTTTTGTTCCATTTTCTTTTAACTCCCTTTTTCCTCTGCTTCTCTCTTACTTCATTCCTGATTTCAAATAATTTCAAAAAAATCCCTTTGCTATTATGGTCTTCTTAAACTCAGAATGCAAGTATTTTTTTGCCCTGATGCGTTTAACAGACGGCTTTCTTTCTATCTCACATAATTTTCAAACCCAAATGAGGCAGAAACCGTTTTTTTCATACATATTTTCTACCTATCAGCACATACTTATCTTATCCTGCCGGCAGTTTTTAAGATTTTCACTTTTTTCTGCCTGTGCCATATCAGATAAGGAGGTCCCCATGAAAAAAGAAAAACATTCTGATATTTCATCCCGCAAAAAATCCAATCAGAAGATCATCGATTCCTACGATTATCTGTCTAATGCAGCATCTGCGCAGGACTGCACCGGTCTGATCCCTGTCGGTCCCACAAACAGAGAAGAGCTGGAATCCTACGAAGAAGTCTATCATTATCGGCCGCCGAAAATTGATCCGGAGAAATGTGAGTGACTTCTATCGACCAAATAAGGAACGGTTTCGCTCTTTTTGTCCGAAACCGTTCCTTATATTTACGCTGGTAACTACTACTATAACATGAAAAAGCATAGAACATCCTTTGTCTCATTTTCTACAAAAATCATCCCGGTAAATTTCTGGTATCCTGCCTTTTTCGCCATCTCCAAAGAAACCCGCAGGCGCTCGATTTCCCGTCTGCGCAGCTTTTCAAAATGTTCGATCGTATCTTTTCCTTCATAGCAATAGCCCTTTGTTCCAACCAGGGCATATTCGCCATAAGAATAAAAATTATTCTGGAGAAATTCCAGACGTTCAGAAAACATTTCCTTCATTTGCACCAAGATAAACGGTAATCTTCATCTTCTATTCCTCATCAAAATCTACTTCAAATACGCCTTCCGGTGTCTTCATGGTCAGGATTCCAAGATTAAAATCATCATCCTGAATCGTGATATGATATTCAAACACGACATCATCATCAAATTTGGAAAGTAAAATATATTCTCCATTTTCCTTTCCTTCAATCTGATCACAGATATCATCGTATACATCCTCTCCGGAAATCAGTCTCGGATATCCGGATGATTTGATTTTCTTTTCAATTGCTTCATATAATTCGTTCATGCTTTCTCTCTCTTTCTTTTCTTCATTTTATGTTGTTCTTTTTACGAGAATCTGATCTTACATCTCGTCCCGAAATCGCACATTTTAATTTATGCTGATTTCAGCATAACATACCCGCTCTATATTTTCTACTTTGACCAGGTCAGTTCTTCCTTCCCGGTATAATCAAATTTACCATCGTTTTTCTCTTCCAGCGCCTTGATCATATGATAGGTGTATTCATTATACGGCATCGGGATTCCGAGCTCTTTTCCCATCCGCACAAGCTCGCCGGAGAACATATCGATTTCCGTGTGGCATCCGGCATCCAGATCCTGCAAGGTGGAATATCTGGCTGACGGTGGGACCGCACTTCCACGTCCGGACGAGCTTTCGGTCTTGCTCATATCAATTCCTTTTGCCTGTGCGACTGCTTCCAGCTCTCTTTTTAATCCGTCACTGATTGCTTTCATGTGCACGCTGTCACGGTAACATCCAACGCCTGCTCCCAGAATCGCCTGCGGCAGATTGCTGCACACATTCAGGCAAAACTTGCACCAGATCTCTTCCTGAATATACTCTGTGGAGCGGAAATGAATCCCGGTATCTGCAAATAACTCTTCCACTGCTTTCACCCGCTCGCTGTCGAACGGCGCGGACGGTTCTCCGAAAATGATTCCAAGTGTGGTCGGTGGATCAAAATGATAACCGTCTTCCTCTTTATGTGAAGCCACTTTGATCAGTGCCGGTAACACATGCTCCATTCCCACTGTTCTGCCAATGATCTCTTCGCTGTCAACACCGTTCATCAGACTCATGATCACCGTATGCTCGCCTGTTGCTTTTTGTATACTCTCCAAAGCACCTTCCAGTGAACCGTATTTCAAAGCAACCACCATCAGATCCACGTCATGTGCCTCATCTGGAGTCCACACTTCCGGATGGTAAGTCTTGCCATTGATCGCACATCCGTTCTTTTTCAGACGTTCTGCTCTTTCTCCTTCAGCGATCACTCCAAGCCGGATATCTGATTTTTCAGAAAGACCCCAGATCACATAAGAGCCTACTGCTCCCGCACCTAAAACTGCAACTGATTTTATCTCCATCTTCTCTCACCTCGTAAATTTTCTATTTTTCAACCTTTCGGAGTACCCTTGCCGGATTGCCGACGATTCCCGTCTTTTTCAATAAAATTCCAAGAACCATGACAAACGCCAGAGATGCTGCACGTAAAAGTACCGCTGCCATTTTGTTGTCCTCCTGATGTATGTTATTTTCTCTTTATCCCCGCATCGGTGTCCTGACTTCAATCAGATTGCCGTCCAGATCATAAAAACGGATCACTTTCTGTCCCCAGCTGTACGTCATCAGCCTGGTGACATATTTGGTTTCCGGATACAGTTTTTCTAATTTTTCAGTAAATGCTTCAATATTCCGCTCTTCAAAATAAAGTTCACAGGAATTATTCTCCGGGACAACTTCTTTTCCTGTAACATCCTTCCAGACTTTTTCGTCCTGTAAAACAAGTCCTTCTGTCAGAATAACGTTTCCATCATTGTCCAGAATGATATCCAGACCAAACAGATCATGATAGAATTTCTTTGATTTTTCAATGTCTTTTACGACAATCAGGATATTCCTTAATCTCATCTTCTCCTCCACAACCTGATTTTTTTACTCTATCAGTTTTTTTCTGATCTTTCTGGTAAAAAATAGGCTTTTCCTATTTAACTCCCCTTCCCAATGGCACACCGTCATGGAGGATATCTTCCATCCTATGCACACGACGTTATCCGGATTGCACGGGATTTATTCGACACCTCCAGTGCAAATGGGTTCGCTTTCCTGGAATAGCTACCGCAAATACTTCTGTGTCTTTTCCATTACGTTTTTCAGGATATCAATGTTTTGTAAAATATTTTCTTTTTCCAATGAATGATTGGCATCCTCATACACATAAATCGGAACTGCCTGATTCTTTGAACATGCAATTACTTTTTTTACATCGCTCCACGGATCCGCAGTTCCAATAAATGCAATTGCATCATCATGTTCAAACATAAAAGTCTGTTCAAGCGGGGTATACAAAATCTGGCAGCATTTTATCTTATATTTCTCAGCATAAGCGGATGCAATAATGGTTCCTACGCTTTTGGAAATAAATAAAACTTCACTGTACTCGTCAAATGCGATTTCTTCAAGCTCCTTTTCTGCCTGCGCATACAAGCACTCAAATGCCTCTTGCATTTTCTTTTTATCGCCGCGTATATTTTTGCCATTATAGGAATACTCCTGCATGACTGTCTTTTCATATCCATATTCCTGAACCAGTTTTCTTGCATAGTACAAAAGTGGCTTATCACAATGATAACCAATGCCTGGGAAAAATACTGCTATTTTCATGGCATCCTCCTGATTTATCTTTTATTTCCATATTTATCAAAATTTTTCCTGAGTGCAATCTCCGTCGGTATGATCGAACCCACCAGTGGAATCATCTGAAATACACACAGAATTCCCCCGACATTTCCTATGGCATCATTAGACTTTCCCATAACCAGAAGTAACACAATTAAAGATACCACCAAAAGAATAAGTCCACAGATATACCAGAGCTTTCCGCAATAATGATGTGCAAATACCCAGGTGTCCTGATTCTTCATTGACATTGATGTTCTGTAACCAAACACATAATTGATCTGATCCGGTGCTTTTTTCAAAAACATTTTTCCGAAGCCGATCATTGTAAACGGAATCAGTAAATCCATTATAAGCATAAAAATCCAGAATCCCATAACCGCACCTCCATTATTTTATCTTTTTTCAGTTTTTCTCAGATACACACACCCCAAATGTCTTATGTTTCAGTTTACTCTCTTAGGACAAATTAATCAACAAACCGTTTTCGGTTCTTGTGCATTTTGTGGTAAAAAAAAACTGGAAATTTGTGCAAATGCTGGTGAATTCGGTTCTCTATACAAATCAATTTTTAAGGCAGGACTCGCTCCTTTCGGACTTGCTCTGACTCCTAATATTTCACTGGTGATCATCAACCTGATATTGCAGAGCGTAGGTGATGGAAGTCAGCCACTTATGAGCAAATATTATGGTGAAAAAAGGACAAATGACTTAACCGAAGCGAAACATATGGCTTATACTTTTGCTATTATTTATCTGCCATATTACTCGGATAAATTATATGATAAAATAAGGGATTTTTAGTTGCAGGTTGTTCTGGAGTTTCAAAATCTTCAGCGGAGAGCGATTAGCTATCAGATAAAAACACCAATTTCACATTTTTTGCATATCTTAAATGAGAATGTTATACCACCCAGGAGGACTTATGAAAAAAAATTTTATATCCTTACTTTTTGTTTCTGCTATAACTGTCGGCCTTTTATCAGCCTGCAGCTCTGCACCTGCCGATGATAATGCTACGAATCCTAAAGCTGAAACCGTCACTTCCCAAGCCAATCATGACACCAATTCTTCTTCTGTCTCTGTGACACTGAACGAAGTCGCCCATTCTATCTTCTATGCCCCGCAATACGTTGCGATTGAAAATGGGTATTTTGCGGATGAAGGAATTAATTTGACTCTTGTTACTGGTTTTGGGGCGGATAAAGTTATGACCGCCGTCCTCTCCGGTGAGGCAGATATTGGCTTTATGGGAAGTGAATCTTCGATTTATACTTACCAGGAGGGTGCAAATGATGTCATCAAAAACTTCGCGCAGCTTACGCAGCGCGCCGGAAACTTTCTGGTCGCACGTGAAGAAATGCCGGATTTTTCATGGGATGATCTGAAAGGAAAAGACGTTCTTGGCGGAAGAAAAGGTGGCATGCCGGAAATGGTCTTTGAATACATTTTGAAAAAAAACGGAATTAATCCACAGAAGGATCTTTCTATCAACCAGAGTATTGATTTCGGTTCAACCGCTGCTGCATTTTCCGGTGGGCAAGCAGACTATACCATCGAATTTGAACCGAGCGCTACTGCCCTTGAAGCGGAAAATTCCGGTTATGTCGTTGCTTCTCTCGGCGTTGATTCCGGCTATGTCCCATACACCGCCTATAGTGCCAAAACAAGTTATCTGAATGCTAATCCGAACATCATCCAGAAATTCACCAATGCCCTGCAAAAAGGAATGGATTTCGTTCAGTCCCATACTCCGGAAGAGATTGCAAAAGTCATTGCACCACAGTTCAAGGAAACCGATCTCGCTACAATTACAACCATTGTCAGCCGTTACTACGAACAAGACACCTGGAAATCGGATCTGATCTTCAACGAAGAAAGCTTCAATCTGCTGCAGGATATTCTGGAAAACTCCGGTGAGCTGAAAGAGCGTGTTCCTTATGAAGAACTAGTTACGACTACCTTTGCGGAGAAGGCCGCCCACTAAATAAAAGCGCAGACGCTTCATTTTAAGCCAGCGTCTGCGCTCTATTCTTACATTTTAAAATTTATCCTTCTGAAACTCTTACTGGATATATCCCTCCTGATAAGCCTTCTGCTTATTGAATGTGTACATCTCCGCAAAGGATGCCTGTACATACGGATTTACATAAAAAATCGCAAGAAGTCCACAGGTAACCGCACTCAGCAGATACCATCCAAGGAATGACAAATCCATGATAAATGCTTCCATTTTTTCTCCATCCATCATCTGTTTACTGATCTGGAATGCTTCTTTGTAATCCATTGCCGGATTCTCAGCAATAATATATGGTACCATCAGATATTCATAATGCTTAACGATTCCAGGTACCACCAAAAGCAGACTCCAAAGTGCAGTAAATAAATCTCTTAAAAACATGGTAAGAACAATATTAACATAATGTCCGGAACGGAAACCGTCAAGCAATGTTCCGATTCCCGGCTGTGCAGTCTGGTTCAGGATAAAGAACCGGTATCCACCCATTTTCAGGAGATTACCTACAAATACTTTTGCCACAAGGACAATCAGTATTACTACCGTTGCGATTCCTGCAAGCAATCCGGTAATCATTCCCACATTAAATAAATTTCCACTATATATATCTGAATTCTCACTTACCCGTCTTGCACTGGATTCGCCAGAGACTGTGCCAAAGATTCCCATCAGAAGCGCAACTACAACGGCTGACACATAATTCTTCTTAAATGCCATATTACCTCTCATTTTAAGTTCTGCTCTATTCCACATCATATACCTCTCCTCCTTCGAATACATTGATATGATTCTCACTACCTATACTTTATCATCTGTAAATCTGTCAATCACTTTACTGATTTTCTATCTGCTCAGCAAGATCATTCAAGTACACCCATCTGTCCATCTTTTCTTCCAGTGTTGTCTCTATTTCTTCCTTCTCTTTCATAAGTTCGGACAACTTCACGGAATTGGTGGCATTCTTAACCATTTCCCGATCCAGCTTTTCGATCTTCTCTTCCAGCTTTGCGATATCCTCATCGATCGTCTCGTATTCCCGCTGTTCTTTATAAGAAAATTTCAGCTTTTTCTCCCGCTGCTTCCAGGTCTTTTTGCTGTCAGACTCACCGGTCTGTGCAGAAGCTGCATCTGACATATTTTCTGCAATTGTCTGTCCGTCTTTCGGTTTTTCAAGCTCCACACGGATTAGATAATCGGAGTATCCACCTTCCGACTGGCGGATTTTCCCACCTCCATTAAATGCAAAAATACGACTGACCGTACGATCCAGGAAGTACCGGTCATGGGATACAATCAGAATAATACCATCAAAATGATCCAGATAATCCTCCAGGATTGTCAGCGTCTGGATATCCAGATCATTGGTTGGCTCATCCAAGATCAGTACATTTGGTGCTTCCATCAAAACACGTAGTAGATAAAGTCTCCGTTTCTCGCCTCCGGATAACTTTTCGATCCTCGACCACTGCATTGCCCCGTCAAAAAGAAATCGTTCCAGCATCTGGGACGCGGTAATCTTCCCGTCAGAAGTTGCAATGTACTCACCTGCTTCTTTTACATAATCAATGACACGCTCGGATTCATCCATATATTCATTCTCCTGCGAGAAATAGCCAATCTTGATTGTCTGTCCAATTTCAATAGTTCCGACATCCGGTTTTATGATCCCATTGATAATCTTGAGCAGCGTCGATTTTCCACATCCATTATGTCCAATAATTCCGATTCGGTCTTTCTTCAGAAAAATATAAGAGAAATCTTCGATCAGCTTCTTTTCTCCATAAGATTTGCAGATTCCGGAAAGTTCGATTGTTTTATTCCCCATACGGGAAGCCACAGAATCCAGCATTACTCGCTTTTCTTCCTGAATATCTTTCATTTCCTGCATAGCATGAATCCGGTCAATATGCGCTTTCTGTTTGGTACTTCTCGCCCTTGCGCCGCGGTGTAGCCATTCCAGCTCCGTACGCAAAAGGCTTTTTCTCTTACGTTCTGTGGCAAGCTCCATGTTCTGACGCTCGGCTTTCAGACGCACAAACTCGGAATAATTGCCTGGATAGTTATATAATTTCCCATGATCAACTTCCACGATACGATTTACCACACGGTCCAGGAAATAACGGTCATGCGTAACCATCAGGATCGCTCCCCGGAACTGGATCAGATATTCTTCCAGCCATTCGGACATCTCATTATCCAAATGGTTCGTCGGTTCGTCAAGGACCAGAATGTCTGCCGGTGTTAAAAGTGCCCGGACAAGTGCAACCCTTTTCTTCTGTCCGCCGGACATATGCTCAATCTTTTCATCATAATCGGTAAATCCAAGCTGATTCAGCATAGACTTTGCTTCTGCCTCGATCGTCCAGCGGTTCAGCTCATCATAATTTCCTTCTGTTGCCGCGCGAAGAATTGTTGTTCCTGCTTCAAATACCGGCGTCTGCGGAAGATAGCAGATCTTCACCTGATTCCCCATGCTGATCGTTCCGGCATCACTTTCTTCGATTCCGGCAACGATTTTCAGCAAAGTGGATTTACCCATTCCGTTGACTCCGATCACACCGATTTTTTCATTTTTATTGATTCCAAATCCCACATCATCCAGAAGCACACGATCCGTATAGGCTTTGGATACATGTTCCATTGTCAGTAAATTCATATATTTTCCCCTGTGATTCTCTGTTTTGTCTTTTTCCATTATAGCAATTTGTACGGGTGCTAGTCAATCCAAAGTATCTCACCCGGCACCGATTCTGACACGCAAAAAGCACAGAATCCTATCCGTTACCGGACAGTCCCTGTGCTTTCACATATCCCCATATTCTTTTTATCTTATGATGTGAGTGTCAAAAATATATTTTGCCGCTCACTGGTGTAATCAGATTGCTCCATTGCTAAACAATTCCCGCAATCCTCATCTTATAAGAAAATATATTTCAGGATAAACAGTATCACCAGTACATACATCAGTACACTGATCTTCTTTTCTTTTGCTTTTCCTGTAAGTACGTTGATTACTACATAAGAAATCACTCCCATGGAAATACCTTCTGAAATACTGTAGCAGAATGGCATTGCCGCGATACAGATAAAGCACGGAATTCCTTCGCTGTAATCACTGAAGTTAATTCCTGCCACATTGCTCAGCATATAGAAACCGACGATGATCAGTGCCGGAGCTGTCGCAAAGGACGGAATTGCAAGAAAGATTGGTGATAAGAAAAGGGAAATTCCAAACAGGATCGCTGTTGTCAGGGATGTTAAACCTGTACGTCCTCCTTCTGTTACACCAGAAGCACTCTCTACGAATGTTGTTGTTGTAGAAGTTCCAAGTACTGCTCCAACTGTAGTTGCAACCGCATCTGCCATCAGTGCTCCTTTGATTCTCGGAAGCTTTCCGTCTTTGTCAAGCATGCCTGCCTTTGTAGATACACCGATCAGAGTTCCGAGTGTATCAAAAAGATCTACGAAAAGGAATGCAAATACTACAACAACGAATTCCAGTGAAAATACATTCTTAAAATCAAGCTTTCCAAATACCGGTGCAAGGCTTGGAATTGCAAGTCCGGAACTGAAATCCGGAAGCAGACTGTAGAATCCGATCTCCGGATTCGGTACATAAAGACCTGCTATCTGGCAGATGATTCCAAGTATCCATGTGATCAAGATACCCCAAAGGATATTTCCTTTGATGTTCTTAATCACCATGATTGCTGTGATCAGCACACCTATGATTGCAAGAAGTACAGTAATTCCAACGTTATTGAAGCTTGCTTCCACTCCATTTGCCTGATTATATGCATCTACGGAGAAGAGCTGTACCAGAGTAGATCCTCCGACAACGATATTGGCATTCTGAAGTCCAAGAAATGCAATAAATAATCCTATACCAACGCTGACTGCTGTCTTAAGACAAGCTGGGATCGCATTGAAGATCGCTTCTCTGACATTCGTCAGGGAAAGAATAATGAAAATAATACCCTCTGCAAATACTGCAGTCAGTGCAGTCTGCCATGAGTAGCCCATACCAATTACTACAGTATAAGCAAAGTAAGCATTCAGTCCCATACCAGGTGCAAGTGCAAATGGATAATTTGCAAATGCTGCCATACACAGCGTACCGATCAGTGATGCAAGTGCTGTTGCAGTAAAGACTGCCCCCTGATCCATACCCGCTGCGGAAAGAATGCTTGGATTTACCGCCAGGATATACGCCATCGTCATAAATGTCGTAATACCTGCAAGAATCTCAGTTTTGACATCGGTGTGATTTTCTTTAAGCTTAAACACCTTTTCCAACATATTGTTTTCCTCCTGCTGTCTGTCTCGGATATTCCCTCTCACTCCTTAAAATATCCTCGTACAATTTTCTTGTAGCAGAGAATATTTTAGCAAAAAAAAGAGAGAAAGTAAACACATTACTTTCTCTCTGATTTCTAACTCTTATTCGCTATTACTGTTCATAGTAGCTGTATACCGCAACTATTTGCTCTCTCTGATCTTCTTTCTGAGCGGAAGTACCATTGCAGGGGATACGGATAATTCGTCTAATCCCATGCTTAAGAATTCTTCGGTCAGTTCGAGGTCTGCTCCGAGTTCGCCGCAGATTCCGATCCATTTGCCTTCTGCGTGGGCATTTTCGGCTGCCATGCGGATCATTGCAAGGACTGCCGGGTGGTGCGGATCGTAGAAGGCATCCAGCTTCTGGTTCTGACGGTCGATTGCCAGCGTGTACTGGGTCAGATCATTGGTCCCTACACTGAAGAAATCCACTTCTTTTGCAAGCTCACGGCTCATCATAACGGCAGCCGGTGTCTCAATCATGATTCCCAGTTCCACATCCTCACGGAACGGGATCTGTGCCTCACGAAGCTCTTCTTTGACCTCCTCAATGATCACCTTGATCTGCTTCACTTCTTTTACCGAAATGATCATCGGGAACATAATGGCGATCTGTCCATAAGCAGATGCCCGGTACAGGGCACGAAGCTGGGTCTTGAAGATCTCCGGTCTTGTCAGGCAGATACGGATTGCCCGGTATCCCAGTGCCGGGTTCTCTTCTTTGTCAAGTCCAAAGTAATCCACCTGCTTGTCTGCTCCGATATCCAGGGTACGGATAATGACCTTTTTGCCTGCCATATTTTCTGCAACCTGTTTGTATACCTGGAACTGCTGTTCTTCAGTCGGGAAATCTTCGCTTTCCAGATACAGGAACTCACTTCGGAAAAGTCCGATCCCTCCTGCATCATTTTTAAGTACGGCGCCCACATCGGAAAGATTACCGATATTCGCATAGACATTGATCTTCTGTCCGGAAAGGGTGACATTCTCTTTGCCCTTCAGTTCTTCCAGAAGTGTTTTCTGTCTGCGGTCTTCTTCACGCTTTTCGGTCATAGCCTTCATGGTTTCTTCATCTGGATCAATGTAGATGGTCCCGGTAAAGCCGTCGATGGCTGCCATATGTCCGTCATATTCTTTTGCAAGCCCTTCTCCCAGACCAATAACGGCCGGGATGTTCATGGTCCTTGCAAGGATTGCCGTATGGGAATTTGCTGATCCGTACATGGTTGCAAATGCAAGCACTTTGGACTTGTCGAGCTGAACAGTCTCACTCGGTACCAGATCATCTGCTGCCACGATCACCGGTTCATCTGCCACAACACCGCTTTCTCCGGCATCCGAAAGGATACCGAGAAGTCGGTCCGATACATCTTTTACATCGGCCGCACGTCCCTGCATGTAAGCATCATCCATAGATGCAAACATCCGGGAGAAGTTATCTCCTGTCGTCGCAACAGCATACTCTGCGTTAACTTCCTGGGTGGTAATAATATTCTTAATCGAATCCACATAATCCAGATCCATCAGCATCATCTGATGTACTTCAAAAATTGCCGCATTAGCTTCTCCTACATCTTCCATTGCCTTGTCATACAACTCACCGAGCTGTGCGATCGCAGTCTCCTGGGCATCCTCAAAACGTGCCGCCTCTGCTTTGGTATCCTCTACATGATACCGTCTTACCTGCTTTTCCTGTCTTTTATAGAAAGCAATCTTCCCGATGGCTACGCCACCAAAAACACTTTTACCACTTAGTGTAATCATAATCCTACAGATTCTCCTCTAATACTTTCTGGATTTCCGCGATTGCTTCTTCTTCGTCTTCGCCTTCAGCTGTAATGATAACCTCATTTCCCTTTTTTACGCCAAGACTCATAACTGCCATAATGCTCTTTGCATTGACTTCACGTGTATCTCCTGCTTTTTTGATCTTAATATCTGAAGTTTTTTTCGCAATTGCTTTTACCAGAATTCCTGCCGGTCTTGCGTGGATTCCCTGTGCATCTGTTACTACATACTTAAATTCTTTCATGATTCAACACTCCTGTTCTTTAAAAAATATTTAGAAAATTAATAAGTTACTACTCTGCTTTCAATGGCTTTTTGAGTAATACAATTCCCGCCATTGCTACGACAGCTCCTACAACCAATGCTATCAAAAACATCAATGGATTGTCAATAATTCCGATGACAAAAATTCCTCCATGCGGAGCTCTTGATCCGCATCCAAACATCATGGATAATGCGCCTGCTATTGCAGAACCAACCACACATGGCGGAATGATTCGAAGCGGATCAGATGCTGCAAATGGAATGGCTCCTTCTGTGATAAAAGAAAGTCCCATGATGTAGTTTGTGATACTTGTCTGCTGTTCACTCTTTGTGAAACGGTTTTTAAAAAATGTGGTGGCAAGTGCGATTGCGATCGGTGGAACCATACCTCCGATCATAACAGATGCCATAATATCAAACTGTCCACTTGCGATGGATGCCGTTCCAAATACATATGCCGCTTTGTTGAACGGTCCGCCAAAATCAATGGACATCATACCTGCAAGAACCGCTCCCAGAAGCATCTTGCTGGATTCTCCCATTCCGGAAAGGACATTATTCAGCCAGGTGTTAAATGCTCCAACCGGTGGGTTTACGATAAAGATCATAAATGCTGCCATGATCAGGATCCCAAAGAATGGATACAGAAGAACCGGTTTTGTCCCTTCCAGAGTTTTCGGAAGCTTGTCAAACAATTTCTTCAATCCGATCATCAGGTACCCTGCTGCAAATCCGGCGATCAGTGCACCGAAGAATCCGGATGAAATCCATGCGTCTTCTGCAAGGAATACAGAAGTTCCGGCTTTTGCAAGAAGTCCGCCTACAATACCAGGCATCAATGCCGGTCTGTCACCAATTGCCATTGCAATATAACCGGCAAGGATCGGGAACATCATCCCAAACGCTGTATTTCCAACGGTGTTGAAGAATTTTGCAAGTGGAGTTCCACTACCAAATGCTGCTGTACCTGCACTTGCACCGTCAACCAGAAAAGAAAGTGCGATCAGGATTCCACCGCCGATTACGAACGGAAGCATATGGGATACTCCATTCATCAGGCTCTTATAAATCTTGCGTCCGATGGTATCTCCGTCAGATGACGCACCACCCTCTTCTGTTGCTCCACCCTTGCTGTGATAAACTGGAGCATTTCCACTCAAGGCACGTTCGATCAGCTCCTGTGCTTTGTTGATTCCGTCAGATACCTTTGTACTGATCAGCGGCTTGCCGTCAAATCTTGCCATTGCGACATCCTTGTCGGCTGCAATGATGATACAGTCACAGGCAGCGATTTCTTCCGGTGTCAGTACGTTCTTGGCACCACCAGATCCGTTTGTTTCTACCTTGATGGTAACTCCCATTTCTTTCGCTTTCTTTTCCAGACCTTCCGCCGCCATGTAAGTATGGGCGATACCGGTCGGGCATGCGGTAACTGCGAGGATCTGATACGGTTTTGCAGATGCATCCGCCGGAGCTTCTGCTTTTTCTTCTGCTTCTTCCGGGAATTTTTCTTTCTCGGCTGCATCAACATAAGCAAGAAATTCATCAACATCCTTTGCATGAAGCAGCTTGTTTCTGAAATCCTCATCCATCAGAAGCATGGACAGACGACTGAGTACTTCCAGATGTACATTGTCCTCTGTATTCGGTGCTGCGATCAGGAAAATAAGGTATGCCGGTTCTCCGTCCAGAGAATCATAATCTACACCCTCCGGAAGTACCATGGCCGCAAGTCCCGGTGCGCTTACCGCTTCAGTCTTGCCATGCGGGATTGCAATGCCTTCACCAATTCCTGTAGTTCCTTCTTCTTCTCGTTTGAATACGGTTTCACGATAGGTGTCAATGTCATTGATGTTCCCGCCTTCTGCCATCAGATCGACCATTTCACGGATGACCTGCTCTTTGGAGTCTGCCTTGCCATCGAGGCAAATACTTTGCTTTTTGAGTAAGTCTGTAATCTTCATCTTGTCATTCCTCCCATTTGATTTTATATATGGTACACTTCTGCCGGTTCTCCAAGAAGTGCAACAATCTCATCTCTTGTAGCGAGCCACGAACAGAATGCCGAAGCGCTTCCTGCCGCCACACCCAGACGGAATGCTTTTTCCATATCTTTTGTATTCAGATATCCGGTAATAAATCCTGCCACCATAGAATCACCTGCGCCAACAGAATTGACAACCTTTCCTTTCGGAGGCATGGTTTCATAGACTTTTCCATCCTTTGTCACAAGGATCGCTCCGTCACCTGCCATGGATACCAGTACATGCTGTGCTCCAAGTGCCTGTAATTTCTTCGCATGAATGATGATGTCTTCTTTTCTCTTCAGTTCTACGTTAAACATCTCACCTAACTCATGGTTGTTCGGTTTGATCAGGAACGGATGATATTTCATAACTTTTAAAAGAAGATCCTTGGTTGCATCCACTACAAAACGGATTTCTTTTCCGGAAAGTCTCTCCAGGATTCTCTCATAAATATCTTCTGGCAGAGTATTCGGAATACTTCCTGCAAGGATCAGTACATCGCCTTCTTCCAGCTTATCCAGCTTTTCATATAATGCCTGGATTGCTTCTTCTGTGATAACCGGTCCCTGTCCGTTGATCTCAGTCTCAGTTCCTGCATTGATCTTTACATTGATTCGGCTATTACCTTCTTTTAACGGGATAAAATCTGTCTCACATCCGAACTCTTCCAGCATCTTTTCCAGTACATCTCCGGTAAATCCTGCCTTGAATCCAAGCGCTTTGCTCTTAAGTCCCAGATTGGAAAGGATCACAGATACGTTGTTTCCTTTTCCTCCCGGATAGATATGTTCGCTTGTTGTCCGGTTGATCTCTCCCGGGATCAGCTGATCTGCCTGTACCACATAGTCCAAAGACGGGTTAAATGTCACTGTGTAAATCATTATTTTGCAACCTCCACAATATTTTTATATTTGTTAAATGTAGCATCCTTAAGCTTTGTTGTAATGATGTCCACTGCATCCAGTTCTGAAAATGTTACCGGTGCTACCTGACCGAATTTGGTTGAATCTGCAAGGATGTAAGCCTTTGCGCTTCTTAAGATCGCCATCTCTTTGATCGCAGCCTCCCGGATATCTGGTGTGGTGCATCCACTCTCTATATGAATCCCATTGGTTCCGAAGAATCCTTTTGTGAAATGGTATCTTCCCAGGGTTTTCATTGCTTCCTCTCCGACCAGTGCCAGCGTTGCTTCTTTTAATTCCCCACCGATCAGATAAACTATACATCCTTTCTGTGTCAGCTTCTTCGCATGCATGATTCCGTTTGTCACATACACAGCGTCCTGCTCTGTCAGGAAATCAATCAGAAAATCAGTGGTTGTTCCTGCATCGATATAGACGAAATCATCTTTTTCAATCAGAGATGATGCATACTTTCCGATCTGCACCTTTTCATCAATGTTCAGATCCTGTCTGACTGCAACAGATTCATCTCTGGTGTACTGCGCCATATTGACTGCGGTTGCACCACCATGTACCTTGATCAGCTTTCCTTTTTTATGAAGTGTTGTCAGATCTCTTCGTATCGTTGACTCTGACATATCCAGAAGCTCGGTCAGTTCCTGAACAGTGATTGTCTTGTGTTCATTCACTAATTTCAGAATTTCACTGAATCTTTCTTCTGCAAGCACTTATCTCACCTCCATTTCGACTGGTTATGACTGATTTATTCAATTGTATTTTATGTTTCAGTCATTTTCAATCATTTATTTTCTTTTTCATTCATCTTTAGTTTTAATATATCGCCTTTTTCAGTCAAAGTCAATCATTTTCAGCCATAAATAACTACCAAAAAAATAAGGATGATTTTGTGCATTTTTATGGGTGTGGAATCGGTGGTGCCAAAGTTCCGACTTGTGTTTCATCTCCATTGCACTCAACGGAATTGGAAATGGATATAGTCGGAACGGAACTCTGGCTTCTACGTTACTGGCAAAATGCAGCAAAAGGCTTTGTTTAACCTAACCAAATGCAAATTTATACTTTTCTCTTATATGCAAAAAAGCCAAAGCACTTTTTTAAGTTATATCGAATGATAACTTATCTTTAAGTACTTTGACTTTTTATTTAGGCAAAATCAAACAGGGATAACTGATTGGTCTCCGGGAGGTCGCCCAGCAAACCCATATCTGCCATCAAGTCAACCAATGTCTTGCTGACTTTTGTTCTCTGACGGAAATCGTCTTTAGAGAGGTATGGTCCGTCTTTAGCGGCAATTTCCATGGCCTCGGCGGCTTTATCGCCCATGCCGTCAATGGTGTTGAACGGTGGAAGGAGCTTGTCGCCGACGATCTGGAACTTGGATGCTTTGGATTTGTAGATATCGATCGGTAAAAAATCAAATCCTCTGGCATACATTTCCAGTACATTTTTCATATCTTTTAAGGTATCCTGATCTTTTTTACTGAGCTGATTGAGTTCTGCTCTTCTTTTATATTCTTTCATATGGTAGAGAAGTTTTTCTTTTCCCTGTCCCATCAGTTCGTAAGAGAATGCAGATGCACGGATTCCGAAGTATGCCGCATAATAGGCAAGCGGATAATTGATCTTGCAGTAGGCAATCCGGTATGCCATCATGACATAAGCTGCAGCATGGGCTTTCGGGAACATGTATTTGATCCGCTCACAGGACCAGATATACCATTCCGGCACGTCATGCTCCAGCATATCTTTTTTAAACTGTGACCACTCTTTACATTTTCCTTTTGCAACGGTTCCTTTACGCACACGTTCCATGATTGTGAAGGATTCTTCACTTTCAACACCTTTGTTGATCAGATAAGTCATGATATCATCACGGGTACAGATTGCCGTGGAAATGGTTGCCTTTCCTTCTTCAATCAGGGTCTGTGCATTGTTCAGCCACACATCTGTTCCATGAGACAGACCTGAAATACGGATCAAGTCCGAAAGTGTCTTTGGCTTGGTATCAATTACCATCTGGATAACAAAATCTGTACCAAACTCCGGAACTCCCAGACAACCAAGCGGACATCCGTCAATGTCCTCCGGTGTGATACCGAGCACCTCTGTTCCTGCAAAAAGTCCCATTACACCTGGATCATCCAATGGAATATCAGTCGCTTTAAATACATTATTCACTCCATCGTATTTATTGTCCATCGCATCGGAATTGATCAGCTCTTCCAGCGTTTTGATCATGGTCGGATCATCGTGTCCGAGAATATCCAGTTTCAAAAGGTTGTGGTCGATGGAATGATAATCAAAATGAGTGGTGATAATATCGGTCGTCATATCATTTGCCGGATGCTGGATTGGAGTGAAAGAGTTAATGTCCTCTCCATGCGGAAGAACTACGATTCCCCCCGGATGCTGTCCGGTACTTCGGCGGATTCCGGTACAGCCAGCTACGATACGATCGATCTCGCAGTTTCGCTTACGGTCACCACGCTCCTCATAATAGTTCTTCACATATCCATAAGCCGTCTTTTCTGCAAGTGCGGCAATGGTTCCGGCACGGAAGGTCTGACCTTTTCCGAAAATAACCTCCGTATACTTATGCGCTTTACTCTGGTAATCTCCGGAGAAGTTCAGGTCGATATCCGGCTCTTTGTTTCCCTTGAATCCAAGGAAAGTCTCAAATGGAATATCAAATCCGTCTTTGACCAGCTTCTGTCCACAGACCGGACAGTTCTTATCCGGCATATCGTGTCCACAGCCACCCACATATTTTTTCACTTCTTCCGAATCAAAATCACTATAGTGACAATTGCTGCAATAGTAATGTGGAACCAGAGGATTGACCTCCGTGATTCCTGCCATAGTTGCAACGAATGAAGATCCTACCGAACCACGGGATCCTACCAGGTAACCATCCTCGTTGGATTTCCATACCAGCTTCTGCGCAATGATATACATAACCGCAAATCCATTGGAAATGATGGAATTCAGTTCTCTTTCCAGTCGTTCATGTACAATCTCCGGAAGGGGATCCCCGTACATAGAATGGGCTTTATTATAACAGATATCTCGCAGCATCTGGTCGGAATTCTCAATAACCGGAGGACACTTATCCGGGCGGACCGGAGAAATCTTCTCGATCATATCCGCGATCAGATTGGTGTTCCTGATCACAACTTCATACGCTTTTTCCGAACCAAGGTAGGCAAATTCATCCAGCATTTCCTCCGTTGTACGAAGGTATAGTGGTGCCTGCTTATCGGCATCTCCAAATCCTTTTCCTGCCATGATGATCCGGCGGTATACCTCATCTTCCGGATCCATGAAATGTACGTCACAGGTTCCCACGACCGGTTTGTGGAACTGCTCCCCAAGATGCACGATCTTCCGGTTCAGATCCATGATATCTTCCATAGAATTGACCGAAGTTACTTTGTCACTCTCTACCATGAATGCATTGTTTCCAAGCGGCTGGATTTCCAGATAGTCATAAAAATCCACGATCTTCGCGATCGTCTCATCCGGCTTTCCATCCAGAAGTGCACGGTAAAGCTCTCCGGCTTCGCAGGCACTTCCCACGATCAGACCTTCCCGGTGCTCATTTAGCACACTTTTCGGGATACGGGGTCTGCGGTTATAGTAAACCAGATGGGATGCAGAAACAAGCTGATACAAATTCACACGACCAATGTCATTTCTTGCAAGAATAATGACATGATAAGTCGGAAGCTTTTTAATAGAATCCGGGTTCAGATCCCCAAATTCATTAACTTTTGCAAGCGTTGTCAGTTCCCGTTCTTTGAGCATCTGCACAAATTTCACAAAGATTTCTGCCGTGCAGCCTGCATCATCAACTGCGCGGTGATGATTCTCCAGGGAAATATTTAAAGCTTTTGCAACGGTATCCAGCTTGAAACGGTTCAGTGCCGGAAGAAGGACACGGGCAAGTGCAACGGTATCTACATAAGTAAAATCAGCCTCTATCTTCTGCCTTTTGCAGTTCTGCTCGATAAATCCCACATCAAAAGAAGCATTATGCGCCACCAGAACCGCATCGCCAATAAATTCTATAAACTGCGGCAAGATTGTCTCAATATCCAGCGAACCGATGACCATCTCATCGGTGATGCCGGTAAGTTCCGTGATACGGAACGGGATCGGACGTTTCGGATTGACAAAGGTACTGAACTTATCTGTGATCTTCCCGTCTTCCACTTTTACCGCGCCAATCTCGATGATCCGGTCAGTCACAGCGGAAAAACCGGTTGTCTCGATATCGAATACCACGTAAGTGCCTTCCAGGTCCTGTCCCTTTTCGTTCTCTGCGATCTTAGTCAGATCATCTACCAGATATCCTTCCACTCCATAAATAACTTTAAATGGATCATCCTTATCCAGATCCTCGATCACATGATTGGCATCGGTAAACCCCTGCACCACACCATGATCGGTGATCGCAATTGCCGGGTGCCCCCAGTCATGTGCTCGCTTTACCAGATCTTTTGCCTCGGAAACACCATCCATATCGCTCATCTTGGTATGGCAGTGAAGCTCCACGCGTTTTTCCGGATACTTGTCTTTTCTTGTTACACGGAAATCCGAAGTTTTGCGGATTCCGGTTACAGAACCAATGGTCAGCTCTCCATCAAATTTATCAATCGTCGTAACTCCTTTGATTTTCAGAAATACACCTTTTTTAATCTCCGCAAGCAGATCCGGGAGCTGGTCATTGCGGGTAAACATCTTGACCATGATCGTGTCGGTAAAGTCGGTCACGGCAAACATGACGATTGTCTTTTCGTTCCGGATCTCACGGGTATCAAAGCTGATCACCTGTCCCCGGAAAGTAATCTCACCCATCTCTCCGGTAACTGTCTTCAGCTCGATCGGCATATCGTCAAAGTCCCGTCCATAGATTACGTTCGGGTCATCGGAGCGCTTGAGCGGATAATCCCGACGCACAAAGCTTCCCTTGCCACTTTTGAACCCACTGGACTTTCCTGCAAATTCCTGTTTTTTCGGAGTCTCCGGTTTCTTCTGTTCCTGTTTATTCTGCGTACTTGATGCATCTGCTTCTTTAGCGGCATCTTCTGCTTTTTCCGCTTTCTTCTTTGATACGCCTTCCGTTTCTTTTGCTTTTGCCGCCTCTTCCGTGGCATGCTGTGCCTGCAGCTTCTGATTCCTTTCCCTGATCGCATCTACTTCCTGTTGAAGCTGCATTTCATTGAATTTCTTGTATTTGCTCTCTCCTACTTCTTCATAATCAATTTCTACATCCACCGGCACGTGGAAACGGTTCTCAAAGACGTCCTTCAGATAGCTGGTGATCTCGCTGGTCTTTCCCTCTGCAACAATCGTGTCCGCCATAGTCAGACACATAGTACGCTCCCCTTCGAAGCGGCACTTTGCCTTCTGGAACATATTTTTCTCCAGCACACTTTTCTGCTCCAGCTCAAAAAGAATACTCTCCTTGTAGGCATGCATCAGGTTCTCCGGCGTATACTGCTCGGAAAGCCGGTATTCCTCGATAATCGTCACCGGAATATTTCCCTGCGAAAACAGCTGTTCCTCAATCTGGTTCTCCACATAACATACCGTTTTCTTCGGGATCAGATGGGTACTGTAAATATAAACCTTGATATGATTTCTGGCTGAAGTGGAGGTGATTTTCGTCACCTCCACCTTTTCAAACAACATATGGCTGTCGTTATCGATATTCAATGTTGGAAACACATCAAAAAATAGCTTTGTCATCTTCTATTCGCCCCAATGTTCCAGTTCATTACGAAGTGCATCTAAAAGCTCATCCTCTTTTACCTTACGGATGATCTCTCCTTTTTTGATCAGAAGTCCTTCCCCAATTCCCCCTGCGATTCCAAGATCAGCCTCTCTTGCTTCTCCAGGACCATTTACCACGCATCCCATCACTGCAACCTTGATATCAAGTGGATATTCAGCAACCATCGTCTCTACTTTATTGGCAAGTCCGATCAGATCGATCTTGGTACGTCCACAGGTCGGGCAGGATACGACTTCAATTCCACCTTTTCTAAGTCCCAGTGCTTTCAGGATCAGTTTTGCGCTCTTGATCTCTTCTAATGGATCCCCTGTCAGCGATACACGAATCGTATCTCCGATTCCCTGATAAAGGATGATTCCAAGTCCTACTGAAGATTTAATATTGCCTGAAAGCAGCGTCCCGGACTCAGTGATTCCCACATGCAACGGATACGGGCATTTCTTTGCGATCAGCTCATGCGCTTTTACACACATCATGACATCTGAAGACTTAATACTGACCACCAGATTGTCATAGCCCATGTTCTCAATCATGTGTACCTTGTCAAGTGCACTTTCCACGATTCCCTCTGCAGTCACGCCACCATATTTTTCCAGAAGGTTCTTCTCCAGCGAACCACTGTTCACCCCGACACGGATCGGAATCTCGTATTCTTTTGCTTTCTCCACAACCGCACGGACTCTGTCCTCACTTCCGATATTCCCCGGATTGATACGGATTTTATCTGCACCGTTTTCAATTGCAGCAATCGCAAGACGATAATCAAAATGTATATCTGCAACCAGTGGGATATGAATCTGCTTTTTAATCTCTTTTAAAGCCTGTGCCGCTTCCATGGTTGGAACAGCGCAGCGGATGATCTCACAGCCTGCCTTTTCAAGCGCAAGAATCTGCGCAACCGTAGCTTCCACATCCTCTGTCTTTGTATTGGTCATCGACTGGATCGCTACCGGATTGCCTCCTCCGATCTTTCTTCCTCCGATATTTATTACTTTTGTATCCTTCCTTGTCATCTGATTTTAACCTCCTGTTCTCACACAAAACCCTCTGTCCGCGGACTTTCATGCCCACAGAGAGAGGGTTCTCTTTATTTGCCTGCTTTTTCAAAAATCATCTGGTCTCCATAATCCCACTCGGTAAGTGTAAGCTTGGTTCCGTCCACACTGTAATTGAATGTAGTAAGTACAGAATTGATCGCCTGCTCTACTTCCGTTGCAGTTACATTATCACCAAGTTCTTTCGCTGTCTCATCCAGCTCTTCCTGCTTTACAGTAAATGTAATCTGCTTTGCCTTGATATCCAGTGTATATCCAAGCTCCACCTCCACCTCCTTACCATCGATCAGGTTCTTCCAGTCAAGCTCTGCTTCATTATGGTCATCTACTTCCAGTATCATATCACTCTCATCATGCTTCCACTTTCCTTCCAGCGGATTTCCGAAAAATCCCTGGTAAATGAAATATCCAGCCACGATAATGATCAGAACGGTCGTAATTCCTGTCACATAGTTCCACACACGGCTTCTTTTATCTTCATCATTCTTTGCAATAATCATAGAATCAAGCCCTCCACATCATGTCAATCTTATAATTCATTATACGGGTTTTAACTTTCACTGTCAACGGGGACTGCAAAGAAGAAGATTCAATGTGACTGACGCCATAAAAATCTTATATTCAATTACTGAATATGCGGAAATACCGGTTTGAGCGCCGGATAAATCTGACGGAACTCCTGGTATCTCTTTTCGTATTTTTCAACCAGTTCTGCTTCCGGTTCTACGGTATCTACAATCTTAACCAGCTTGTCAGCTGCTTCTTCTACGCTTTCGTATTCGCCGCATCCGACTGCTGCAAGGATTGCACCTCCAAGTGCCGGTCCTTCTTCGCTCTCGATGATATCCACTTTCAGGTTCATGATATTGGCGATCATCTTTCTCCAAAGAGGACTCTTTGCTCCACCACCGCAGATCTTGGTACGTTCAATCTTGATCCCAAGGCTTTTTGCAATTTCAAGGGAATCACGGAGTGCAAATACAACTCCTTCCAGTACTGCCTGCATCATATCTGCTCTTGTGGTATCCATCGTCATACCGGTAAAGGTAGCTCTTGCATATGGATCATTGTGCGGTGAACGCTCTCCCATCAGATATGGAAGATAGAACACATGGTTCTCACCTAGCTTTGTAATATCTTTCTGCTCTGCTGCAAAATCATCCGTGTGAAGAATCTCTTCTGCCCACCATTTATTGCAGGATGCAGCACTTAACATGCATCCCATCAGATGATAATGACCGTCTGCATGTGCAAAAGAATGCAGAGCATTGTTCTTATCTACGCCGAAGTTTGCACTGGAAATAAAGATGGTTCCAGATGTTCCAAGGGAAATGTTACATCTTCCGTCACCAACTGTTCCTGTTCCGACAGCTGCAGCTGCATTATCGCCTGCTCCTGCAATAATTTTTACATTTTCAAAAAGTCCGAGTTCTGCTGCTACTTCCGGCTTCAGACTTCCTACGACTTCGTAACTTTCATAAAGCTTCGGAAGCTGTTCTTCTGTTACGCCGCAGATGTCCATCATTTCTTTGGACCAGCATTTGTGTTCTACATCCATCAGAAGCATGCCGGATGCATCCGAATAATCAGAGCAGAAGCTTCCTGACAGGCAGTATGCCAGATAATCTTTTGGAAGCATGATCTTTGTGATCTTTGCAAAATTCTCCGGCTCATTTTTCTTTACCCACAGGATCTTCGGTGCGGTAAATCCAGTAAATGCAATGTTTGCTGTGTATTTAGAAAGCGTTTCTTTTCCGATCTCGTTATTCAGATAATCCGTCTCTTCTGTGGTACGTCCATCGTTCCAGAGAATTGCCGGGCGGATGACCTGGTCGTCTTTATCCAGAATGACCAGTCCGTGCATCTGTCCACCAAAGCTGATTCCTGCAACCTGGCTCTTATCACACTCAGAAGTCAGTTCTTTGATGCCTTCTACGGACTGGGTAAACCAGTCTTCCGGATGCTGTTCTGACCAGCCCGGATGTGGGAAGTATAATGGGTATTCTTTTGAAACAATTTTTTTGATGTCGCCTTTTTCATCCATTAACAGAAGTTTTACTGCGGATGTTCCAAGGTCTACGCCTATATAGAGCATAATGTTCCTCCTTGTTAGGGTTTTTATATCAACCTGACGGATTCGAGGGATTGTGACCAGATTATAGAAAATAAATATTGCATCTTCCAATCGGCAAAGCATTCCGATGAGCCTCTTAGGGCGGAAATTGTGTCAGCAATGGCTTCCACAATTTCTGAGTCTCATCTTCATTGCCTCAAATGGAATCTGCCATATTTATTTTCTATAATCTGGTCCTCAAGACATTGAACCGCCTGCTTGAAACATAAATCCTGTTTTTTAATTCGTGTTTCTTTGTACTATAAAGGGGCGGGTTCATTCATCCGCCCCTTATATGATTGTGTATAGTTTTAATTAGCCCCAAGGATTTTCTGTTGGGTAACGTACACCTTTTGGCTGGTTGTAGCCGATTTCGTCTACCGGTACTCCGATGTATTTGAATACTTCGTAAAGTGCTTTTCCGTAATGTCCGAATGCTACGGCTCCGTGATGCGGGAAGTTCTTTTCAATCAGTACATGACGATAGAATCTGCCCATTTCCGGAATTGCGAAGATTCCGATTGCTCCGAAGGAACGTGTTGCTACCGGAAGGACTTCACCGTGTGCAATGTAAGCTCTCAGTACATTGTCTGATGTGCTCTGCAGACGGAAGAACGTGATATCTCCAGGTTTGATATCTCCTTCAAGTGTTCCCTGTGTTACTTCGATCGGAAGAGATCTTGCCATAATCATCTGGTATTTCATTTCGCAGAATGAAAGTTTGGATGATGCAGTATTTCCACAGTGGAATCCCATGAATGTATCTTTCAGTGTGTAATCGAATTTGCCCTTAATGTCTTCTTCATAAAGGTCAGCCGGTACAGAGTTGTTAATATCAAGGAGTGTTACAGTGTCTTCACTTACAACTGTTCCAATGAATTCGCTGAGTGCTCCATAGATATCTACTTCGCAGGATACCGGAATTCCCTGTGCTGTCAGACGGCTGTTGACATAGCATGGTACAAATCCGAACTGTGTCTGGAATGCAGGCCAGCATTTTCCGGCGATTGCAACATATTTGCGGTATCCTCTGTGTTCTTCTACCCAGTCTTTAAGTGTCAGTTCATACTGAGCAAGTTTTGAAAGGATTTCCGGTTTCTTGTTACCGGCTCCAAGTTCTTCTTCCATCTCTTTTACAATTGCCGGAATTCTTTCATCTCCGGCATGTTTGTTAAATGCTTCAAACAGGTCAAGTTCTGAGTTTTCTTCAATCTCTACGCCGATATTGTAAAGTTGTTTGATCGGTGCATTACATGCAAGGAAATTCAGCGGTCTTGGTCCAAAGCTGATAATCTTCAAATTGTTAAGTCCGATGACTGCTCTTGCGATCGGTTCAAATTCATGGATCATATCTGCGCATTCTTCTGCTGTTCCAACCGGATATTCCGGAATATATGCTTTAATATTACGAAGCTTTAAGTTGTAGCTTGCATTTAACATACCGCAATATGCATCTCCACGTCCCTGGATCAGGTTATTGCCGCTTTCTTCTGCTGCTGCAACGAACATCTTTGGTCCATCAAAGTGTTTTGCAAGCAGAGTCTCTGAGATTTCCGGTCCGAAGTTTCCAAGATATACAACCAGTGCATTACATCCGGCTTTCTTGATATCTTCCAGAGCCTGTACCATATGGATCTCACTTTCTACGATACAGATCGGACATTCGTAAATATGTTCTTCTCCGTATTTTTCTTTGTAAGCTTTCATAAGTGCTTCTCTTCTTGATACAGAAAGGCTTTCCGGGAAGCAGTCACGGCTTACTGCAACAACTCCGATTTTAACTTCTGGCATGTTATTCATGATCTTTTCCTCCTAAACAAGGACTTTCGTCCGCTTATTTTGCAAGATCGATGTTCTCTCCTTTAAGACCACATACCGCACCTTCAATACCTGCTTCTTCGTGAGCAATAAGCCATTTGTTTTTTGCTGTCAGAAGCTTGTCATCATAAGATTTTGTATGACAGGTCATCAGATCTGTGTTTGTTCCCTGTGGAAGAACAACGATTGCTTTGAATCCATTTCCATCCACTCCACATGGTGCATAGTGAAGGGTTGTTCCATAAATTTCAATTCCTGTTCCTGCCGGAACAAGAAAAGCCTCTACCTTTGATGTCTCATAGGTAAAATCAGATGCAATATCCTGCTCTGATCCAAGAAGTAAAATGATATCTGTAACTGCAACATTCACTTCTGAACTTCTGTGATATTCCAACGCATTCAGCTTGCTGTTATGACCATTACAATATCCGATCTGTATTGGAAGTTCTCCAAAAATTCTCATCTTCAGATCAATTACAGGTTCTGTCTTCTCCAGTTTGTTATCCGATGGCACATAAATAACCTCCTCCGGAAGTGGTGTCTGCTCCATTACCTTGATCATTTCTGTAAAATCATAGCCATCAACGATACGTCCATAACGTCTGAATTCTGGATCTGTTACATTTTTGATTTTCATTGTGTTTCTTCCTTCTTTCTTTTTATTTTAACAGGCGTGTTCAGTACCTGCTACCGAATACTTAGCCTGTTAACTGCACTTTCTTGTCTTTGTCAACTTTTTCTAACTCATTTTCTGATCCTCTGATTTCTGTCTCCGACGAAACTCACTGGGTCTTACTCCGTATTTTTTCTGAAATGCTTTTGCAAATGCCCTTCCATCTGCAAATCCATTATGCTCTGCGATCTCTTCTACCAATGCATCACTTCCGGTAAGCTCCCGGTATGCATATTCCAGACGAATGCCCTGTACATATTCTTTATAATTGATCTTCGCATATTTCCGAAACATCCGAGACAAATACGTGGGTGAATAACCGAAACTCTGCGCCACTCCTTCAAGTGAAAGATCTTCTTTGAAATTTTCTTTTATGTAACCGGTAATAGAAGAAAGCCGGTTCCTGTTCCTATGTTCACGCACAATTTCTTCACTGACATTCATCTTCCGATACTTCGTCACCATCAGATATAGCAATCTGTAAAAATAACTCTGTACTTGCAGCTCATATCCTATCTCTTTTTCCTGATATGTCGCATACATCTTCTCCACCAATTCTACTAGCTGCTCATCCTGTACTCTTTCCCTGTGGGTAAAACAGATAAACTGCTCATCCGTATAATACCGTTCAAATGTCTGAAGCGACATCTGAAGTACAATGGTCTTATTCGGAAGTGACGCCGAAATCGAATGCAGTTCATTGGAATTAACGATCACAAAGGTTTTCTTATCCAGATGGATGTCTTCTTCATTGATATAAAAATCCAGTTTGCCTTCCAGCACAACAAACATCTCGATTGACCGGTGCCAGTGCTTTTCCCTGACATAATTTCCATCTTTCCCTTCAAACAAAAACATTCGAAAAGAAAGATCCTCATTTGGCAGAACCAGTTCATGTGAACCTTCCATCCTTTCCCCCTTTCTTTCTCCTGTCGGAATATAAACAGCATGATAACCACCATATGACAAACATTGGGTGATCATATATGCATCCCGCATATCTGTCTTTATTCTTACACTTTGCGGTGTAAGCATGGTTTTTGGTGCAAGTATCACACATTTTACTCCTGCGGCTGTTAGCTAGTTATAGAGTGAATATCCAAGACAGCCCGCCTCATATCCACACTGAATATCGTATTCATCATTCAACCCAAGTTTCATTTTCATATTTTCAATAAACAGCAGGATATTTTTATAATCCGATGTTACCTTGATTGTTTCAAATACATTGTCAGCCTCACCGATTATTGGTTCCATTGCGCATAATGTGTAATTTGTGGTATGGATATTCATGCCAATTTTTAGTATTCTTTTCATATGAGTGATCTCCTTTTGTATGCGGTAATCCTTGTTACCTTTGTTCTTATCAAATTCTAGTATACAGGTAAATCCACATTGCTACAAATGTGAGGTCACTTCATATTATCTATTATAACGCATTTTGCAAGGATCTGCATAGCTTCTTCGTATTTGTCCGACTCTACACCTGCGCAGGTCAGTAACAGCGTATGTCCTTCGGCTTCCCGGAATGTAAGACCTTCTTTTCGGGCTGCTTTTGCCACTTTCTTAACATCTGTTCCATTTGAAAATATAATTTGAACCATAAAACCGGCTTCCCCGATCTTTACATTTACTGTATCCCCAAATACCTTGTGGATACTCTCTGCAAGCTTTTCTGCCTTTGCCAGATGGATCTTCCTGGATTTACGGACCTGACTCGCCAGATGTCCGTCACGGATAAACTGTGTCAGTGCGATCTGCTCGGCCTTGGATGCAGTCTGATTGTAATTATTTTTTCTTTTTTCGTAAGTTTCCATCAATTCCGGCGGCAGTATCATATAACTGATCCTGATAGACGGAAGCAGCATTTTGGAAAATGTTCCCAGATAAATGACATTTCTTCCTCCCGAAAGTCCCTGCAGGGACGGAACCGGTTTCTGAAAATATTTGAACTCACTGTTATAGTCATCTTCAATGATCAGAAAATGCTCTTTCTCGGCGCGTCCGACCAGTTCCAGTCTTTCCTGGATCGACATCACCCCACCAAATCTTGTCATCTGTGATGGTGACACGTAATACATTCCAATCTCTTCTTCCGCACTTCCTGCAATCCGGTAGTTATGATCTTCAAAAACCGTCATTCCCTGTACAAACTCACTGTCCCTGAAAAATACGGTTCTCTTTTTATGATTCAGTGGGCACAGAATATGCAGAAGACTCTGTATACCGGCACCGATCATGATCTGATCCGGGCTGCAGATCACACTTCTGGTCTTCTGAATATATTCAGACAGTACTTCCCTGAATTCCTGTTCCCCCTGCGGTTCTCCATAAGAAAGCAGTCTCTCATCCTGACGCATTGCGCTCTTCATATATCTCCGCCATAATTCAAACCGGAAACTCTCTTTATCTACATTTGATGTTGCAAAATCATAGACAACCGGATTCTCCTGCTTCCTTACATGCCGGCTTGCAATCTTTCTGCCCTCTTCCTGCTTCTCGGCAATATCCGTCACATAATATCCACTCTGCGGTCTGGACACAATATAACCTTCTGCTGCCAGAAGCATATACGCATTCTCCATCGTCGTCCGGCTCATCTGCAGCTCGTTTGCACCTTTACGGATCGATGGAAGCTTTGTCTCTGACTTCATCTGCCCGGATAGAATCAGATTCCTGTAATAATGATACACTCTCAGATACCGGCAGTGTTCCTCATTCTGTAATTCCACTCTCATAACTGACCTCTAAAAAATATTTCTTTTTGTATATTTTACAAATGACACTTTTATTTTATTCTATATAAAACACATAAGAAATGCAAGAATTTTTCACTTTGTATTTCGGAAAGGATACTTCAATGATAAAACGAGTCGCTGTTATCAATGATCTGTCCGGTCTTGGTAAATGCTCTCTGACAGCTGCGATACCGGTTCTTTCCGTCATGGGTGTGCAGGCCTGTCCTCTGCCAACGGCAGTTTTAACCAATCAGACCGGCTACGACAGCTATTACTGTACGGACTTTACCGACAAGATCGATCATTACACAGAAGAATGGCAAAAACGTGGTCTTACCCTGGATGCGATCAGTACCGGATATCTCGGCAGCGCAGATCAGGCGGAAAAAATCCTGAATTTCTGTGAGAAGTTCAGAACCCCTTCCACTCTGCTCTTTGTCGATCCGGTCATGGGAGATTCCGGTGTCAAATATGACATTTTCACTCCCAGACTCCAACAGCAGATGCAGAAGCTTGTATCCCATGCCGATGTGATCACGCCAAATCTTACCGAGCTGTGTCTTTTAACACACTCTGATTTTGCAGGGCTTACCAAGTATAAGGACGAACCGGATTATCTGGACCGGATTGCCCGGATTGCCGCTCCTTTGAAAGAAACGAAAGAAACGCAGATCCAGACGATCATCGTCACCGGTATTCTTTATCAGGCTCCTTCTGATGATACCGTAAAATATTACAATCTGGTTCTCGAGAACGACCAGATAAGCGTCATTTCCTCTGGAATTCACGGAGGAAGCTATTCTGGCACCGGTGACCTGCTCTCCGCTGTCGTATGTGCCTCGATGGTACAGGGAAAAAGTGCAGCTGCAGGCGTGGAAAAAGCATGCCGGTTTATCGAAAGATCTCTGATTGACACCGTTGCCGACCAGATTCCGCGCAATGATGGAATCAATTTTGAATCCCATCTTTCTATGCTGCTTGACTGACATTTACAAAATAAATAAAACCCAGGGAGGTAACTATCATGTCATCTACAACCATTAACAATCCGGAACCATCTGCAAATGCACTTTCTCATCAGAAAGTCTCCAGACTGACTTCAACAGCTCTTTTTGCAGCACTGATCTGTGTGACAACTGCTTATATTTTCCATATTCCATTTGGTGTAAATGGCGGATATGTACACATCGGAGATTCTCTGATCTATCTTGCCGCTGCATTCCTCCCAACACCATATGCCATGTTTGCTGGTGCAATCGGTGGTGCCATGGCAGATATCCTGACTGCCCCGGTATATGCACCTGCAACCTTCATCATCAAGATGCTGATCTCCCTTCCGATCACATGTAAAAAGGACAAGATCGTGAATGTACACAACTGTGTCGGCGTTATTGTTGCCGCTGTAATTTCCTTTATTGGATATTATATCACAGATGTAATCCTGTTCGGAACCTGGGGTGCACTGATTCCTTCGATTGTAGGAACCCTTGCCCAGTCAGGCGGAAGTGCTGTGATCTTTATCATTCTTGGTTCCACTCTTGACAAAGCCGGTTTCAAAAGTACAATGAAAAACAAATTTGGAATTTAGCCAAATATTTAATTATACGCAAATGACAGGTGGTTCTTGAATATCCGCCTGACTTTCAAAGAGGAGATTTTATTATAATGTCAGATATTATTTACACATTTAAAAACAATGCATATTTTAACATCACCAACCGCTGCACTTGCAAATGTATTTTCTGCATCCGTAACGAGCATGAAGCCATCGGAGAGGCAACAGAACTTTGGCACGACCACAATCCTTCTTTCGAAGAGATCAAGGCAGCTATTGATGCTTTTGATTTTACAAATTATCCGGAAGCCGTCTTCTGCGGCTACGGGGAACCGACCTGTGCCTACGATAATCTGATTGCTGCTGCAAAATACATGAAAGAAAAACATCCGGAAGTTCTCCTTCGCGTCAATACCAACGGACTTGGCGAACTCTTCAATAAAAAGCCGATCGCAGAAGAAATGGCAAAATATATCGATGCCGTATCGATCAGCCTGAATGCGCCAACTGCCGAACGTTACCAGGAAGTTACACAGCCTTGTTTTGAAAATGCGTTCCCAGATATGCTTGCATTTGCCGAGAAAGCGAAGAAACTGTTCTCATCTGTGCAGTTCAGTGTGGTAAGCATCATTTCACAGGAAGAAATCGATGCGTCCCAGAAACTCGCAGACGAGATGGGGATTCCGTTGAAAGTTCGAATTTATTCGTAAGTTCATTCTCTTTTCTACTATAATTAACAAAGGGACGGCTGCCATACTTTGCGCTGTGCTGGCAGAAGGACCAAAAGAAACCGGACTAATTCCATTATGCAAACCATTCCGATGAGCCTCTTAAGGCGAAAATCGTGTTCAGCAAAGGCTTCCACGATTTTTGAGTCTCATCTCCATTGCATAATAAGTGAATTAATCCGGTTTCTTTTGGTCCTTCTGCCCTTCTAGTGTATTCCCGTCAGCCTGATTTTTGAATGCTTGCAGCAAAGCGAATGAACAGGAACTTATTCATTCCGATTGTTATTCTCCCTTTCAACTCTGGTTCGATGTTTAACGAAAATAATACATGTTTTCCAATAAATGCCCGATAGTCAAATGTTTTCAATTAAACAACAGACTCCTCATCCCTTCTCAAAGTTTTCTCCTGCTTCGTTCTGAATTGCTGTTATCTTACCAATATCACCACATTTTATTCGATAAAGTTCAAAGAGCGCCAGCCACAAAAGGAATCGTTCGGATTCTATTTTGCGCTATGGAGATGAGACTCAGGAAGCATGGAAGCCTTTGCTGAACATGCTTCCCGTCCTAAGAGGCTCATCGGAATGGTTAGCGCAACTTGAATCCGAACGATTCCTTTTGTGGCTGGCGCTCACTCAACCTCTATCATTCAAATCGAGCAGGCTGACTCCTGCTCGATGATGTACATTCGCCAAATACAGATCCTTGTGCAAGCACAAATCTGCACTTGGATCATCGTATACACAAAATGACCATATGCTCTCACATACAGTCATTCTATATTTCTCAAGGAAAACTTTCACATTTTTATCCAAAGATTCCTCCGATCACAACGTAAGACAGGATATACATGATCACCGATGCCATGCATACGCCGACTACGATTGCTCCGAAAGCTTTTTTCCAGTCGATGCCAAGGAGGGATGCGACAAGAGCTCCGGTCCAGGCTCCGGTTCCCGGAAGCGGGATTCCTACGAAGAGTACCAGCCCCCAGAATTCATATCTGCTGATCCGATCACTTTTGCTCATCGCTTTTTTCTCCAGCTTTTCTACAAGCGGACGGAAAAGGCGCGTCTTGCGCAGCCATGCAAAAAGCGGACGGATCAGAAGCAGGATAAACGGAATTGGGATCAGGTTTCCCACCAGACAGATCGGGATTGCACGCCAGGTCGGGATATTTAAAAACGCCGGACCTGCCGCAAGGATTCCTCCCCTGAGCTCCAGAATCGGAATCATTGAAATAATAAAGATAATCAGTTCTTTGGCAGCCTTGCCACCCAGATGAGTTACAAACCACTGTACTAAAGTTTCAGTCATACAAATCTCCTATTTTTTACTTATTAAATCGGTGTTCGACGTGTCAATACGCATAAATTGCTTATTTGTGTAAGCACAAACGCAATTTATGTTTTTAACACTTACATCATATATTCACGGAGGAAGGCAAAGAGTGCTTCCATCTCTTCTCTCGTACCGATCGTCACACGCAGATATTGCTCAATCCGCTCGCTTCCCCAGAAACGCACATAGATTCCTTTTGCTTTCATTGCTTCAAAGAGTTCTTTTGCATCGTATTCCGGATGTGATACAAAGATGAAGTTTGCGCTTGGTTTTGGGAATACAAAGCCGAGCTTTTTGAATTCTTCTTCTGCCCAGTCTCTTGTCTCCACAATTTTACGTGTTGTCTCAGCAAAATATTCTTTATCTTTTACCGCTTCTGCTCCGTATACCAAAGAAGTTTTGTTCATAGTATAAGAATTGAACGAATATTTTGCATCGTTTAAATACTTGATCAGGAGCGGACTTGCGATTGCATATCCAATACGCATTCCAGCCATCGATCTTGCCTTTGAAAATGTCTGCGTAATGATCAGGTTGTCATATTTGTCCAGAAGCGAAAGTGCTGACTCTCCTGCGAAATCAATATATGCCTCATCCACAATCACAATAACATCCTGGTTGTGTCTGATGATATCTTCCACAAATTCCAGATCTTCATAAATGGATGTCGGTGCATTTGGATTCGGGAAGATCACACCACCATTTTCCGGATAATAATCTTCTTTTATGATATGGAAGTTTTCATCTACCTTCTTGCATTCGTATGGAATCCGGTAAAGATCCGCCCATACTTTGTAGAAGGAATATGTAATATCCGGAAAGAAAACCGGTTTTTCCGAGTTAAAGAAGGTAAGGAAACACATAGAGAGAACATCGTCAGATCCCACTCCCACAAAAACCTGATCTTTTCCAACATGATAAAAGTCCGCCAGTGCACTGACCAGTGCATCAGATGTCGGATCCGGATACAGCCTTAAACTGTCCACATGACCCTCCAGCTTTTTCATTGCCGCAAGAACTCCCGGTGCAGGTGGGTACGGATTCTCATTGGTATTCAGTTTGATCACTTTTTTCTGTGGCTGTTCACCCGGAACATAAGGTTCTACTTTTCGGATATTTTTCTCAAATTCTCTCATCTTGCTTTCTCACCTTTCTGTCACATCTTTTGCTTTTGTCTTATCCTAGCTGATATTCTTTTGCAAGCTCTTTGAATTTCGGCAGTGCATTTACGATTGTCTCATAAGCTACACAATATGCAATTCTGACATATCCTGCACATCCAAAAGAACTTCCCGGTACCAGAAGCAGATTATATTTTTTTGCTTCCTGGCAAAATGTCTTTTCATCCTTGATCGGAGTCTTCATGAACAGGTAAAATGCACCCTGCGGTTTGACACATTCAAATCCACATTCTATGAGTCCCTGGTAAAGAGTCTCCCTGTTTCTGTTATAGTATGAAATATCGGTTTTCTCATGCAGACATCTTGCAACTACCTTCTGCTGCAGGGTTGGCGCATTGACAAATCCAAGAATACGGTTTGCAACATTTGCTGCTGCAATGAGTGTCTCTGAATCTTTTACATCATCCGGAATCACCAGATATCCGATTCGCTCTCCCGGCAGGGAAAGAGATTTACTATAAGAATATCCTACGATCGTATTGGCATAATACCTGGTCAGATACGGTACATCCACACCATCATAAGCAAGCTCACGGTATGGCTCATCAGAGATAAGATAAATCTCTGTTCCGTATTCGTTCTGCTTCTTCTCCATGATCTCTGCCATTTTCCTGATCGTCTCTTCGGAATAGACAACACCGGTCGGATTATTCGGTGTATTAACGATCACTGCTTTTGTCTTCGGTGTGATCTTTGCCTCAAATTCATCCAGCTTTGGCTGAAAATCTACGGTATTCGGTGAGATTTCAACCAGAACACCGTCAAAATTATTGACATAACTTCTGTACTCTCCAAAGTACGGTGCAAATGTGATCACTTCATCTCCCGGATTTAACAGTGCTTTTAAAATAACATTTAGTCCGCCTGCTGCGCCAACTGTCATCGTAATATTTTTTGCTGCAAATGCAGTACCAAACCGCTCATTCAGAGATTCAGCTACAGCCTGGCGAACATCTTCATATCCCGCATTGCTGTTAGTATATCCATGAAGCACCAGTTCATCTTCTTCATCCAAAATATCAAGAATCGCCTGCTTTACGGCTTTCGGTGCCGGTACATTTGGATTACCGAGACTGAAATCAAATACATTTTCCGGTCCGTAAATTTTTGCAAGACGATTTCCCTCTTCAAACATGGCGCGGATTGCCGAGCTGTTTGCCACCATATTTTCCATCTTCTTAGATATCATCTTTTGCACACTCCTTTTCGCTGTCTTCTTTTAATGTCACAACACCTTTTTCTACCATAAATACCGGTTTGTAGGAAAGCTTGGCCTTTCTTAATCCTTCTTCTCCAACATCATCTTCCCGGTTGGTATATTTGTATTTTCCAGCAACTTCATGCTCTACGAACTGCTGGTTGATCATGGTATACGCACCTTCAATATCCGCATAAGCTTTTTCGATATGAACCACAAAGGTATCATCATTTACCGCTTCTCCAATCGTAAATGCAACAATCTCATCACCAACTCTGAGCAGACCTCCGATCAGGTTCAGTTCTTTGTAAAGGCGCAGTGAATTGAGTGTTACACACATCTCGGAATTCTTCTCTTCATCATCTTCACAGCCATTCAGATTCCGCCATTTCAGTGCCATCTGAAAACACTCTTCCAGATTATCCTCTGTAATCGTTTCGTAACTCCAGTTATCTCCGTGAAGTGCTTTAAATTTATTGACGTGATTCCGCTTGCCGTGCAGCTTTTTGCCGGAAAGTGTTGCAAGTTTCTCACTTTCATAGACATAATCCGCCTCATCTCTGTGATAGGTGATGTCGAATTTGCCTGGAAACCATGTTTCAAGCTTGGCGAAATTCTCTTTTGTCACCCCATACAGACAGAATGGAACGCCTTTTTCTTTCTCCCACTTCATGATATCTTCAATCGCTGCTTTTACATCTTCATCTTCACCTGCCGGAAATGCATAGCCGTAACCTGCACTGTTGTCCCGGAACAGGAGAACGTTATTATATTGTGCAAATTCTACTTCGTAAAACCTTGCCCACAGATATACATTTGCAAAAGTACGGTCGCAGCTTCTGCTTGGGTACTTTTTGAAATAAAAATCAATAAGATCCCGGTCTGTCAGTTCTGGTCTTTTAAATTTTGCTTCTGCCATAAAAAATCCTTCCATATTCCGCTTTTTTGCGGTACTGTCTGTTAGTATACCACATTTTGAGTGGATTTTTGCGGTTTTCTTGTATTTTTTTGTGTTACTTGTAAAGTTAGTGAGCCAAGACTGCAAAATAGAACGTTCCAATTCCACTCGGCAAACCATTCCGATAAGCCTCTGAAAGCGAAAATTGTGTCAGCAATGGCTTCCACAATTTTTGAGTCTTATCTTCATTGCCTCGAATGGAATTGGAACGTTCTATTTTGCAGTCTTGGCAGATCTACTTTACTGGTTATGACTGTTGCCCCAGTACGAGGTTTTTTGCCAAACAGGAAACCGCAAAAACGGCTTTATTTGTTCGTTTGTTCCGGTATGATTTTCTTCGACAGACATAAAAAACGCAAAACGGCTTTGTTGATCCAGTTGCTCCACTACTGTTTTCTGAAATAAAAACTATTTCAGTCTATAGATGAATACAGGAAGTGGAGGATCATTTTTACGGTTAAAATAGGAATTTACGATTACGAGCCATTTTTTGGAATCTAATGTTTTGAGATAATTCAAAATGGCTTCTTTTTCTTCGTAGCCGGTGTCGCCGCCGCTGTAGATGCAGAGGTTTATGATGCCACCTTTTTTGAGCAGGTTAAGGGCTGACTCGATGGCGGTGAGGCTGGTGGCTGCGCGGGTTGCGATTTTGTGGTCGCCGCCGGGGAGGTAGCCGAAATTGAAAATAATGACCTTGGCTTCTTCTTTTACATAGGTCTGCATTTTTTCGTGACCGTCCTGGATCAGCTTGGCTCTTGCCGACAGGTTCGCTTTTTCGAGGCGTTCTCTGGTGTGAGCAATCGCCATCTCTTGTACATCAAAAGCATAGACATTTCCGGTCTCTCCGACTTTCTGGCACAAAAACTCCGTGTCACCGCCGTTTCCGGCGGTGGCATCAATGCAGATATCCCCTTCTTCTATATACTCTTCTAAAATGTGATGGCAATATTCTGTGATCTGAAAATTCATGTCCTAAACCTCCTGCTTATGTTCGGAAAGTGCGCATTGCCTCGATGATCTGTGCGATCAGAGCTTCCTTCTTTTGTTATCATTTTCTGTCACTTATCTGTCTTTTCCATAAAAATTAAGCATTTCCCGTACTTCTTTTTCGTTATCGAATGGGTTCCTGATAATCTTATACTCTTTATCTTCCCATGGGATGGTGATCTTACCATTTTTTACCGTCATCTGCTAGATGGCTGTCCGTGGCAGCTGTACGAGTTCATTGCCATCCTTGTCATAGAATGCCATACCATTGTCCCAGTAAATGATCACACGCATCATTTTCATTCCATAGCTGCGCGTAACCAGGCACACCATTGCGATCACAAGGAACCAGATACTGTAAGTCAGCCCGCCGGCAATCCCGCTTCCTATTGCGCACAGAATGCAGAAAACTGCAAATGGAAGCATCAGATATTTAACGGTCATGCCGCTGTAATACCCGGATACCAGACAATGAAAACTGCCCTTCCATTCATTTCCAAATTTCGCAGCTTCCTGCTGTGTCTTATTCTGGATCACCTGATTCACCGCCTGCATGATGGCATTCCGAACCAGACGCTGTACAATATGTCCCATCTTTTGTACCTCCTCATGTTCTCTCATTTATGTCAATTTTAGCATATCCTGTTACTTTTTCAACCACGCAGCGTTATATATGATATAAGTTCTTCTTATATCACTATTCATAGAATGTATTTCCCATTTTCTCCCATTTCTCCTAAATTAGAAGTATCGACTTATGGAGGTACTGACCAATGAAACTTACTACAAAAAGAAAAGAACAGATTTCTTCTGTTCTCATCATCTGCCTGGGAAATATACTCAACGCTTTTTCAGCCAGAGTCTTTCTTCTTCCGGCTGACCTTGTTGCCGGTGGCACGACCGGAATCGGGCTGATCCTGCAGCGCATAACCGGGATCCCTCTTTCCTCTCTGGTGCTCGCTTTCAACATTATCATGCTGGTGCTTGCCTATATTTTCCTCGGGAAAAAATATACATTATCTGCAATTTTAAGCTCTTTTATGTATCCGATCGCACTGGAATTCTTCAATCAGATCCTTGGAGATTATGTTCTGACAGACAATCTGATCCTATGCACACTCTTTGCTGGCATCGGAATCGGAATCTCCCTTGGAATGATCATCCGTACCGGTGCTTCTACCGGTGGCGTAGACGTTCCGCCACTGATCTTAAATAAATATTTCCGTTTTCCTGTTTCAGCCGGATTGTACATCATTGACTTCTTTGTCATCCTGGGGCAGGCACTTTATCAGCCAGTTGACAAGGTACTATATGCGATTTTGTATGTGATCATTTACACCCTTGTCATGAACAAGCTGATCGTCAGCGGAACTTCAAGGATTGCTGTTCAGATCATCAGCAAACATTCAGATGAAATCCGTAATTTTGTACTTACCCAGATTGACCGCGGTGCAACCATCATTCCAGTTCAAGGTGGCTATCTGAACCAGCAGCTGAATATGGTACTCACCGTCATCTCCAACCGTGAACTCGTCCAACTTGAAAAAAATGTTCATCAGATCGATCCGGAAAGCTTTATCATCGTTTCCCAGGTACAGGAAGTCCAGGGACGCGGATTTAATCTGGACAAACACTGGAAACCAGAGTAGTCAGATACCTCTGAAATTCCCGGATTTCCGGCTCTTTTTTCTTTGATTTCAAGCAGGCAAAATAAAGACTGTCCTGCCTGGCTGGAACCAGTGGCACCGCCGTAACCCCATAGTATTCTGCAAAGGACTTTGGTCCGATCGCGATTCCGCTTCCGCTTTTCACCATCTTCATCACCGTATCGATGCTGTCTGAGCGGATGACTCTCTTCCATGTGATATTCTGTTCACCATATGTCTTTCTGAGGAGACGGTCTTCCACCGAATGCTCTAGTCCTGTGAGCATAGTATATTCCCTGCAATCCATGATTGAAGCATTTTTCTTCTGCGTGAGCGGATGATCCGGTGCCATCAGTATACACTGCTTCTCACGGATCAGTTCTTTTGCAAAACAGACACATTTCTCCATGCCGATTTCATTTTCCGGCATCCGGTCCAGTGCCATATCAAGGGAACCGTCCTTGATCGCCGCATATGCATCCAGCCCAGCCTCCGTATAAAATGTCACCTCGAGCTCCGGATGCCTTTCAAAATATCTGGCAATCTTCGGAAACAGTCTGTTGGAATAGACTCTGGCACCAAGTCCGATTTTTAATTTTTTATGTTCTGTTCCCGAAATCACTTCTTCTTTAAAACGATTCCAGTCTTTTAGCATTTCTTGCGCTTTTTGGTAAAAAACATTCCCTTTTTCGGTAAGTTCCAGTCCTTTGCTTGTCCTGTGAAATACGCGGTATCCCAGTTCCTTTTCCAGATTCCGGATCTGCTGGGACAGAGCGGGCTGCGAGACGAAAAGGTACTCTGCTGCACGGGAAATGCTTTTGCAATTTGCGATTTCTACAATGTAAGTTAATTGTTGTATGTTCATTCAACGCCTCTGTTTTGTTTTTCGGTATATAAAAATCCCCCATACGGGACATTTCTGTTTTCTTGACCTGTATGAGGGTATCCTATTACTATTTTTTAGCAGGAGTGCGTCCTGCAAGCCATCCTCTGACGGTTTCAATATTTGCTTTTATTATCCGATCAATATGGGCGATCGGGCATGTTCTTGAAATCCATCTGCACTTCGTTGTCAATAACTGTGAGTTCTTCATCATCCATAATAATTCGAAGAACATACTCACAGGCTTTCCTGTCTTTATACACTTTTGCCTGTTTCTATTATACTGCCTCATTCATCGATGCCAGCTTTGCTGCCTGGTCTGCTGCGATCAGGCTGTCAATGACTTCATCCAGATCTCCGTTCATAATGCTGTCCAGCTTATGAAGCGTAAGCTTGATTCTGTGATCGGTCACACGTCCCTGTGGGAAGTTGTAAGTACGGATCTTCTCAGAACGGTCTCCTGTACCGATCTGGCTTCTTCTTGCCTCAGCCTCTGCAGAATGCTGCTTCTCCAGTTCCAGTTCATATAATTTGGAACGCAGAAGACGAAATGCCTTTTCCTTGTTCTGCAGCTGTGATTTTTCAGTCTGGCTGTAGATCACGATTCCTGTCGGATAATGAGTCAGTCGTACAGCAGAGTCTGTGGTATTGACACACTGGCCACCGTTACCAGATGCACGCATAACATCGATACGGATATCTTTTTCATCGATCACAACGTCAACTTCTTCTGCTTCCGGCATCACTGCTACGGTAATGGTTGAAGTATGGATACGTCCGCCGCTTTCTGTCTCTGGCACACGCTGTACACGATGTACACCACTTTCATACTTCATACGGGAATATGCTCCCTGTCCTGTGATCATAAATACAACTTCCTTGAATCCGCCGATTCCGTTTTCATTGAGGGAGATCATCTCTGTCTTCCAGCGTCTGCTGTCTGCATAATGTACATACATACGGTAGATCTCAGCCGCAAAAAGGGCAGCTTCATCTCCACCTGCACCTGCACGGATCTCCACGATAACGTTCTTGTCATCGTTCGGGTCTTTTGGAAGAAGAAGAATCTTGAGCTCCTGTTCCAGCTCTTCGACTCTCTTCTTAGACTCACTGAGTTCTTCTTTTGCCAGCTCTTTCATCTCTTCATCGGATTCTTCCTCCAGAAGAGAAAGACTGTCTTCAATGTTCTGTTTACAATTTTTATATTCTTTATATGCCTCAACAATCGGGGTCAGATCATTCTGTTCTTTCATCAGCTTGCGGAAACGTGACTGGTCATTCACCACGTCCGGTTCCTGAAGCTCACCCATAATCTCCTCATAACGAATGAGCAGATCTTCTAATTTATCAAACATTTCTTTTCCTCCTGTTATTTGCTACGCCTATTGTACACGCCACATACCACACGGTCAAGACCTGCCAGATCCTTTTGCGTTGAAACCTGTTCAAATCCAGTCTCTTTCAGCAATTTTTCCACATCTGCACTCTGGTCATATCCAATCTCCATCACAAGCCAGCCGCCGTCTGTCAGATATTCCGGAACCTTTTCTGCCAGGATCCGGTAAAAATAAAGACCGTCCTCTTTTCCGTCCAATGCCTCATACGGGTCATGAAGACGTACCTCTGCTTCCAGCTCTTCGATCACTTTTGTCGGGATATAAGGTGGATTCGATGTGATCATGTCAAATGTTCCTGTAATATTTTCAAACATATCAGTCTGGATCCACTTACCGCTCACTCCCAGCTTTTTGGCATTTTTTTCAGCCACTTTCAGAGCTTCTTCTGAAATATCTGCACCTTCTATGACAATCTGCGGATTTCTCAGTTTCAGGCTGATTGGGATACAGCCTGAACCGGTACACATATCCAGCACTTTTACCGGATTTTCCTTTTTCATAAGAAGCAGTCTTTTTTCTGCTTCCTCTACAAGAATCTCAGTATCCTGTCTTGGCACAAGTACATGTTCATTGACTGCAAATTCATATCCCATAAATTCCTGAACCCCGGTCAGATGCTGCACCGGAATCCGGGTTTTTCTGCAGCTTACCAGCTCAAAGAACCGGTCTTCTTCATTTTTCGGCATTCTTTCAAAACCATCCACATAATATCTGGTCCTTGTCATGCCGGTCACATGCTCCAGCAGGATCCAGGAATCACTTTCCGGCTCCGGAATCCCCGCCGCTTTCAATTCACCTGTGGCTTTCTGATATGCTTCCTGATAGGTCACAGCTTTTACTCCTCTTCCTTATATCCGAAATTCTCTCTCAAATACGCTTTCCAGTCAAACACCGCTTCTACAGCCGCAATCCCGACCTCGATCATCTCATCGTCCGGTTCCTTTGTCGTAAGCCCCTGCAGCCAAAGTCCCGGCTTACTTAAGATACACACGACCGGATTCTCACTGCTTCCTGCCCATTTGATCAACTCATAAGAAATACCAGCAATCACCGGAAGAAGTGCAATTCTCACAATCACTCTCATCAGCGGAGATTCTACCCTTACAAAAAATAAGAGAACGATTCCCACGATCATGACAAACAGCATGAAGCTGGTTCCACATCTTTTGTGTTCTTTAGAGCTCTTTCTAACATTTTCAACAGTCAGTGGAAGTCCATGTTCAATACAGTTGATACACTTATGCTCCGCGCCATGATAGCGATACAAACGCTTAATATCGTTCATTACCGAAATTCCGCCCACATAGGCAACAAAAATCGCAATGCGGATGATTCCCTCAATGATAATCCGAACTGTATAGGAAGAAATCCATTTCTTCAGCAGATCTGACAAAAAATACGGAAGTACCATAAAAATACCGATTGCAAGTGCAAAAGATACAACCATCGTCAGCGTCATCAAAAGCTTTTCCGTACGCTCCTGCTTCTTTTCTTCGACTTCGGTCATCTCTTTTTCTTCCTCTTCCTCATAGAAGCTTGCTGACCAGGTCAAAGTCTTCATCCCCAGCACCAGAGAATCAACAAAATTAAAGATTCCTCTGACAAAAGGTAGCTTCGTAAGTGCCGTATATTTTCCAACTACACTTTTATATGTATCTGTTGTAACTTCTATCTCTCCGTCAGGCTTTCTCACCGCAACCGCATAACGGTCTTTATTCTTCATCATCACGCCTTCGATGACAGCCTGACCACCAATATTCGAAGATTTCATATTCTGTTATGTCCTTTTTAATTCATCGTATACACAAAATAGGCTGAGATTTCACAATCCCAGCCTGTTGAATTCTCTTATTACTGAATTCCGTATTTCTTGTTAAACTTGTCAACACGACCTCTGGCCTGAGTTGCTTTCTGCTGTCCTGTGTAGAACGGATGACATTTAGAGCAGATTTCTACGTGGATTTCTTTGCTTGTAGAACCTGTTACGAATGTATTCCCACAGTTGCAAGTTACAGTTGCCTGATAGTAATCTGGATGGATTCCTTCTTTCATGATTTTCACCTCTTCTTGTTTTATTCGTTTTACGCGCTTTCACGCGGCTAATATCTTTAAACAGCTATGTTAGCATAACATAGTTTTTTTCTAAATGCAAGTAATTTTCTAAATAAACTTTGTTTTTTTGACCATTTGGACAAATTCTACGTTATTTTTCGTGCGGTCAAACATATTCAGAATGCTGTCTACCGCTTCATCTGACTTCATTCCGTTTAATGCACGGCGCATAATATCCACTGCTTCCTGCTCCTCTTTCGTAAGAAGCAGATCCTCTCTTCTTGTTCCGGATTTCGGGATATCGATTGCAGGAAAGATTCTCTTTTCAGAAAGCTTCCGGTCAAGCACCAGTTCCATATTACCGGTTCCCTTAAATTCTTCGTAAATGACATCATCCATCTTACTTCCGGTATCTACAAGTGCGGTTGCGAGGATAGTAAGGCTTCCGCCCTCACGCATATTTCTCGCTGCGCCAAAGAAACGTTTCGGCATATGAAGTGCTGCCGGATCAAGACCACCGGACAGGGTTCGTCCGCTCGGTGGAACAACCAGGTTGTATGCTCTTGCCAGACGGGTAATGCTGTCCAAAAGGATCACAACGTCCTTTTTGTGCTCAACCAGACGTTTTGCACGCTCGATCACCATCTCTGACACACGTTTATGATGCTCCGGAAGCTCATCAAAGGTCGAATAAATAACTTCCACATTATCCCCTTCAATGGCTTCTTTGATGTCGGTTACTTCTTCCGGACGTTCATCGATCAGAAGGATCAGAAGATGGATCTCCGGATTATTCTTCCTCATAGAAAGCGCCACCTGCTTCAACAGGGTTGTCTTACCTGCTTTCGGCGGTGATACGATCATGCCTCGCTGTCCCTTACCAATTGGAGAGATCAGATCCATAACACGCATTGCAGTGCTGCTCTTTCCCGCTTCCAGTCTGAGACGTTCATTTGGGAAAATCGGTGTCATATTTTCAAAGTTCATTCTGCGTCCTGCTTCTGCCGGAGACATTCCATTGATCTTGGTCAGATACAGAAGCGCACTGAATTTTTCAGACTGTGTCTTTACTCTTGTATTTCCTGTCAGGATATCCCCTGTCTTCAGGCTGAATCTGCGGATCTGCGATGGTGATACATATACATCTTCCTCGCCCGGCAGATAGTTCTGGGAACGGATAAATCCGTATCCATCCATGACTTCCAGAATTCCATTCACCGTACGTCCACTGTCGAGCTGTTCAATATCTGCGGTTCCGGCTTTTTCGGATTTTACTTCCTCCTTCGCCTCTTTTATTGAAACTTTGTCATCTTCTTCCAGCATAAGATCGATCAGATCTGCTTTTTTCATCGTTGAAATTCCGCGAAGTCCGCGCGTTTTTGCCACCTCTTTTAATGTAGAAAGAGGCAGGGACTCATATTTTTCTCTCGTCATATGTTCTATATTCCTCCTTTATTCCAATTACTTTTCTTATCCAAAAAAATATTAAACTTTTAACATTGGGAAATCTTGTCTGAACTGACTAATCTGCTTTTGATAAACCCAAGTATACAACATTTTGCACAAAATGGAAAGAAGTTTTTTGATTTGCTTTCATATCAGAAGAATGTTATCATAAAAGAGCAGCAAAACTGTAATCAAAGGAGGACGTATGAAAATGTCAGCAATTGAGCAAGCACTTGAAATGCATGAAAAATGGAATGGAAAAATTGAAACTACTGCAAAGTCACACGTAAACTCTCGTGAAGACCTCGCAATCGCATATACACCAGGCGTTGCCGAGCCATGCAAAGTCATTGCAAAGGACCCGGATGCAGCCTACAAATACACGATGAAAGCCAACACAATCGCTGTAGTATCCGACGGTAGTGCCGTTCTCGGACTTGGTAACATCGGAGCCAAAGCCGCCATGCCTGTTATGGAAGGAAAAGCAGTTCTTTTCAAAGAATTCGGCGGAGTCAACGCAGTTCCGATCTGCCTGGACACTCAGGATACAGAAGAGATTATTAAGACAGTTGTCAATATTGCACCTGCTTTCGGCGGAATCAACCTGGAAGATATCTCTGCCCCACGCTGTTTTGAGATTGAGAGCCGTTTAAAAGAACTTCTTGATATCCCTGTATTCCACGATGACCAGCACGGAACCGCCATCGTCGTTCTGGCAGGCATCATCAACGCCCTGAAAGTAACCGGCAAGAAAAAAGAAGACTGTAAAATTGTTGTAAATGGTGCTGGAAGTGCCGGAGTTGCAATCACAAAGCTTCTTCTCACCTACGGTTTCCCGAAGATCACCATGTGTGATATCAATGGAATCATCTCAGCTGATTCACCGAATCTGAACTGGATGCAGAAAGAGATGACCAAAGTGACCAATCTCGACCATGAGACCGGTACACTTGCTGATGCACTCAAGGGTGCTGATATTTTCGTCGGTGTATCTGCCCCGAACATTGTTTCCCAGGAAATGGTTGCTTCTATGAATAAGGATGCGATCCTTTTCGCAATGGCAAACCCGGTACCGGAGATCATGCCGGATCTTGCAAAAGCTGCAGGCGCAAAAGTTGTCGGAACCGGACGTTCTGACTTCCCAAACCAAGTCAACAACGTTGTCGCTTTCCCTGGTATCTTTAAAGGTGCATTAGAGGGACGTGCACCACAGATCACCGAAGAGATGAAGCTTGCCACAGCAAAAGCAATCGCTGGACTTGTTCCGGATGAAGAGCTGAACGAGGACAATATTCTTCCGGAAGCTTTTGACCCTCGCGTATCACAGGTCGTAAGTGAAGCTGTCAAAGCTCTGATTTAATCTTATGAATACAAGAACCTATGATAGCAATCGCCCGCAGGAAATATCCTGCGGGCTTACTTACAAAAAAGGAACTCCTCAGCGCTGGGGAGAACGGCGCTACTATGCACTGGACTACTATCTGAAACAGAATTTCGGTGAAAAACTGTACAAGATTTCTTTAAACGGAGGCTGCTCCTGTCCGAACCGGGACGGAACCTGCGGCACACGCGGTTGTATCTTCTGTAGCGAAGGCGGATCCGGCGATTTTGCCGCTTCTTCTTCTCTTTCCGTTGCCGACCAGCTTACCTATGGAAAAGATCTTGTACGCCCCAAATACAATGGACACAGCTATATCGCCTATTTTCAGGCATATACCAATACCTATGCACCAGCCTGTCATCTGCGCCGGATCTTTACCGAAGCGATTTCTGATCCAGAAGTACGCATTTTATCTATCGCAACGCGTCCGGATTGCCTTTCACCTGAAATCCTTACACTGCTTGCCGAACTAAATGCCATTAAACCGGTCTGGGTAGAGCTTGGACTTCAGACGATCCACGAACGCACTGCCAACTGGATGCGCCGTGGTTATCCACTTTCCGTCTTTGAGCAGGCGGTCCATTCCCTTCACGCGATTGGGGTACAGATCATCACCCACGTAATTTTATTTCTTCCGGGAGAATCTGAAGCAGATATGCTCGCAACCATCCATTATCTGAACGCTCTTCCGATTGACGGAATCAAGCTGCATCTTCTCCACGTTCTGAAGCATACCGATCTGGCAGATTTTTACAGGCAGGAACCTTTTTATATTCCAGATATGAACTCTTATTTTCATCTGCTCGGAAAATGTATCGCTTCGCTCCGTCCGGATATTGTCATTCACCGTCTGACCGGTGACGGACCAAAATCTCTTCTTATCGCACCGCTCTGGACCGGCAATAAACGGTTAGTACTCAATCAGATGCAGCGCTATTTAAAAGAGCAGAATCTCTGGCAGGGAAAAGAATATACTACATTTTAAGGAGGCAGCCCTATGGCAGAAGCATTTACACTTTATAAACTCATCATTCTATACATGCTGGACAAAGTTGATTTTCCTCTGACCAACTCCCAGATTTCTGAATTTGTCCTGGACAAAGGATATACCGATTATTTCAAACTCCAGCAGGCTCTTTCTGAACTTGCGGACGGTGGTCTCATCCTGAAAGAATCCACTCACAACCGCACTCTTTTCCATCTGACGGAAGATGGGAAAGGGACGATTCATCTTTTCCAGGATAAAATCTCAAAGCCAATCCAGGATGATATTGACCACTTTTTACAGACAAAACAGTATGATCTGAAAAATGAAGTTTCCGTAAAGGCGGATTATATGAAAAATGCAGGAGAGGAATATTCCGTGCGCTGTCAGGTCTTTGAAAATCACGAACCCCTGATCGATCTGACCCTTTCTGTACCGACTGAAAAAGAAGCGGCGGCAATTGCACTCAACTGGCAGAAAAAAAATCAAGTCGTCTATGCGTGGCTGATGTCTCAGTTATTGTAATGGATGTGAATGATACGGTTCGCAAATTAAGGCTGTGATTGGGCAATGATACACTTGAATCTCACGACATGAAAACTCTACGTTGTTCTTTGGACAGATCTCAACTATGTTCTTGAAAGCTTGCAAGCCTCATGTCTGCTCAAAAAGAGCTGAATCCCGGGCGCGGACAGAAAACAAATGGATAAGGATTCCATGTTTGTGCTATGGAGATGAGACACAAAAATTGTGGAAGCCCTTGCTGACACAATTTTCGCCTTAAGTGGCTCATCGGAATGGTCAGCACAAAGGAATCTGCTCCATTTGTTTTCTGTCCGTGTCCGACCACAACCTACAAAAAAGCAGACCGTCCCATATTCCGATCTGCCTAAATAACCACCACAAAACTGATGATTTTCCTTTCTTCTATTTTCTCCATTCCCACCGTAATTTCTCCGTGGTAACGATTCACAAGCATCTTTGCATTATAAAGTCCCAGTCCATGCTTTTTTCCATCTTCTTTCGTAGAAAATCCTTTTTCAAAGAAATGACTGATCTCGCCAAGTCCTATATTTTCGACCTGATTCTTTATCGTGAAGATAAGCTTATCATTCTGGGAATCAATTTCGATCAGTACCTGATTTTTTTCTTCGGTACAGGCTTCGTATGCATTGTCGATCAGGGTTCCAACAATCTCGATCAGGTGGTGTTCAGAAATGCCGGAAACGATTTCTTTGTTCCACACGCGGATATCGGTCCGGACATATTCCGGCGCACGGACAATTTTACTGTAGATAAATCCTGCCAGGATTTTATCGCTGATCTTCAGAAGGGGGAGATACTTCCTGCTGTCATCTTCTCTGGCAATTTCCGTAATATATTCAGACTGCTTTGCTACCAGTTCTTCATAATTGTCGATGGTCAGATGCATATTCAGGATTGCATTCAGATGATTGTCAAATTCATGCTGTTTGGCACGGATTTCTTTGACCAGTTCTTCCAGCGGAATCAGATAGTTCTGATAAAGCCGCAGTTCATTTTCCTTCTGGCGTATCAGTACATAATTACTTCTCCAGTCCACAATTCCCCAGATCACAACAATCACCATCAGAACAAACATGATAAACACCCTGTAATCAAAGGTACCGCTGATCAGGAAATCCACGATCAGATAGACTGATACCATAAGTGCCATTACGCAGAAAATACGATATAGAAATTTGCGTACCCAATCAGCCATTTAACAGTCCTCCTATCACCGATTTGTAAGTCACACCGATTTCTACCGTATCCGGACAATTTTTGATCCGGATGATCCGGTTGACGGTATCGTAATATTCAACTTCATTTTTATTGACCGCATACATCCGATGGCACTGCGCAAACATCCCTTTTGGCATCTTAAGCAGCATCTGTCTGAGAGTCACATAAGGGACATCCCAGTTCTCTGTCACAAGATGCAGTCTTGTTCCTCTCGGTATCGCTTCCAGATAACGGATATCCTCGCATTTCAGCTGATAATTAATCCCGTCTTTTTTCACAACGATCACCGGTGGTTTCTCCCTGCTCTCTTTTTCCAGCACCTTCTGAACAACCTCTTCCACCTGCTCCCTGTGAAATGGCTTCATAATGTACTGATAACAGTGCAGCTCCCGGTAAGCCTGCATTTCCATATTGCCAATGGCAGTCACCATCACGATCGGGGTAAAAGTATATTCAAACCTCTCCCGTATCTCTCTTGCGAACAAAATCCCACCGATATCCTCCCGGTCCTCGCCGCTTAGATTTACATCCAAAAGGAAAAGACCATACCGGATTTCCTGATCCAGCAGGTCTTTTGCTTCTTTCAGGGAAGATGCCTTGTGGACACGGATATCATCTGAATATGTGGTAAGAATCTCTGACAATGCCTGCAGCGAAGTCAGTTCATCTTCCAGGATCAATACATCCGTCATCTATTTGTCACCTTTCCTCTCTCTTTTTTTAATCTAATCTTCCTTGATCACTTCTTTAGCGCTCTTTACAAGCCCCGCAAGTGACTGCAGTTCTGACGGAATGATGATTTTCGTTGCCTTGCCGTCTGCAGCCTTTTCAAATGCCTCCAGACTCTTGATCGTAAGCACTGCCTGGTCTGCACCCGCTTCACGGATGAAACGGATACCGTCTGCATTTGCCTGCTGTACTTTAAGGATGGCTTCCGCTTCACCTTCAGCCTCTTTGATCCTCTTTTCTTTTTCTGCTTCTGCCTGGAGGATCGCTGCCTGTTTTTCAGCTTCCGCTTTCAGGATCACAGATTCTTTTTCACCTTCTGCAACAAGGACAGTAGATTTCTTTTCACCTTCTGCACGGAGAATAGCTTCACGTCTTTCACGTTCTGCTTTCATCTGTTTCTCCATTGCATCCTGGATCGCTGCCGGTGGAATGATATTTTTCAGTTCCACACGATTGACTTTGATTCCCCATGGATCCGTTGCCACATCAAGAGATGCTCGCATCTTCGTATTGATCGTCTCTCTTGATGTTAGTGTCTGGTCAAGTTCCAGATCACCAATGATGTTACGAAGGGTGGTCGCTGTCAGATTCTCGATTGCCATGATTGGGTTCGCTACTCCGTAGCAGAACATCTTCGGATCTGTAATCTGGTAGAATACAACGGTATCGATCCGCATGGTTACATTATCCTTTGTGATAACCGGCTGCGGTGCAAAATCAACTACCTGCTCTTTTAAGTCTACTCTTCTTGCCACACGTTCAATGATCGGCAGTTTAAAATGAAGTCCTACACTCCATGTTGCCTGATATGCACCAAGACGTTCGATAACCAGTGCCTTTGCCTGTGGCACGATTTTAATGCAGGAAATCAGAAACAGTAATGCGATCACAATAATAATTACTAAAATAATAAGTCCCGTCATCTTTTAGTCCTCCTCATATTTTTTTACAATTAACTTTACTCCGGATATATTAACCACCTTCGCCAGTGTTCCGGGGTCCAGGATCACGTTATCCTGTTCGGATCTTACCGTCCACTCTGTACCATTTACTACCGCCATACCAGTCTGCCCTATGTTATCTACTTTCTGGCTGATCCGGATCGTCTTTCCGATGATTCCTTCATAGTTCGTCTTCAGACGGCGGGTGTTAATAAAACGCATTGCAAATGGTCTGGTAAATACAAGCAGTAAAATTGTCACAATAAAAAATGCAACCACCTGTCCGGCAAACGGTACATCCAGAATATTCAGGATCAGTGCCGCCAGCGCACCTCCTGCTCCCCAGATCGTTGTAAGTCCCACCGTTACGATCTCGATCACCAGAAGTACTACCAGAAGAACCAGCCATGCAACAGTTATATAGCTGTCCTGAACTGCTCCCATATTCTTCACTCCTTTCTGCTTACAGATATGGTAGCAGAGTGTCTGTGTCAAATCAATCCCTTCTGCGTGAATGCAGTGATTTCCTGTGCGAATAGGTTACGCTTCATCCTTAATCCGCTTCATATGCGCTTTGATCGTTTGTTCGTAGCCGTTATCGCTCGCTTCATAGAATACGGCATCTTTGATCTCATCCGGCAGATACTGCTGTTTTACATAATGATTCGGATAATCATGCGCGTATTTGTAACCAATTCCATGCCCCAGCTTTGCAGAACCTCTATAATGTGCATCCTGCAAATGCACCGGAACAGTCGTTTTATATTTTTTCACATTGTCCATCGCAGCAAAGACAGCATTACATGCTGAATTACTCTTCGGCGCTGTTGCCACATAAAGAACTGCCTGTGATAAAATGATCTGTGCCTCCGGCATTCCGATTCGCTCCACTGCCTGTGCTGCACTGACTGCAACATTCAGTGCCATCGGATCCGCATTTCCCACATCTTCCGATGCACAGATCATAATCCTGCGGGCAATAAACTTAATGTCTTCTCCGGCATACAGCATCTTTGCCAGATAATATACGGCTGCATCCGGATCAGAACCGCGCATACTTTTAATAAATGCGGATATGGTATCATAATGATTATCTCCTGTCTTATCATATCGCACAACCCGCTTCTGTATACATTCGGATGCAACCTCCAGCGTGATATGGATCATTCCATCCTCACTTCTTGGTGTGGTGAGGATACCCAGTTCCACCGCATTAAGCGCAGATCTGGCATCTCCACCGGCAAGGTCTGCCAGGAAATGCAGGGCATCCTCCTCGATCACCGCATGATAGCTTCCCATTCCTTTTTTTTCATCCTGCACCGCTCTCAGAATCAGGGTCTCTACTTCTTCCTGTGAAAGCGGACGGAGTTCAAATACACTGGATCTGGAAAGAAGCGCACCGTTCACCTCAAAGTAAGGATTTTCTGTCGTCGCACCGATCAGAATGATCGTGCCGTCCTCCACAAACGGGAGCAGATAATCCTGCTGTCCTTTATTAAACCGGTGAATCTCATCGATGAAAAGGATTGTCCTTTTCTGGTACATCCCTTTCAGTTCTTTCGCCTTATTCACCACTTCTTCCATATCCTTCTTCCCGGCAACCGTAGCATTGATCTGGGTAAATTCTGCACTTGTAGTATTGGCGATCACCTTTGCAAGCGTAGTCTTTCCGGTTCCCGGAGGTCCGTAAAAAATAACAGAACTCAGTTTATCCGCCTTGATCGCACGGTATAAAAGCTTGTCCTTTCCGATAATGTGCTGCTGTCCAACCACTTCATCCAGAGTCGTCGGACGCAGTCTGGAAGCAAGGGGCGATTCTTTCTCCTTTGTCGTCTCCCGCATATAATCAAATAAATCCATCAAAACCTCTCCTTTAATCCAGCAGCAATTCATCGACTGTCACAAATTCATATCCCTTCGCCTGCATGATATCGATAATGCGAAGTGCCGCCTTTACTGAAGACAGATAACAGTCATGTAATAAAATAATATCATTTTCCTCCGTTTCCGTCACTACTTTATTGACAATTTCTGTCTCATTATCCGTATTCCAGTCAAGCGGATCCACATTCCATAGCACCGCAATCATGCCGGTATTCTCTTCCATCTCCTTTTTCCAGGCTCCATAGGGCGGTCGCATATATTCCGTCTTTTTTCCGGTAATTTCTTCAATCGCGGTATTGGTCTTTTCGAGTTCGCACTCTGTCATTTCCTGAGACATTTTTGTGAGATCTACATGACTGTAAGTATGATTTCCAATAATATGCCCTTCTTCAGCCTCTCTGCTCACAACTTTCGGATATTTTACTACATTTTCCCCGATCACAAAAAAAGTAACCTTCACATTCCGCCCGGCAAGCCCGTCAAGGAGCACTGGCGTACTGGAAGGATGTGGGCCATCATCAAATGTGAGGGCGATCTTGGGCTTTTCCTGATACTGCTCGTTTGTTCCACCTGCCTCATAGGATGCTTCTACCGTTTCATCGTTCATTCTTATCAGTTTGATCTTTCCGTTATCGATCACTCCCCAGGTAAACAGAAGCCATGTAAAGCATAAAAAACTGATTGTTCCATAAAGCAGTCGGTACCACATACGGATATCCCTCTTTTCCCATTCTCTTTTTACTATATGCGGGAGATTCTTTACCTATGTACCCACATTTATGCTTTCTTGCCTCCGGTACTCTTGCATTAAAAAAATATATACAGAACACCAATCTCTTCCTGTTTTCTATACTCAGATCAAAAAAGGAGATATCAACCAGCTTCTGCTGACTCATATCCCCTGAATGATCTACATTGCTTTTTTATAAAGTTCAATGATATCCCTGATCGTAGACTGTCTCGGATTTGCCATGATATTTCCGCTCTTCATGGCATCAGCAGCCATCAGTTCAATCTTATCTTCCGTTACACCAACATCGGCAAGATGCTGCGGAATACCAAGATCACGAAGCAGATCTCTCGCTTCATCTACCAGCATTTCCGGAACAAAATCGATCACCGGGTCTTTTTCTTTGCTGATATAATTGTAGATCTTCTCATAACGTCCATGATCTGCAAGTACATTATATTCCACAATCGTTGGAAGAAGAATCGCATTTGCCACACCGTGTGCCACATGGAAATAGGCGCTTACCGGATGGCTCATAGCATGGATATTTCCAAGTCTTGCCCATGCAAATGCGATACCTGCGAACATGCTTCCGGAGAGCATGGCTGCCGCCGCCTCTTCGTCCTGACGGTTTGCTACGAATCTGCGCAGATTTGCACCGATCAGTTCCATTGCCTTTTCTGCCATTGCATCAGAAAATGGAGATGCATCTCTTGAAGTGTAAGCCTCCCATGCATGGATCAGTGCATCTACGCCACATGCTGCGGCTACCGATGCCGGAGAAGTCATAACAAGCTCCGGATCCAGAAGTGCATAGCTTGGGATCAGCTCATAGCTGAACACAGTCAGCTTATAATTTCTTGCTTCATCGGTAATAACAGAAAATGCCGTCACTTCACTTCCTGTACCTGCAGTTGTCGGGATCGCAATGATCGGAACGATCGGTCCCGGTACCTTGTGTGCACCTTCATAATCTCCGATCTCTCCGCCGTATTTTGCAAGAACACCCACTGCCTTTGCCACATCCATCGGACTTCCGCCACCGAAAGCTACAATACTGGTTGCTCCTGCTTTTTTGTATGCTTCTGTTGCTTTATCTACCGTTGCAACAGATGGATTTGCTTCTACATCAGTAAATACTTCCACTTCGATACCGGAAGCCTTCACGATCTCTTCGACTTTCTCGACCATTCCGATCTTCTTCAAAACCGGTCCGGAGATCAGAAGCATCTTCTTGGAACCACTTTTCTCAAGAAGCTCCGGAAGTCTTTTTAAACTGCCTTTTCCAAAAATAATATCCTGTGGTACATTGAATGTAAAATCTTTCATCATCTACTACTCCTTTTAAATAAGAATGTGCCTCGGCATATTCTCGCGCCGAGCGCGTTGCTGAGCGCCAGTGGCGCTCGTTAAGCAACGACCGAAGCAGAGCGTAGACCGCTTGCGACATTCTTCATCTTCGTGCGAGTGCGCATCTCCGGTACGCAGTGCCTTTTGTTTCATAGGAAGTTCCTTCGGAATTTCCTATGAAAAAAGACGAGACCGCACCTTAGCAGTCTCGCCCTTGAGTTTCTACTTACACAGCATATACCCTCTGTCATTTTCTTGTCAAGAGGATTTTCTGTTTTTATTTCTTCTTTTTCTTTCCATTCTTCTTTGTCGGCTTTTTCACGCTATAGCCAAATGTTCCGAGCAACTTACCCAGACTATAATACTGTCCGTGCACATATACGATCGGATCGGTCTTTTCCAATGCAAATCGCCCTTTCTGATCCATATAGGCATCATCTACATGAACCGCTTTTACCTCGGCAAGGAAAATATGATGCGACCCCGGTGTTTCTTTTTTGACCACCTTACACTCGATGTTGACCGGACTCTCCGCAATCAGTGGCGCACTCACATATTCTGCCTTTTCCGGTGTCAGATGCAGCTCTTTGAATTTGTCCACATCTTTTCCCGAACGCACACCGCAATAATCCGTTGCATACGCAAGTTTTTCCGTTGTCAGATTGATTACAAATTCTCCGGTCTCATCGATCATGTGATAAGAATACCGCTCTGGTCTCACGGAAATCGAAACCATCGGCGGGTTTGTGCAGACCGTTCCCGCCCACGCCACGGTAATGATATTCGAATTGCCTTCTTTATCTGCCACACTGACCATAACTGCAGGCAGTGGATACAGCATATTTCCCGGCTTCCAGATCTGTTTTGCCATAAGCCATCTCTCCTATAAAGTTATCTGTTTTTATTTTTGCTGCAGGTAAGTTACCAGAACAGGGATCATCTGTTTCTTTCTTGATACTACACCTTTCAGGAGAATTTTTTCCGTATCTCCCGGCAGTTCAAACGCTTCAAGAACCTGTTCCTTTGCATTTTCACCACAGCAAAGGAGTTCTGTAGACTCTTCCAGAATATTAGTCATCATCAGATACAACATATGCAGTCCCTGGGTCTTTCTCGCCTCTTCCAGATATGGGATCAGACGTCCTTTCACCTCATCCAGTTCATCCTGATTCATGGATGTGATCTGTCCGACTCCAAACATGATATCTTTTACATTGAACACCTTAAAGTCCTGGAAACAGATCTCTTCTACGGATTTGCCACGCAGATTGCTTCCCGCATTGAACATCTCTTTTGCATGTTCTTCCATATCAATCCCGGCAATCCGCGCCAGTGCCTCTGCTGCCGCCTGATCAACCATCGTACAGGTTGGTGAACGGAACAGTAACGTATCCGAAATAATTGCAGAGCACAGAAGTCCCGCCATCTGTGGCTCTACCTCTACACCACTTTCCTGATACATCTGGTAAATGATCGTAGCAGTACATCCAACCGGCTGATTCCGGAAATATACCGGTCCGATTGTCTCCAGACCGCCCAGTCTGTGATGATCAATGATCTCCTGCACCTCTGCCTCTTCAATTCCATTCACAGCCTGTGATTTTTCATTATGATCCACAAGAATCACCTGTTTTTTACGGGATGTCATAAGTCTTCGTCTGGAGAGGAAACCACAGAACTTTCCTTTATTATCCAGAATTGGAAAATCTCTGTACTTCGTCTTTGACATAACTTCTTTCACATGTTCCACATAATCATTCAAATGAAAAATCTCCAGATTATCACGGCTCATAAAATACTTGACCGGAATACTCTGGTTGATCAGCCTTGCAGCAGTAAAGGTATCATGTGGTGTCTGAATAATCACGATATCTCTCTCCTCTGCCATCTTCTTGATCGTCTTGGAAATATTGGCTCCCTGGCAGATGACCAGACAGCTTGCATCCATCTCGATCGCGCACAGCTGTGACTCATAACGGTTTCCAAGAATAACAAGATCATCCTTCTCAATAAAATTCTCCATCAGATCCGGACTGGATGCGGCAATGACAACTTTTCCATTCAGGAAATAGCCATGTTCATTCCCGGAGATCAGTGTTCCGTCCAGTGTTTTGACGATATTGCGGTACTGGGTTCTCGCTGTTGCAAGGATATTATTATCGTACACTTCCATATATGACGTAGCAATATCTCCGATAGTGATCAGCCCTTCCAGCTTCTCACCTCTTGTTACCGGCAGTGTCTTAATATTCTCATCTTTCATTCTTGCCCATGCGTCTTTAATGGACATGTGACCAGATACACCCTCAATATGACGGATATCCATATCTTTTACCTGAAGGTGTACATTGTCCAGAAGAGACGGCACACTTACCTGGAATTTATCCAGAACATATGCTGTCTCACCATTTACCTCGCCCGCTCTTTTCGCTATGTATTTTTCTCCTGTGATTTTATTTTTCAGATTTGCATATGCAATTGCCGAACAGATAGAATCTGTATCTGGATTTTTATGTCCGATCACATATACTTTCTTTTGTTTTTTCTGATCCATTTTATATTACTCCATTACTATCTCTTGTTCCTTTACTTTTCAGAATGCCATTTTTTTTACTGTTCGTCAACCCTTGTTCGGATAAAAGACCATTACACTAAATTTTAAACAATATCTCTACCAGTGCCTTCGGTCTGCCACCCGCTGCCGCTGTCTTCTTTGCATACACTTTTCCATAACCAGCTTCCATGATCTTATTCATGATCCGGCGCGCACTTCTGACCGTAATTCCCAGACACTCCGCCAACTGATGTGCATCGAAAATATAACTTTTTCTTACATCTGCAATGGCAATGATCTTCAGAATTGACGTTGTGCTGAGCCCGGTTTTTTCTGAAATTTCCTGTAACTTCGGATCGGAAGAAATGAGCTGATATTCCAGCTGGATCTCCTTTCCAAGCGGTCCGTGCTGTGTCTGACCGGCATCAATCCAGAAAATCTCCTGCTTTGCATTTTTCAGGGAAAAATCCAGTGCACGTCTTGCGTTCATTTCCGCGTCATTCATCGTGCCTCCGGTTCCGATCCCTACATTCAGGCTGATTTTCTTCTCCTCCTGCACTTTTTTTTGCAGATTCAGAAGCTTCCGCTGGTTAAATTCTTCTTGTACAGCCCCGGAATTGGAAAATACAATATATTCTCTTCTTCCTGATGCAAAAATTGCACCTTGAATCCCTTCTGTATATTTGATGATTTCTTTTTCAATATCTGCTTTTGCAAGCATACTTGAATAATAATTCTCTTCTCTGCTCTTATAATCCGTCAGCTGAAAAATCTCAACTGCTGCCTGCGCATATTCTGCTTCCTGAAGCGCACATTCATTTTTTAATTTTTCCAGTGCCACTCTCACTTTTGCCCTGGTCGGAGGCAGATAAATTGCATGGTATCCCTTTTCCTGCAGTGTCTTATACACCCACCGAAGAGAAGTCAGTGCCACATTAACCTTTCCTTCATCCAGAAGCTTCATGTGCCACTCCACATACTGTTCTTCTTCCACTCCTGCCTGAAACGGACAGGAATAAATGTTTCTTGCCAGGATGTCAAATGCATCCAGCAAATCCTCAATGACCTGTTTTTCTACAATATCAATACTAAATGCATCCAGTTCAATATTACTTTTCTGCATCTGCAGAAATGCTCCCGCAATGCTGATTACCGATTTTTCCACCGACACATGCGGCCTGGTGAAATGATAGTTTCTCCCCACAAAACTTTCGATCGCACAGCCCGTAAACAGTACCGCATCACACTCCTGTTCACATTCCTCAATCAGCCGGTCACTTCGGTTAACCTGTTCCTCTTCATAAGAAGCTACTTCTACTGAACTGTCGATTTCTTTTATACTCTTCTTAACAACCTCACAAGATGATTTTGATCCGATAACTCCAACTTTCACAAATTTGTCCCCCGTATTGCGATCTTCTATCCAGAGAACCTGCCGTTGGCAGCTTCTCTCTATATATCTGAATAATTGCTTTAAAAAAGGAACCCCTTAAACGGGATTCCTTTTTATTATAACTCAGAGCCATCAAAAACCACAAGCTTAGAATGCTCTTTTTTTAATTCCAGATAACTTTCTTTTGTCAGCGTCGGTTTGAAATTGTCAAGAATCTGTTTTGCCTTTTTTGCGTTATCATAAAGAAGATCAATGATCGTAAGCGCCATCATCTTTGCCGGAACGATATAAGCAAGTTCCGGGTCCGCAAGACGGTAATCCTTGGAGTGAAGTCCTCCGGTTATTCCCTCTGTCCAGATGTGCATACACGGCATGATCTGAGAAAGATCCCCCAGATCTGTAGAACCTGCTGTCTCATAAAGCTCTACAAATGAATCTTTTTCCGCCCCTGTATATTCGATCATATTTTCTTTATATAATGCTGAAAGCTCGCGGTTGGTATTCATCGGAAGATATCCGATCTTATCGTCAATCTCGACTTTTCCTCCGATTGCAAGTGCTCCGGCTTTTAACGCACGGTTCACTTTTTTACTGGCATCCAGCATTCCATCAATTGTGAAAGCACGTACCATGATCTGCATCTTCACAACAGCAGGAACTACATTTACCAGATCTCCGCCTTCTGTAATGATCGCACTTACACGAACCTTTTCTTTCTCCTGAAAAGTCTCACGGAGTGCATGAATGTTGTTCAGTGCCAATTCTGCCATATTTAACGCATTGATTCCTTCATGTGGTGCGAAACCTGCATGCGCAGCTTCTCCGATAAATGTTACCGTCTTTGTCACAAATCCGTTGCAGTCGGTATCAATCGTGCAATGCCTGCCATTTCCAATTTCCATCATGTGACACTGCAATGCCATATCCACATCATCAAAGCCACCACGTTTTAAATATTCCTGCTTGCCGCCGTAAAAACTGATCTTATTTTCACGGATCAGACTGTCGCGATAATCATAATCTACGCATTCTTCCGCAGGGATCGCAATAAAATCAACCGCTCCACCCAGTTCCTTCATCACTCCGGATCTTAAAAGACCAATCGCACATCCATACAGATCTGCAAGCTGTGCATGATGACCGCAGGCATGAACATTTCCTTCTGGCGTACTATCCGGATGTTCTTTGCACTGGATACAGTCCAGCTCTCCGATCACGGCAATTCTTATATTCCCTTTTTTCGGAGTTGAAACCTTACAGCCAGTATATGCAATTTCCGTCTCCGGCTCTTCTCCAATCTCCTGAAATGCCTTTATCATTCTTTCTGTAGTCTTAAATTCTTTGTAGCCAAGTTCAGGCGTTTTATATACATCATCACCAAGCTGAATGATCAAATCTCTGTTCGCGTCAATCGCGTCCAGACATCTCTGCTTCAGTTCTTCTTTTTCCATCTATGTCGTCCATCTCCTATTCTGCACCCATCAGTCTTCTCAGTACTTTTGTCACTTTCCAGGTCTCATCTGTATCAAGCGCTTCTTCTACTGTGTGTACATTGATCATTCCACATCCCAAAATGACGCTCTTATATCCGTGTCCCGCAAGCACATTTGCATCACTTCCGCCACCGATGATCATTTTATTTGCTGTAATTCTTTCTTCTGCCATTGCATTTACAGTATCCTGGATCAATTCACAGTCTTCTTCCAGCGACAGAACCGGGTAAGCCATCTCATGCTTCATCTCATAACAGGCTCCCATTTCCTCTACAGCTTCCTTGCAGCACTGTTCCATATGTGCAACCTCTGCAGCCAGCTTTTCCATACTGTGTGAACGGATCTCTGCGGTAAATGTAACCTCATCTGTTACGATGTTGGTTGCAGATCCACCTTCAATATGTCCGATATTAGAGGTTGTCTCATAATCAATACGTCCGATGTGCATCTTACTGATTGCCTTTGATGCCACAACAATTGCATTGATTCCTTTTTCCGGTTCAATTCCGGCATGCGCTTTCTTTCCTTTGAAAGTAATCTCAATCGCTTCCATTGCCGGTGCTTTGTATGCGAGAGTCTCTGCTCCACCGGTTGCATCTACAACAACCAATTCCTTGCATGGCAGCATAGACATATCCATGTGCTTTGTTCCCATCATACTGATCTCTTCGGAGCAGGTAAATACAAGATAAATATCTCTGTGCGGTACACCGCTTTCAATGATATCTTCTACCGCTTCCATGATTGCTGAAATTCCAGCTTTGTCATCTCCGCCAAGTGTTGTTGTCTTATCGGTACTGATGATGTTTCCATTGATCACCGGATTTACATTTCTGCAAGGCTCAATCTGATCCATATGTGCTGCAAATCCAAGTGGACGTTCCTTCGTATTTCCTTTTACAAATGCAACGATATTTCTGCCGTTTCCACCATAAGCTTCCCCGGCATGATCTGACTGGAACGGAATGTTCCGCTCTCTCAGCCAGTTTTCTATCCAGTCCGCCATCTCTTTTTCCCCTTTTGACGGGCTGTAGATCTTGATCATCTCAATAAATCTTTCCTGTAATCTTTCTCTCGATAACATCGTTTTTCCTTTCCGGACTTAGTCCTCAAGCTCTTTCTTGTAGATAATCTTTCCTGCGAAAATAGATCCAAATACGGCTACCAGGATAACAACGTATGACGGTGTTCCAGGGAAGAAGGATAAGAATCCGTTTTTCATCAGCCAGTTCATTGCAAATGCGATAACAACCGCTACAACACCAAGCTTCGGTCTTGTGATTGCGAACTGTCCGAATACAGCTCCGTAAAGTGCCGGAAGAAGGAAGTTGAGGGCCTGCTTGAATCCTTCTGGCATCATACCGATAATTGCGTTTCCTGCAATTGCTCCGATTGTCAGAATCACAATATTTACAATGATCGATACAGCAATACCGATGGTTGATACAACAGAACCTTTGTCACTCCCCATTTCAACGCCTGCTGCTTCCTGTGCAACAGAAGAACACGGAACACGCATGTTGGATGTATTTCCTGAAAGGAATGTCAGATAAGTTCCCGGGATTCCAAGAATCGGGAAATAGGAAATCGGTTCTACAATATAAAATGCTCCACTTACACTGATCTGTGCGATTGTACCTGCAATGATTGCGGATACCGGTGGCATACATCCGTATACAACTGAGATAACAAGTGCCGGTCCAAAACATGTAATGATACCTAATAACATGGTGATTTTTCCCCATTTGACAATATCAGGTATATAGACTTTGTTGTAGTATTCTTTATTCATATCTTTATCCTCTCATTCCTATTAAAATACAGTGTTCCAGATGTAACCAATGAGCATGCCTGAGAACATGGAAATTGCAAAGGCCCATTCTCTGAGCCATCCAATATTCTTTTCTTTCGCTAACTTTGTCAGGATCATCATAAGAATGCATCCTACGATTGTTGCGATTGCCGGTGCTCCGCCAAATGCAAACTGATTCTTTTCGTTGAAGAAGTTTCCTGATGCAAGGTTTGCAAATGCACCAAGCATCGCTCCTGCTGAAATGATCGGAACCATTTTGGAATTTCCTTTTGACATCAGATGGTTTACTTTATCCATCTTATCTGTGAAAAGGAGTGTGAAAATCAGCCATCCAAGTGAACCACAGATCATGGTCCATACACCGCAGGCGAATGCAACCGGTGTCAGGTTCTCCAGTGTAGCGCCCATTGCCTGTGCGCCAAATCCGGCTGCCATTGCTTCATAGTTAACGGATCCGATGAAAGAAAGTCTCATCCATGAAACAGGTGCTCCCATTGATACGATCAGAGAGATCATTGTTACCAGGATTACAATAGATGGTCCAATTGAGGAAATGGCACTACTCTTAATTGCCATATTGATCTTTTCCTGTTCAATTCCAATCTCTTTTGCTGCTTTGAGCGACTTCCTGAAAAACAGTACGGACTGAAAAACTACGATTCCTACTGCTATTGCGGCACTCACCCACATCAGAGGGCTGTTTGCCAGTTCCAGATAATTCACGTTTCCCTTCATTTTAAATTCTCCTTTGCCTTTTAGTTTAGGACACTGTCCTTAATATGCCCTTATGTTGATAATATACAATTTATTTTTTCTTTTGTCAACTTTTTTCACAAATTTTACCATTCAAAATATACACAAATTTTTACCACAATTTTCGTACATAATAACGATTTTTTCTCATTAAGCACAATTTAACCGTCTAACCATCTGGAATCCATACTTTTTATCTATACAAAAATGTGTTATACTAATAAACATATTGAGCATACGTTCAGAAAAATAAACTAACAGAGGTGTTAAGATGGAAAACGAAAAATTACAGGAACAGACAGAAAGCATGGCAGACTACGAAGCACATTTCGATGATGCCAATCCATGGAATGTGGTCGCACGTTATCAGGAAGAAGGAACCAATCTTCACGTAAAAGTAGAAGGAATCGTAAATGGTGGTGTCATCGCCATGGTCGAAGGACTTCGAGGATTCATCCCGGCATCCCGCCTTTCTCTTTCTTATATCGAAGATCTGGAGACTTATCTTCTAAAAGAAATTGATGTCCGCGTGATCGAAGCAAACCAGGCAGAAGGACGCCTGATCTTATCTGCACGTGAGATTTTAAGAGAACAGAAAAAAGCAGAAGATGCAAAAAAACTTGCATCTGTACAGGTTGGAAGTGTTGTAAAAGGTACCGTTGAATCGCTTCAGTCCTACGGTGCTTTTGTACGTCTCGAGAACGGTCTTTCCGGTCTGGTTCACATTTCCCAGATCAGTACCCAGAGAATCAAATCAGCAGACCAGGTACTTCACGTTGGGGACGAAGTAGATGTCAAAGTCATCGGTATCAAAGACGGTAAGATCAGCCTCAGTATCAAGGCTCTTGCCGAAGATGCTGAAAAAGAACAGGAGGAAGAGCTGGAACACGTAGAAATTCCGAAAGTAGAAGCAATCGGAACCAGCCTTGGGGATCTGTTTAAAAATATCAAGCTTTAAAAATTATAATTAAAAAAAGGGAAGCCTGCACTTTCGCAGACTTCCCTTTATCATTGCCTGATAAGTGTCACTGACACTTTATGCGAGAATGTACCCCCTGTACATTCTTTTCTATTTCTCCAGTGCTTCCAGATCCTGCATCCAGACTGCCGCACACGCATCGCTCGGCATTCTCCAGTCTCCTCTCGGTGAAAGTGCCACCGTACCGATCTTCGGTCCGTCCGGCAGGCAGGAGCGCTTAAACTGCTGCGCAAAAAATCTTCGGTAAAAGGTCTTCAGCCATTTCATGATCGTCTCGCTGTCATAAGTTCCTTCAAATGCAAGCTTTGCGAGCCGATAGATCTTTGACGGTTCAAAGCCAAATCTCAGAACATAATACAGATAAAAATCATGCAGTTCATACGGACCTACAAGGTCTTCCGTCTTCTGGGCGATCTCGCCATCCTTCGGTGGAAGAAGCTCCGGACTTACCGGTGTGTCAAGAACATCCAGAAGTACCTCTTTCAGCTCCTGATCCTCACAGGTATCCGCATAATACTGAACCAGATGGCGTACCAGTGTCTTCGGAACAGATGCATTGACTCCGTACATAGACATATGATCTCCATTATAAGTCGCCCACCCAAGAGCCAGCTCCGACATATCTCCGGTTCCGATGACCATGCCCCATTCCTGGTTAGCAATATCCATCAGCACCTGGGTACGCTCTCTTGCCTGTGAATTCTCATAGGTCACATCATGTACCTCTTCATCATGTCCGATATCACGGAAATGCACATGGACCGCATCCGCGATCGGCACCTCTTTCAAAGTGGCTCCCAGCTTCTTCGACATCAGGCAGGCATTCTGATAAGTTCTGTCTGTCGTACCAAAGCAAGGCATCGTCACTGCAATGATATCCTTGCGGTCTTTTCCTGCCATGTCAAACGCTTTCGACGTCACAAGCAGTGCCAGCGTTGAATCCAAACCGCCGGAAATTCCAACGACTGCTGTTCTCGAGTGAGTATGCACCAAACGCTTCTTCAGTCCCATTGCCTGGATCATCAGAATCTCCTCACAGCGCCTTTCCCTCTCTGCCATATTCTGTGGAACAAAAGGGGTCTGTGCAAAGCTTCTGGTAAGTGCTGTCTCTTCCACACTTATGTGGAACAGTACTTTTGGAAGATAACGTTCTTCCGTTGTCTGGAAAGTTGTATTTTTTCTCCGTTCACTTAAAAGACGGAAAATATCAATCTCACTGACGATCATCTCGTTGGCAAACCGCTTTGCTTCTTTCAGGATCGTCCCATTCTCTGCAATAATATTGTGTCCGCCAAATACCACATCCGTTGTAGACTCTCCGTCCCCGGCATTTGCATAGACATAACCTGCAATCAGTCTTGCAGACTGTCCCTTGATCAGTTCCTCCCGGTAACTATCCTTTCCGATCGTCTCATCACTTGCTGAACAGTTAACCAGGATGATCGCGCCTTCTCTTGCCGCCTCAATGCTCGGCGGGATTGGTGACCAGACATCCTCACAGATCTCTGCCGATACGACCAGATCATCCATCTCTGCCGCCTGATACAGGATCTGCGGCCCAAACAGGATTTCTTCCCCTTCATAAGAAATCACTCTTGCTTTTTTCGGTCCCTGACGGAATTGACGCATCTCATAAAATTCCCCATAATTCGGAAGAAATGTCTTGGTTGTAAAGCCAAGGATCTTTCCGTCATTTAATGCGGCCGCAACATTATAAAGCTCTCCATCAATTGCAAGTGGAAGTCCAACAAATACAAGTGCTTCTGTATGCCTGGTCTCTTCTGCAACTTTTGCAAGTGCTCTGCGCACCTCTTTTAACAGTATATCCTGTGTAAAAAGATCGCTGCAAGTATACCCGGTCAGGCAAAGCTCCGGAAAAACAATGATCTTTGCGCCAGCCTTCTCAGCTTCTTTCATACGTTTGCAGATTTCCTTACAGTTGTGCCAGACATCCGCCACACGAATATCAACTGTGACTGCTGCAACTTTGATAAATCCCTGTTTCATGTGTTTACCTCTTTATCTTTTTGCCTGTTTTAAAATCTGTTTCAGTTCTTCTACACTAAATGTATACGCCGTATTGCAAAAATGGCATTTTACTTCTACTTCTTTTCCGTCATCGATCATTTCCTGGATATCTTTCTTTCCGATGCTGATGATGGCTTTCTCGATTCTCTCATGCGAACAATTACATTTAAACTGTGTGTCCATTGTATCTGTAAATTCCACATTCAGGCCATCCAGTACCTGCTCCAGCATCTGCTCCGGTGTATGTCCGTTATCCAGCATACTGGTAACAGAAGAGATCTTCTTGATATTCTCTTCCAGTTTATCCAGCACTTCATCCGATATAAACGGCATTACCTGCACAATAAATCCACCTGCACAGTGTACAGTGTTGTCCTTGTTCATCAATACTCCAAGGCCCACAGATGACGGAACCTGTTCGCTGGTTGCAAAATAATACGTCAGATCTTCTGCGATCTCACTTGTCTGCAGAATAGTCTGTCCAACATATGGTTCTTTCAGTCCCATATCTTTAATAACATTTAAAAGACCGATTCCAACAGCTCCTCCAACATCCAGCTTGCCATTCTTAGGCGGCATCATTGCTTCCGGATGATCGACGTATCCTTTCACGTCACCTTTTGCATCTGCAGTCACCGTAATTCCGCCAAGTGGTCCATCACCTTTGATCTGAAGCGTCAGCACATCTGTCTCATTCTTCATCATGCCTCCCATCATTGCTCCTGCTGTCAGAAGTCTTCCAAGTGCCGCTGTTGCTACCGGACTTGTGTCATGTCTCTTTCTTGCCTCTTCCACCAGATTTCCGGTTGTTGCGGCAAATGCACGGATCTGTCCGTCTCCCGCAGTTGCTCTTACAATATAATCTTTCATATAACAATTCTCTCCTGTTCTATTTTCCCTGTTCTCTTGCGATCACATAAATGCGCTCGCTTGTGTCCATCGGCGCATTCTTTGAAAATGCATCGTATGCTGTCACAAATTCCAGCCCCGACTTCCGGATCAGTTCCTTCATCTCCTCCAGCGTATACGCTCTCTGATAATGCGTCTCCTCATATTTGCGATAAAGCCCACTGTCCTTATCTGTCTCAATAAAAAGACTCAGATCATATTCATTGATCTTCTCATCTTCGTAATAATAGTTGTCCCAGATAAAACTGCATTCCTCCCGGTTCTCCGCAATTGTGCGATCCCCAAGAATCTCTTCATACTTGTAACGTGTATTAAAATCAAAAATAAAAACACCTTTCGGATCCAGATAATTGTTGACCAGGCGGAATACTTCCTGAAGTTCTTCCGGCTCTGTAATATAATTGACTGAATCGCAGACACTGATGACAGCTCTTACCGTACCATACAGTTCGAACTCTCTCATATCCTGCAGAAGATACAGAATATCATAACCGGATTTGTCTCGTTTCTCCATTGCGATCTCCAGCATCTCTTCCGCATTGTCCGCACCAATCATATCATATCCTGCCTTTGCAAGCAATTCTGTCATATTCCCGGTACCGCACCCCAGATCCAGTACCAGTCCATCTCTGACACCATATTCTCTCATAAGACCGGTGAGATATTCACACCATTCTTCGTAGGGAATATTATCCATGAAGGTATCATATACACATGCAAAGCTTGTATACGCTTCCATACTCTGTTGTTCCTCTCTTTCGATTCGCCATCAATGCCCATAAGCCGCACTGACCGATGTCCACGGACCACTCCGCTGCGCATCCTGACATCCAGATTATTTTATAGTATAACACAGGATTTTCCTCTAGGAAAGTCATATTCTGATGAGAACTTTTCCCTTTTGGAATTTTCTTTACTGTTCACAGTACCTGTGACCAGTAACGCATTTTCTTTTTCAGACACAAAAAAGAATGTGCCTTGGCACATTCTCGCGCCGAGCGCAGTCGCTTGCGACTTTCTTCATCTTCGTGCGAGTGCGCATCTCCGGCACGTAGTGCCTTTTATTTCATAGGAAGTTCCTTCGGAATTTCCTATGAAATAAAAAAGAACCAGGGGAAATTCCCTGATTCTCTTCGTATTTTTTAGAATCCCAGTTCTTCATTCACCAGAATCACTTTTATTCTGTTTGGAACATGGCTGAATCTTGTAATCAGTGTCTGACAGCAGATACTTTTCGGAGATTTACAGTTGGAACAGACACCTGTCTTCGTACACGGAAGCCCTTCATAACGCTGTCCGTTAATCGGAGCTGCCACATACTTTGCACGGGCATATGCATCCTCTGCACTTCTTACAATTTTGTTCATGCCAACGATCATCAGAACATTTTCCGGTCCGTAAGAAATAGCTGCCACACGGTTTGCATTTCCATCTATATTAACCAGTATCCCATCTTCCGAGATTGCATTACAGCTTGCCAGAAAATAATCGCAGTTAAGTGCCTGATGCATCATCTCTGCGTTTTCCTCCGGTGTCGCACACAGAGCTCTGTCCAGCACTTTATAATTTCCTTTATGAAGTGCTTCAGGAAGACCAATTGCCTTAATGCTCATAGACCCTCCCCAACTGATGCTGCTTCCTTCCGGAATCAGCTCCAGTGCAAGGGCAAGTGCCTCTTCTTTGGTCTGTACATAATGTCCCTCCATCTGACGGGACTTCAAATTCTTTATCACCTGCTCAGCGAGCAGATCATTTCGCTTTGTAACGAATTTATCCATTATTCAACCACCTGGATCCATCCTTCCGGTGCTTCGATGTGTCCCATCTGAATTCCGGTAAGTGTTTCATATAATTTCTTGATAACAGGTCCCATCTCATCCATTCCGCTTGGGAAGCAGATTTCTTTACCATGATCTACAATCTTTCCAACCGGTGAAATAACTGCTGCTGTTCCACAAAGTCCGCATTCTGCAAAGTCTTTTACTTCATCAAGATATACTTCTCTTTCTTCTGTCTCAAGTCCAAGATAATGTTCTGCCACATAAAGAATAGAACGTCTTGTAATAGATGGAAGGATACTGTTTGACTTCGGAGTAACTACTTTACCATCTTTTGTGACGAAGATGAAATTTGCTCCACCTGTCTCTTCTACTTTTGTTCTTGTTGCTGCATCCAGATACATATTCTCTGCATAGCCTTCTTCATGTGCTGTTACAATTGCATGTAAGCTCATTGCATAGTTAAGACCAGCTTTGATATGTCCTGTTCCATGCGGTGCTGCACGGTCAAAGTCTGAGACTTTAATTGTGATCGGCTTTGCGCCGCCCTTGAAATATGGTCCTACTGGTGTTACAAATGCACGGAACTGATATTCGTCAGCAGGTTTAACTCCAATAACCGGATTGCTTCCGAACATATATGGACGGATATAAAGGGACGCTCCTGATCCGTAAGGTGGTACATAAGCCGCATTGGCTTTTACTACCTGTACGATCGCATCTACAAAACGGTCTTCCGGAAATACCGGCATCTCAAGTCTTCTTGCGGAATCAGCAAATCTCTTTGCGTTCATATCCGGACGGAATACAACGATGCGTCCGTCTTCTGTTGTGTATGCCTTCATACCTTCAAATACTGACTGGGAATACTGCAGAACACCTGCACACTCATTCAATACAATGTTGGCATCTTCTGTCAGGCATCCATCATCCCACTTTCCATCTTTGTAATTTGAAACATATCTCTTTTCGGTCGGGATATAACCAAATCCTATGCTTGACCAGTCAATCTGTTTCTTTTCCATTGTAATTCCTCCATTCCCTTGTTGCTTCTTACAGTAACATATATCTAAATTATAATTTTTGCTTCCCGTATTTTAAATCCTACGGATTACATATCGCTATTATATTACTTCTGTTTTTCAAATTCAAGAGTGCGCTCTGTTTTTTTTGATTTTTTTATCTTTTTGGCATTGTGATCGCTTCAATCCCCACACTTCCGCCTCTTACAACTTCAATTGAATTGAATTCAGAACGTAAAAACTGGATGATCGCTGTATTTTTATGTGCCGTGTGTACAAATTCAAGAAGCACACTGTCTTTTCCATAATCACGTACCTTTGCCTGATAGGTCTGCGCGATTTGGAAAAGCTCTGTCTTATCTTCCGGTGTACAGTTTTTTACCTTGATAAACATCAGCTCCTGCATAACAACAGATACTTCTGTAAAATCAATGACTCTGATGACTTCAACCATACGGTTCAGCTGTTTTTTGATCTGCTCATAAGTCTCTTCATCACTGTTCGTCTCAATCGTCATTCTGGAGATAGTCGGATCTTCTGTTCTACCTACCGTCAGACTCTCCAGATTATAGGATTTACCGGAAAAGAGTCCGGAAATCTTTGAAAGTACACCAACCTGATTTTCCACATATAAGGAAATCCATCTTTTTTTCATTGTATTATCCATCTTCACCTCTCCTCTCCATTAATCCATCAAAAGATCTTCCAGGGTTCCGCCCGGACGTACCATCGGATAAACCTGTACTTCCGGATCCAGCATGAATTCGATCAGAGTCGGCACCTTCAGTGCACGGTTTGCTTTTGCCTGTTCAAATGCTGCTTTCATCTCGGATTTTTCGGTTACACGGATTCCCTTTGCCCCATAGCTTTCTGCAAGTTTTACAAAGTCCGGCGTATATTTCGGTGGATGCTCTTCTCCACGTCTCGTCGCTGCGCCTGCACGAAGATCTGTCATAGAATAGCGTTTTCCATAGAAAAGTTTCTGCCACTGGCGAACCATTCCAAGATAGGTATTATTAAATACACAGAGGATCAAAGGAAGTTCTTCCAGCACTGCTGTTGCAAATTCCTGAATATTCATCTGCATACCGCCATCACCGGAAATTGCAATTACCGTACTGTCCGGATTGCCAATCTGCGCTCCGACTGCTCCCGGGAATCCATATCCCATGGTTCCAAGTCCGCCGGACATATAAAGTCTGGTCTTTTCATTCACTTCCAGATACTGGGATGTGAACATCTGATGCTGTCCTACATCTGTCACAACAATCTTGTCATCCTCTTTAAACACTTCATTGATCGTCTCCAGAATATCCTGAGCCTGCATCTGGTCTCCCTTTGGTTTCATCCTAAGCGGATGCTCCTCTTTCCAGCCTTCGATCTGTTCCATCCAGCTTTCTTTTTTCTCCATTGGTTCTACATATTCCAATAATTTTTCAATTGCTTCTTTTGCATCCGCAACGATCGGAATATCTACCTGAATGTTACGTGAGATGGAGGAAGTATCAATGTCGATATGTACGATCGTAGCCTTCGGTGCAAATGCATGCAGTTTTCCGGTGATACGATCGTTAAATCTGGTCCCGATCGAGAACAGCAGATCACATTCTTCCACTGCCATATTGGATGCATATGCACCGTGCATCCCCAGATTACCGATAAAAAGCGGATGCGTTGTCGGAATCGCACCACGTCCCATGATCGTTGTCACAACCGGGATCTGGGTACGTTCTACAAGTTCGGTAAACGCCTTATTCGCTCCTGCAATATTTACCCCACCACCGGCAAGGAACAACGGTTTCTTTGCTTTTCCAAGCATCTTGACTGCTCTCTTAAGCTGTCCGATGTGAACACCGGTACTCGGCTTATATCCGCGGATACTGACTGTCTCCGGATAATTCGGGCTTCCAAGCTCTGCCATTACATCTTTCGGAAGATCCACAAGAACCGGACCCGGACGTCCGCTGCGCGCAATATAGAATGCCTCTTTGATGATTCTTCCAAGATCTTCTCTCTTTCTTACTGTCACACCGTATTTTGTGATACTTCTTGTAATACCTACGATATCAACTTCCTGGAATGCATCATTTCCGATCAGATGTCTCGCAACCTGTCCGGTAAAACATACCAGCGGTACACTGTCATAATTTGCCGTTGCAATTCCTGTCACCAGATTGGTTGCACCCGGTCCGCTTGTTACCAGACATACCCCGACTTTTCCTGTTGATCTGGCGTAAGCGTCTGCAGCATGGACAAGTGCCTGTTCATGACGCGGAAGTACAACTTTTGTGTAATCCTGTTTGTAAATTTCATCACTGATATCAATTGTACAGGCTCCCGGATATCCAAAAAGGATATCTACCCCCTCCTCTTTTAATGCTTTTACAAGTAATTTGTTCCCTGATATTTTTTTCATAAATCTACCTCCATGAATTTTCTATACAGATGATCGCCAAATTTTTATCATAGTCATATAGAATAACAAACGCCCTAAACGGCTGACCGTTCAGGGCGAATATAAAATCCGTGTTACCACCTGTCTTCAGAGAAGCTGCTTCTCTGCTCTCACGCAAGTACAGAACCATAGAAATGTTCGATACTATTCCCCTGTAACGTAGGGCCTACGTCGAAGTCTACTTGAGAAATTCCCGTTCGGTCCGCTGCTCAAAGGCTACTTCTACAATCCCTTCATGAAGGCTTACACCGTCCGCCTTCTCTCTTTGCTTCCGAAGATTATATACTCCTCCTTGTCATAGCATTTCTTCTATTGTCTCATCGATTACATTTATTATAATGAGTGGTCTATTGATTTGTCAATGATACATTTCGCAAATTTTATTGATCTATTTTATTCTTTCATATTTTGCAAATACATACTCAAGATCGAAATATGTCTGTTCATCCGTCTCAGCTGTTTTTTGCCAATCCGGATCCTTTTCCAGATCCGGGAACCAGGTATCTGCCTCATATACATGATCTGTCCGCGTAACATAAGCTATATTACAATACGGAAGCATTGCACGGTAAATACTTTCTCCGCCGATCACAAAGACTTCTCCTTTGTGCTTTTTACATTCCTGTATTGCCTCTTCCACACTGTGTACCACGATCGCATCCTTCACCTGATAATCCGGATTGTGGGAAATCACGATATTAACCCGGTTGGCAAGCGGACGCCCCTGCGGAAAGCTTTCCAGTGTCTTTCTTCCCATCACGACAATATTGCCTTCTGTCATCTGACGGAAGTATTTCATATCTGCCGGGATTCGTACAAGCAGACTGTTATTCTTTCCTATTGCCCAGTTTTTATCTGCATTTACAATAATGTTCATCGTATCTGTCTCCTTTTCTAAACCGCGATCGGAATATTTTTGATCTGCGGTCCTGTCACATAATCGTCTAATCTTACGTCATCCGGTGTAAACTGATAGAAATCTTTCACTTCCGGATTCAGCCAGAATTTCGGTGCCGGGTGCGTCTCTCTTGAAATCAGTTCCTCGATCAGCGAAATATGCCTGTCGTAAATATGTGCATCTGCGATCACATGTACAAATTCGCCCACCTGCATATCGCATACCTGCGCGAGCATATGAAGCAGCACAGCATACTGGCATACATTCCAGTTATTTGCCGCCAACACATCCTGGGAACGCTGGTTCAGGATTCCGTTCAGTGTCAGCTTGTCGCTGCCTTTTTCTTTTGTCACATTGAACGTCATGCTGTATGCACACGGATACAGATTCATCTCATGAAGATCTTGATGTACATAGATATTCGTCATGATCCGGCGGCTGTAAGGATTATTCTTCAGATCATAGAGTACACGGTCTACCTGATCCATCATTCCTTCTTTGTAGACATGCTTTACGCCCATCTGATAGCCGTATGCCTTCCCGATCGATCCATCTTCATCTGCCCAGCTGTCCCAGATGTGACTGTTCAGATCGTGGATATTATTGGATTTTTTCTGCCAGATCCACAAAAGCTCGTCCGTACAGCTTTTGATCCCGGTTCTTCTGAGTGTCAGTGCCGGGAATTCTTTTCGCAGATCATACCGGTTCACCACACCAAATTTTTTTACAGTATACGCCGGAGTCCCGTCTTCCCATCTCGGACGTACCTTTTCTCCTTCTGTGCTGGTTCCATTATCAATGATGTCCCTGCACATCTCTATAAAAACTTTGTCTGCATAACTCATGCCTGATTACTCCTTTTTCCAATGCTGTGCCTTCTAATATTCTCTGATAATGCTGCTGATCTCACTTACGATCGGCATTTCTTTTAATTCCTCCAGTGCATCCTGAAGATGGTATTCCTTGACTGCGGATGTTCCGATGACAAGTTCTGCCTTTGCCGCTTTTGCCTGTTCCTGGATCACACGTTCGATACTTACCTTATGATCTCCGAATACTTTCGCGATTGCTGCCAGTACTCCCGGTTCATTACTCACCTGCATACGGATAAAGAAACGATTCTTGACATCCGCAAATTCCTTGATCGGAAGCTCTTTGTATGCGCTCCATCCGATTCTTCCGGTACAGTTCCATACAATATTTCTTGTAACATCCATCACATCTCCGACAACTGCACTTGCGGTCGGCAGTTCTCCTGCTCCTCTTCCATAGAACATGGTATCCCCAACTGCATCTCCGTGTACAAAAACAGCATTAAAGGAATCTCTTACGGTAGCGAGCGGATGTTTCTTATCGATCATCATCGGATAAACACCTGCTTCAATTCCATTAGATGTATTTCTCGCAATACCGATCAGTTTGATCACATTTCCCATCTCTTTTGCGTAATTTACATCTGCTGCTGTGATCTTTGTGATTCCCTCCGTATAGACATCCGAAAATTTCACCTGTGAATGGAATGCTGACGTAGCCATGATTGCCACCTTACGTCCTGCGTCCAGGCCTTCCACATCCGCCGTCGGATCCGCTTCTGCATAGCCAAGCTCTGTCGCCTTTGCGAGTGCTTCTGTGAAATCCATTCCATTTTCAAACATCTTTGTCAGGATATAGTTAGTCGTACCGTTGACAATTCCCATGATCTCATCGATCTGGTTGCCTTCCAGGCACTGCTTAAGCGGACGGATGATCGGGATTCCTCCTGCTACCGCTGCTTCAAACAGGAAATCAGCGCTACCTTCTTTCGCAGCGTCATAGAGTTCCTTTCCATATTCTGCGATCAGATCCTTATTTGCACTTACTACATTTTTCCCTGCTTTCAGTGCTTCTGTGATCATCGTTTTCGCTGGCTCAATTCCGCCCATCACCTCGATCACGATTTGGATTTCATCATCTTCTATAATCTCTTTCCACTGATCTGTCAGCAGATTCTGATCTACACCCTGTCTTACTTTTTTCATGTTGTGTACCAGGATTTTCTTTATTTCAAGAGCGGCGCCGGTCTTCTGCTGCATCTCTTCACTGCGGCGTCCAATCAATTTATAAACACCTGTTCCGACTGTTCCAAGTCCAAGTAATCCTACTTTGATTGTCTTTGTATCTGTCATATCTTCGCGTCCTCCTAATCTATAGTAAATCCATTTTATTCTAGCACTTTTTTGTGAATATTCAAAGAACTTTCTTGACATCTTTGGGGGACGTGATAACATTATATATGTATGATTCTATGTATTTAAGGACGTGAATGTTAAACATAATTTTTAACATTTACATCATTTAATAAGGGAGTAGATACATATTAAAAAACCAAAGAGGAGAGATAAATCATGCAGTGCCCGATTTGTAAAAAGGATCTTGAGATCAAGAACAAAAAAATAGGCGAAAATGAAGCCGGTGAAGCAATCTACAATGAATTCGCAATCTGCCGCGATTGTAAAAAGCAGTGGAATTTAGATAAACAGCGTGAAAAGAAAAAAAAGCTTGCAAAAGAAGCATTGGCTGAAAAAACAGTTGAAGCCGGTAAGGCTGCAGAAAAGCCACACAAAAAGCGCCCGGCTGCCGAAGGAGAAAAAACTTCTGCCGAACGTCCTGCCCAGCCAAAGAAAAAGAAAAAACGTCCGGTATCTCCGGAAAACACCGAAAAGCGGACCGCTTCTTCTGCTAATCCAGAAGTACCGACTCATCCGAAGAAAAAATGTCCGAACCCGGCTGCCGAAGGCGAAAGACCGGTAAGAAAACCTCGTACGAAGACAGAAGGTTCTTCCGAAGAACAGCCATCCAGACCGCATCCAAAGAAACGCCCTGCTACTTCAGACCGTCCACTTCTCAAATATGCAGAAGGTCAGGAAGAAAGCCGGGAAAAAGTTCGTCCACGTCCGAAAAAGAAACGTCCGGAAGAAGCCAAACCGGTACATGCAATTGACAATTCCAGCACACGTATCATTTCTGATGAAGAGGATGAACTTAAAATTACTGCACCTGATCTTTCCACTCCAGAGGGAGAAAAAGAACAGACCTATTCTAATATCCCACCAAAGCATGTCCGTGAAAAACGTGAACAGGAGATGCGTGAGAACTATCAGAATATGTTAGACGAAGAAGATGACGATGATGAGAGACATTTTCCTGTTGTGCTTGTTGTAATCCTTATCTTCCTGATCATCGCAGCTGCTGCATTTGCAGGATACTGGTTCTTCCTGAAATAAAAAAAAGAATAGTTATGATGAAAGGGGCTGTGAAAAAAGCATAGTCCCGAAAAAAAGAAGGACCAAGGGTTTATTATAAACCCTAAGGTCCTTCTTTCTGTTATAATTAGCTTGCAATGAAAATTAATAACATAATCTATTCTAACCCAAAACAGGCAGTTTTGCCACTGCTAATTCAAGATTATCTGGACATCTGTGATCCAGTGCTGACTTTTGACAGATTTATGGGAGAAATTGAACTGGAGAAGTATCTGAAAAATATTCCACAACATTATACAGGAAGACTCAGATATGACCCGGTCAGCATGCTGAAGACAGTTTTGTTCGGATTTATGGCGAATGGCTATATATCATTACGTGAGTT